>JAAANZ010000045.1 GCA_009909065.1 Alphaproteobacteria bacterium | reverse complement strand
CGCCGGTCTCACGCCGGGCCTCGCCGCGCGCGATCAGGCAGTTGAGATGCGCAATCGCCTCGCCTGTTGCCATGCTCAGAACATCTGGCCCGATCTTGCGCCCGAACAGGGCCGGAAAGGTCTGGACGACCTGGCGCGGCTGGTCGGCCAGCCTGGATTTCAGGCGCTCCAGCGACAATTCGTGCCCGTCGATCAGGTGACGCAGCCTCTTATGCGCACCGTGGAAGGGCCCATTATGCGCCGGCAGGACCAGAACGTCTTCGGGAATGGCCCTGATGAGCTTGTCGCAGCTTTCCATCCAGTCGGCCAGGGGATTGGCCTCCGGCTCAGTCGGGAAGACCGACACGTTCGAGGAGATGCGCGGGAGCAACTGATCGCCGGAAATCAGCAGGCCGAGCGCCGGACAGAACAGGCAGACATGTTCAGGCGAATGGCCATGCCCGGTAATGACCTGCCAGGTCTCGCCGGCCATCTCCAGCCGGTCGCCATCCTCCAGGCGGTAATAGGCATCAGGCATTCGGCTGACGCCGCGCCCGAAGCCGCCGAAACGCGACTTGTAATCCTCCAGGGCCGCCTCGTCCCAGCCTGCCCGGCGATAGAACCCCACCGCGTCCTCAGGTGCCTCGCGCCCCGTATCCGCCACCAGCATGCGGCAACTGATATATTCCAGCCGCGACATGAAAAGCCTGGCGCCGGGAAACTTGCGCGAAAGCCAGCCAGCATTACCGACATGGTCGGGATGCATGTGGGTCACGATGATCCGTGTCACGGGACGCCCGTCCAGCCGGTCCTCGAAAATCTCGCGCCAGGCGCGCCGGGTGTCTTCGAGCGGCATGCCCGTATCGACAATCGTCCAGCCCGGACCGTCATCGATCAGCCAGAGATTGATCCATTTCAGGGAGAAAGGCAGCGGCATCCGCACCCAGTATATACCCGGCCCGACCTCTTTCACCGTTCCGGTTGCCGGCACGTCCTCGGCGAAGGGATAATTCAGCCCGCCCCGGCCGGCCGTCTTGCTCTGAAATCCGTCCATGGGCGGTTTGTCGCATGCAGGCCTGAGCCGAGGAAGCGGTCACGTTGGGGAAGGCGCCGGACCCGCCTTCCGGGCCGATATGGCCGGCGCCGGCCGGCTCAGTCGAAGTCGCGCGTCCAGCGGATCGAGACTTCCTGGCTCTCGCTCGGGGTGATGTCGCCTTGCACCTCCACATTCTCCAGCGGCTCCCATTCAAGAACCAGTTCCGGCAGGCCGGACGGGCCCGTGCGCGCTTCCAGATAGACATTCTCCGCGATGTATTTTCCGGTCGTGACCTGGGACTCGCCGCTGGCATCCTGTCCGAAATCCAGCCGGTCGAGGCTGAGCGCCTCCTGCAGGCCGCCGAACAGGTCCGTACCGCCGCCCCCGGCGAGCTGGGCGAGAGCGCCCGCCAGGCGCGCGGTTTCCAGCGCCGACAGCTCGGCAGGCGAACGCCCGAAAAGCACCCGGGACAGGACCTGATCCTCGGGCAGTTCCGGCTGGGAGCTCAAGGAGACCTCCGGGCGGCGCGGCGTGCCGGTGATCGAGACGATGGCGGTCAGGCTCTCGGTTTCGCGGCGCGCCTCGATATCCAGCCCGGCTTGCATGACCTCGCCGTTCAGATCGATCTGCGAGTCGGCGAAGCGGAAACGCTTGCCGGCCAGGTCAAAACGCCCGCGCACGATTTCGGCAAGTCCGAAAAGACGCGGCTCGCCAAGCGGGCCCTCGATGGCCGCCTCCAGCGACATTTCCGCATCCAGCCCCTGCCCGCTGACGAAGATCCGCCCCGGCGCGCTGAACTCGATATCAAGGCGCACCCGAGGCGGCTCGTCTTCTTCGACAGGCTGGGCCGTCTCACCCTTGTCGGGGAAGCGCACATCGAGGGTTGTAAGACCGGCGCCCGGTAGGGCCTCCAGGTCGATCCCCGCGCGGTCAATGCCGAAATCGCCGGCGACGACATAACCGGCATTCGTCTGTTCCAGCCGCAATTCGCCGCTCGCTTTCGCGCTGTAGGCGCTGCGATCGGCAATCTGCAGCGCGTCGGCTGTCACCGAAAGCGTGTTGCCGCCGGCGAAACGATAGGTCCCCTGCCCGCTCAGCCGGCCCTCTTCAGGATCGCGCGCGGAAAAGGCCGGCAACCGGATTTCGCCCTGCGAAATCTCCGCCCTGGCCTCGATCTGCTCGAGGATGAGCCCGAGTGTGCCCTGTTCGAAACGCCCCTCGGAAACGGCCACACTCCCCTCCAGAAGCCCCGGATCGAACGGAACCGGCGCGCGAAGGTCAAGGTCGATCCGGCTTTCGAAAGCGGTTTCATCCGGCATGACCAGGCGCGAGAGCGCCCCGACGGGGCCGCCCCCTTCGATCTGGAGATCGAAGGGCGGGCGCGCTGCGCCGGTCAGCCAGCCGGAGGGAATGTCCGCCCCGGCGCGCAGGTCGAGCCCCTCGGAATTGCTGGCCGCGGCTGTTGCAGCAAGGATCCCGCCACGGGCCTCGCCGCGGGCCGACAGGCGCAACGCCGGCGCGTCTGCGCCGGCCCGCCGGACCTCGCTTGCGACGAGTTCGAAGCCGCCCGACAGGGCGCCATCGCGGCGTGTCATGTCGATCTCGCCGGACAGGCCGCCCTCCAGCGGCACCTGGCCGGCCAGGACCAGCATGGGCGCCAGGGCGAGTGCATCGAGCCGCCCTGTGACCTCAAGGCCCTCTGCACGGCTTGCAAGCGCAAGGCGCGCGGTGCCGTCAAACCCCTCCAGTTCGATCTCGGCCCGGGGGCCATTGGCTGTCAGGGCAAGGCGTGCCGGGCGGCGGGTGGCAAGGCGGACATCGTCGATATCGAGCGACGCCGACATATCCGCTTCGGGCCGCCCGCCGGTCAGGCCATTGACCCGGCCCTCGAAACGGCCGGCAAAATCGCGCCGGATGCCGGCCAGCATGAGCGCGCCCTCGCCGATATCCAGGCGGTAATCGAGCGCATCCAGAGTGCCGTCGAGATCGAGCGCGGCCCTACTGTCGTCCAGCGGGCCTGAGGAAAGCCCCGACACCTGTCCCGATACGCTCACGCGTTCCGGCGCGAAGTCCGCGGTCAGCTCCACGCGCTCACCCGGCACGATCTGCGGCAGGAGGCCGGCGAGCTTCAGCGTCCCGCTCGCCTCGACGGGCCTGGCCAACGGGGCCGCGGCTTGGCCCGAGCCGGTGAGCCCGGCCCAGTCGATACGCAGATCGTCCAGCGCCCATTGCGCCTCGTCGACCCTGAAGCCGGTCTCGATCACGGCCTCCTCATCTTCCAGTCCGGCGCTCAGGCGCAGGCGCCCCGGGGCGGCGCCGTCCTGCACGCGGCTTTCCAGAAGGATGCGCGGGCGGTCCAGCTTTTCGCCGGAAAGGGACAGAACCGGCGCTGAGAGGTCCAGGCTGATCTCCGGTGCCTCCAGCGAGCCCCCGGCCGCCAGTGATATATCCACCGGCCCGCTCGACACGCGCTCGCCGGCAAGCCCGTCCGCGGATCCGTCGAGCGACACGGAAACCTCGCGGCCCGGCGAGAGCTGCCCCTGTCCGGACAATTGCAAACCGGCCGACCGCATCGCCAGCGTGTCCGCCAGCAGGCGCCCGCTATCTTCCCGCACCAGGGCCACATCGATATCGGCCCGGCCATCGAACCAGGCCGCAAACGGTTCCGGCAGGGCGGGCAGGTCACTGACATTGCCGGCAAACTGTCCGGCAAGGCCGCGGCCTTCCCGCGACAGGCGCCAGTCGCCGTCCACGGAGACGGGCACGAGTCCCGTCGCCGGGCCATCGATGACCAGATTGCCGCGAAGTCCTGGACCGCGCCCTTCAATATCGGTCTCGCCCGAGGCCGACAGGCGGATCGCCGGGGCGTCCAGCCGGGCCTTCGCGATCTTCAGGCGCCGGCCGGTGAAGCCGTAATCGGCATCCAGCACCAGTTTCGCGGTCTCAAGGGGCTCAGCGCCGGCCGGCAGGGTCACAGCAGCGGCGGTCAGCTCGCTGCGGACCTGCACGCTTGTATCCGGCACGTAACGCGTGCGGAGCGGGCCGGACACGCGGTTCATACCGGTCTCGCCATAGACAAGACCGGCCAGGGAGAAATCGCCGTCGAAGGCGATGGCGCCCTCCGGCTCGAACAGGAGGGCTCCGTCAAGGCTCAGCCAGTCCATTTGCGCCGCATCGGTTCCGATCAGCCGCATCGGCGCTTCACTGCGGACCGACAACTCGATCCGGTCCGGCTGGCGCCCCTCGAACGGCGCGGCCGCGCGCAGGTCGAGCGTCTCCCCCGACACCCGGGCCCGGATCCGCCGGCCGCCCGCTGCGCCGGGAGCGATGTCGCCGGACAGGTCGATCCGTTCACCGAAACGAGGCACCAGGGGGCGGGTCAGGGGATGCCGGGTCAGGGCAAGCGTGCCGTCCGCCTCGGCATCGAGCCCGTCACCTTTCGCACGGACCAGGAGGGCCTCCTCACCGGCAAGGCTGATGCGGGCATCGGCCGACCAGTCCGCGGGCGCGCCGACGGCTTCGAGACTTGCGCGGATGTCCTGGCCCGGTTCCAGCCGGGCGAGCGAGGCCAGCAGCCCGCCGGCCGGTCCCTCGAGTTCGACAGTTCCCGAAAGCGGCACGGGGCCGCCCCAGGACAGATCGGCGAAAAGCCTGTCACCGCCCTCGCCTTCCGGCACGAGCCGGGCGCTGAATTCGCCCCCGTCCGGCCGGTGGCTGAGGCTGGCGCCCAGGCTCAGGCGGGCCTGCGGGCCGGCCACGCCTTCGGTGAGCGCGATTACGTCGATGCCCAGCTCATCCAGCGTGATCGTGTCCACGGGCAGGCCCGAGCCCTCACGCCCGGACCCGCCGGCCGCGGCCAGTTCGGGCCGGCGCAGGACGCGAACCGTGTCAGCCGACAGGAGCCGGATCCGGGCATGGCCGGACAACAGGGCCAGCGGCGACCAGCCGGCCCTGATCGCCTCGGCCTCCAGCCAGACGCCCTGCGCATCGGACACGCTGAGGCGGGCCATGGTGAACTGCCCCAGAAGGTCGCCTTCCAGCCCCTCGATCGAGAGGCTCTGGCCGGCCGGTTCGACCCGCTCGATCTGGGCTTCCGCGAAACTTCGGCCCGGCCCGCTCATCGCAAGAAGCCGAAGCGCAATGAGGAGAACCAACGCAAGCCCCAGGAGGCCCGCGCCGGTCCACAGCAACCATCGCCACCAGGGGCGCCGCGCCCTCTGGGATGTTTCGGGCGTGTCGTTTGACGGCATGCTCATCAGAAGGACTGCCCGATCGAAAGATAGACCTGGAAGGGATCATCGAAGCGCGACTTGTCCAGCGGCACGCCGATATCCACCCGGATCGGACCGGCCGTGGTGTGATAGCGCGCGCCGATCCCGGCACCGGGACGCACATTCTCGAAGCCGAAAGTCTCGTCCTCCGTCACGGTTCCGGCATCCAGGAAGGCCACCAGTTCCACCTTGTCACGGATCATGTGGCGCACCTCGCCGGACACTTCGGCCAGCGAGCGCCCGCCAAGCGGTGTGCCGTCCGGGGTGCGCGGCCCGATCGCCTGGTAGCCGTAACCACGCACGCTGCCGCCCCCGCCCGCGAAGAAGCGCCGGTCGGTCGGCAGGTCTGCAATCTGCGCGCCGAACGCCGTGCCGAGCCTGACACGGCCCGCCAGCACGGTGCGCTTGTCATCATCCACAGGCAGATAGGCGCGCAACTGTGCGGTCGATCGTATGAATTGCGAGCGGGCTTCGCCAAATCCGACAGTCGGCTCGACCGAGAGGTCGGCGCGCCAGCCTTCGCGGGGGTCGAGCGCGCTGTCGGCCCGGTCGAGCTGCGCCCCGCCCCTGAAGGTGACGAGCTGAAGATCGCGCTCCTCGGCCCTGTCGCTGCGCAGGTCCAGCCGCGCGGTTTCACGCACCACTGCCACATCCGCGCCGAGGCTGTAGGTGAAGCGCGGATTGCGCGTATTCTCGAGGTATCCACCCAATTCGACCGAGCGCCGGTCGAATGCGTCGGTCTCCTCCTGGTCGAGACGGGCGCGCCACACCATGGCGCGGCCATAACCGAAACGGTTCGGGCGGTTCCATTCCAGGTCGAAGATGCGTTCGAGTTGGGCCACGGTCAGCTTGGCCGTGAGGAAATCGCCGGCCCCGATCAGGTTTCGCCGGGTGTAAAGCGCATCGAAACCCGCGCCGCGATCGGTCGCGAAACTGGCGCCGAGCGCAATCGTGTTGCGCGGCCGGTCCTCCAGTTCGAGCCGGACATCATGAATTTCAGGGCCGTCCCCGGTCCGGCCGGACGCCTCGCTTTCCAGGCTGGCGCGCGCCACCCTGAAAAGCCGGGTCCGGGACAGGCGGGAATTGAGTTCGGCGAGCTTGCCCGGAGTATAGGACTCGCCGGAGTGGAAGGGCACCAGCTTTTCCAGATAGGACCGGCGCGTGCGCGTCGTGTCGGGATAGCGAACCTCGCCGAAGGCCACGCGCGGGCCGGCCTCGACAAGATAGGTCACGTCGAGCGTTCCGGCCTCGCGATCGCCGACGACTTCCTGACCCTGCACGTTCGCGAAAGCATGGCTGCGTTCCTGAAGGAGCTGCGAAATCGCGGCGCGGGCCTTGAGCACGCGCTCGGGAATGGCGGCGTCGCCGGGTTCGACCGGGATGGCGTCGCGCGCCCGGCGCGCCGTGTCCTCATCCGGGGCGTCCCCCTGCCAGGACAGATCGATCCTCGCGATCGTGAAGCGCCGGCCCGGGTCGATCCTGAGGACCGGGCGCAGGGGCGGGCCTTCGAGAACCGCCGTCTCGATCCGGGGCGCAAAATAGCCGCGCGCATTGAGCGCCTCGCGCGCGACGCGGCCAGCTTCACGCGCCTGGCGGCGGGCGGCCAGCGCCGAGGCCGGCGCTTCGCGCTTCTGCACCTGCCCTGCAATGAAGTCGCGCAACTCATCCGTGAGCGCCTCGCCTTCGATGGCGGGGCGTTGCTCGCGGGCAAGCGCAGGCCCTGCCCCGGAGGCGATGAGGCCGATCAGGATGAGTTTCATGAGGCAGCCAGGGGCGCGCAAGACACAAAAACTCCGAAGCAAGGGCGGCGCGGCCGGCAGGGCCGCGCTTGACGGTATCCTCCCCATACAACTGCTTACTGAAGCGCCGGTTCAACCGGCGTGCCAGATTTCCGCTGTCATTTCATGTCGGCTTAATTGTTGTCGCCTGCAATATCGTAGAACAGCGAGAACTGTATCGGCAGGGCGTTGCGGACATATCGCTGAATGAAGCGGTTCTGCTCGGCAATCCGGCTGCGCGGGACATAAACCACGTCAAAGCGACGCAGCGGCAACCAGCCGGCCAGGGCCGGGTCTTCCAGACCGGCACGAAGATTGACAAGGGCCGAGCGCACCTCACCTCCGGGCAGGCGCCGCATGAGAAGCACCTCGCGCTCGCGGGCCGCATCCGTCATCCCGCCGGCCATGATGATGGCCTGTAGCGGACCGATCTGGCCGGGCAGGTCGATGAGCCCGGGCGAGGCCACTTCGCCGCCGACAAAGACCTGCTGGCTGGAAAAGCCCGTGACGAGAACGTCGAGATCGGGTTCCTTCAGCTGCCGCGAGAGGGCGCTTGCGATCGCTTTTCGAAGCTGCTGCGGTGTGCGCGCCGCGGCCGGCACGGGCCCGGCCAGCGGCAGGCGGATGCGTCCGTCCGGTGCGATTTCGACGGTTCGTGACAGTTCGGGCGCCGAATAGACCGTGACCTCAACCGTGTCGCCCGGCGCCAGCCGATAGACCGGGTCGCGTCCGTCATCGAGGCGCCAGGTATCGACGGGAAACTCCGCGGATGTCTGCGGGTCCAACGCGCAGGCGTTCAGCGCAAGCAGGCTCAGGGCAATGGCGGCTGGTTTCATTCGGGACAGCTCGAAGTCTCGCCGCTTCTGGAAAAGTCACCTTATGTCGGTGACAGTTAATGTTTAAGGAATTGTCAAATCGAGGAGGGCTACGCCTTCAAAGGGCGTCAATGGCACGAAGGCTGATACGGCGACATGTCCGCGAATGAAGACAGCGATTGGCGCGAAAGTGCCGGGCCGGTGCATGTGCGCCAGTCCGTCCCGGACATACTGTTGGGCCTGTGGCGCGCCAAATGGCTGATGCTGCTCGTTTTCCTGCCGATTTTCCTTGCGGGCCTGCTGCTCGCGGTGAATGCGCCGACGACATATACCGCCTCGACCCGGCTGCTGGCCACGCTTGACGATTTCTATGTCTATCGCCCGATCGCCGGTGGCGGGCCGGCCGGTGTCCCGCTCGAACAGGAACAGGTGATCCAGGCCGAGCTGCAGCTCCTGTCGAGCCCGGCGGTTGCCGAGCGTGTCCTGGCGCGTTTCCGGCTGGGTGATGTCTATCCTTCGATCGCCGAGGCGCGTGAGCGCGACCTGGCGGCCGCCGCACCCGCCGAACGCGCCGCGATCTCGCGCACCGCATTCCAGGCCGGGGTCGAAGCCCTGCTTGGCGACCTGGAAGCGAGCGCTGCCCCGCAGACCCCCGTGATCGCCGCGCGCTTTACCCATCCCGATCCCGAGACGGCCGCAGAATTGCTCAATGCCACGGTCGGGGCCTATCTGAAATACCGGGCAGAACTGCTCGATGATGCCAGCTCCGATAGTTTCGCCGCCCAGCGCCAGGCCTATGAAGCCCAGCTGCTCGATGCCGAGGAGGCGATCCGCGATTTCCTCGATACGAACAATATTTCCGATTTCGAGGCGGAAAAGGCGAGTGTCGACGAATTGATCTCGGCGGCCCGATCGGAATTGCTGAATGCGCAGTCGCGCGGCAGCGCCGTGCGCGCCCGGGTTCGCGGGCTGAGAGCGCAACTGGACCGGACCGAGGCGGAGATCGATTTCTTCGTCGAGGATTCCACCGATGAGCGCCTGGTCGAATTGCGGTTGGAACGCGAGGATCTGTTGTCTCGCTACAGGCCGGATTCGCGACCCGTTCAGGCGATCGACCGTCGGATCGAGCAGGCCGAATCGTATCTCGACAGCCAGGACGGGCCGCGCGGCACGGTCAGGCGCGGACCCAATCCGGTCCACCAGGAGCTTTCGACCGACCTGGCCACGCTTCGCGCCGAGGCCGACTCCCTTGCCGAGCAGCGCCGGGAATTGCAGCGGCAACTGGCCCGGCTGGAAGCGCGCCAGCGCCAACTGACAGAGCTGACACCGCGCTGGCAGGAATTGCAGCGCGCGCGCGACCTCGCCGAGCAGGGCGTGCTCGACTATGCGACCCGCGAGAGCGAATCGCGCGCACGCACCGAGCTGGCCGCGCGCAATGCCGACAATATACGCGTGATCGAGCCGGCCCGTCCGCCGATCCGGGGGTCGAGCCTGAAAATGCCCATCGCTGCGGCCGCCTTTCTGTTTGCCGGTTTCACAGCCCTCATGGCCGGGCTGCTATGGGCCGTCACGCGGCGCAGTTTTGCAACGCCCGGATCGCTTGAACGCACGCTGGGCGTTCCGGTGCTGGCAAGCGTGCGGAAATCCTGAGGCGCCAGTCTTGCATCTGCCTGCGGGACATGGCCGTGTTCACCTATCGATTCTGCCTTCTCGAAGGCCGCGCGCCGTCAGCTGAACTGCATGGCCAGCCGGGCATAGCTCTGGAAGATCCAGCCGGCACCCAGTCCGAAAAGGATGACCGTGAGGAGGGCCATATTGAACTGCCGGCCCATCTGCCGGCGGTTTTCATAAGCTGACGGCCGGCGAATCGTGAGCCACAGGATGACAAGACAGAAGCCGCAGATGCCGAGCACGCGTTCGGCGGGCCCAAGCCCGTCAAGCCAGGCATAGAGATCCTGCACAAGCGCCATCAGGTCGCGCTGGGCCATCGCAAGTCTGTGTTCGACCGATGCCATGGTTCCTGTTCCCGTTTGCAAGGCGGCCCCACCGCCACATTGGCTGTTTGTAACCTGTCAAACCTACCATGTCGTAAGTGCATTCGGTTCAATTGCGCAGCTTTCATTCACCCGCCTTTCGCGCGCTGCGATTGCCGTGACCACTGGCTGGCTTTATGCCTTCAAGGGCTCAGCAAGGAGGAACTCATGGCAGACCTGAAGCTCTCTTCGGCGCTCGCGCGCGTGCAGCCATCGGCGACCATCGCGGTGACAACCAAGGCCACCGAGCTCAGGCGCGAGGGTCATGACGTGATCGGCCTGGGTGCCGGCGAGCCCGATTTCGACACGCCCGAACATATCAAGGAAGCCGGCATCGCCGCCATCCGCGACGGCAAGACCAAATACACGCCTGCCGACGGCATACCGGAACTCAAGGAAGCCATCTGCGCCAAATTCAACCGGGATAATACGCTCGAATATGCTCCCTCCGAGGTCAATGTCTCGCCGGGCGGCAAGGCCGTCATATTCAACGCGCTGATCTCCACGCTGGATGCCGGCGATGAGGTCGTGATCCCGGCGCCCTACTGGGTCAGTTACCCGGAAATGGTCCGGCTTTGCGGCGCCGAACCCGTAATCGTGCCCTGCGGCCCGCAGGATGGCTTCCGAATGAGCCCGGAAAAGCTCGAGGCGGCCATCACCGCGAAGACGAAATGGCTGATCCTGAACTCCCCCTCGAATCCGACGGGCGCTGTCTATACCCGCAGCGAACTCAGGGGCCTGGCCGATGTCCTGATGCGCCATGAGCATGTCATGGTGCTCACCGACGACATGTATGAGCACCTCATTTATGGCGACGCCGAGTTTTGCACGATCGCCGAGGTCGAGCCGAGCCTGAAGGCGCGCACGCTGACCATGAATGGCGTGTCCAAGGCCTATGCCATGACGGGCTGGCGGATCGGTTTTGCCGGCGGACCGAAACCCCTGATCGACGCCATGCGTAAGGTGATGAGCCAGACCACGTCAAACCCCTGTTCGGTGAGCCAGTGGGCCAGCGTGACGGCACTCAATGGCCCGCATGATTTCCTGGCTGCGCGCAATGACGCGTTCAGGGCCCGGCGCGACCGGGTCGTGGCCGGGCTGAATGCGGCCGAGGGCCTTTCCTGTGCCACGCCGGACGGGGCTTTCTATGTCTATCCGGACTGTTCGGGCCTGATAGGACGGCGCGCGCCGTCCGGGCGGGTCATCGACAGTGACCGGGCCTTTGCCGAGGAACTTCTCGAGGCCGAGAAAGTTGCTGTCGTATTCGGTGAGGCGTTCGGCCTGTCGCCGGCCTTCAGGGTCTCATACGCGACATCCGAAGCGGCACTGGAGGAGGCCATGACACGCATCCAACGCTTCTGTGCGGCGCTGTCATAGGATTGTCCTATCATGGGCGCCGGAGGTTTCTATTTGAGCGCCGGGCGTGCAGTCACCAATTAAGAGGCCCTCAAGCAAAAGGAATATGACAATGTCGATCGATATCGGACTTGAAGACAAACAGCGCGATGCCTCGGCGAAAGCGCTGAACGTGCTGCTGGCGGAGACCTATGCGCTTTATATGAAGACGCATGGCTATCACTGGAATGTCACGGGTCCGCGTTTCAACAGCCTGCACAACATGTTCGAAACGCAGTATCGTGAACTCTGGGAAGCGCTCGACGTGATCGCCGAGCGCATCCGCGCGCTCGGTCATTTCGCGCCGGGGTCGAGCGAGGAGATGCTGGCCGAGGCCACCATCAAGCCGGACAATGGCATTCCCGACGCCGAGGACATGATTTCCAATCTCGCTCGCGGCCACGAAGCCGTTTCGCGCGCGGCGAAGGCCGGCACGAAAATCGCCGCGGAAAACGGCGACACGGTGACCGAAGACCTGATGACCCAGCGCGCCGATGTGGCCGAAAAGACGGCCTGGATGCTGCGCGCCTCGAACTGAACGACACCGTCGCACGGCCATCTCCGGGGGCGGTCCTTCAGGGCCGCCCTTTTCCGTGAACTTCCCCGCTTGGAAAAGAAAAGCCGGGCTGCGGAAATCCGCGCCCGGCTTGAAGTTTGGTCCCGACAGGGGGAGGAAACGCCCAATCGGAGGATAGGATCGGGTTTTAGCCCGGGACCGCGGCTAGAGCTTTGTAGATAACCTATCGCCCTTCATAAACAAGGGGGTGATGTAGTGAAATCCATGCAATGTTGCATGTCTGATCTGAGACTCGCCTTCATGCCGGCGCATTGCGCTCTTGAAGCGCTTCAACTTCCTGCGTCAGGAAATCCCTGAAGGCCGAGATACGGTTGGAGCGTCTCAGGTCGCTGGGATAAATGAAATACAGATCGAAGCTGGGACCTGTATATTCCGGCATGAGGCGAACAAGTTCCGGGGCGGTTGCGGCCATATAGTCCGGCACGTCGGCAATCCCGAGCCCGGCCTGCACGGCCTGCAGCATGGCGAAGACATTGTTGACCTCCAGCGCCGCCTCGCGCGGGGGGCGGTCATCGCGGCCCAACTGACGGGCCCAGTTCATCGCCTGCATCTGGAACGGGGCGCCTTCATGGCGGTAACCGATCACCCTGTGGCGATCCAGCTCGTCGGGCGTGTGCGGCTCGCCATGCTTTTCCAGATAGGCCGGCGCGGCATAAAGGCTTGTGGCGACGCCTGCCAGCTTCCTCTGGATCAGGTCCGCCTTGTCAGCCGCCCACAACCGGATCGCGCACTCGGCTTCCAGTTTCAGAAGGTCGTATTCGCGGTCATCAAGCCTCAGGTCAAGCTGGAGGTCGGGATAGGACTCGACAAAGCTGCCAAGTCGCGGAACCAGCCAGGTCGAACCGAAAGCGACAGGCGCGGTGACGATCAGCTGACCCTGCGGGGTTTCCTGCTGATCGCGCAGGGCCGAGCCGGCCGTTATCGCTGCGGCCGCCATCTGCGCGGTCGACCGGAAAAGCGTGTGGCCGCTGTCGGTGAGCACAAGGCCGCGCGCATGGCGCTGGAAAAGGGACATTCCAAGCTGTTCCTCGAGCGCGGCGATCTGGCGCGAAACCGCCGATTGCGAGATGCCGAGCCTTTCCCCCGCCGCCGTCAGGCTGCCGGCTTCCGCCGCCGCGTGAAAGGATCTCAGCTTGTCCCAGTCCATGAAAACCCCCGAAAATGGTCTCGACCCGAAAGATGAACACGCAGAACTGCGACGATTCAATGACCGATCCAGAGGATGCGCGTGATCCTGGCCAACGGTTCGGTGCGCAGGCGGTCCGGCTCCCCCCCGGCCAGGCTGAACGGCCCCGCCCGATCGCCTTTGCGATTGCATTGGCGGGAAAGACAGGCCAGATATCGCCGCCAATGCCCGATATCCAGCCCCTCAACGCCGCCTGAACGGCTTGCGCCATGTCCCTTCTCGCTGATCTCGGCAGCGGCATCCTGCGGCGGCTCCCGCCGGAGACGGCCCACGCCCTGACGCTGCGCGCCCTCACGGCGGGTCTTGGCGTTCCGGCCTCTCAGCCGGGCACGGATTATGACGGGCTGGCGGTTAGATTGCCGGTCTCGGGCCTCGACCTGCCCAATCCTGTCGGACTGGCGGCCGGGTTCGACAAGAATGCCGAAGTTTTCGACGCCATGCTGCGCTTCGGCTTCGGCTTTGTCGAATGCGGAACGGTCACCCCGAACCCGCAGGCCGGAAACCCGCGCCCGCGCCTTTTCCGCCTGCCGGACGACAGCGCCGTGATCAACCGGATGGGCTTCAACAATGCCGGCCTCGCCGATTTCACCACACGCCTTTCGCGCCATCAGCCGGGCGCGGGGGTGGTCGGCGCCAATGTCGGGGCCAACAAGGACAGCCGCGACCGGATTGCCGATTATTGCGAGGGGCTGATGGCCGTCTGGGGGCAGGCCGATTATATCACGCTCAATATCTCCTCGCCCAACACGCCGGGTCTGCGCGGCTTGCAGGATCGCGCCGCACTGGAGGATTTGCTCGGGCGCTGCGGCGAGGCGGCCAGAGCCATGGCGTCCCGGTCCGGCGCGCGCCCCGTCTTCCTGAAGGTTGCGCCGGATATCGACGAGACCGCCATTTCCGAGATTGCCGAGGTCGCGCTGGCCGCGCCCTGGCTGCATGGCCTGATCGTGTCCAACACCACGCTTTCGCGTCCCGACAGCCTGGCCAGCCGGCATGCCAGCGAGACCGGCGGTCTGTCCGGTGCGCCGCTGATGGAAATTTCGACCGAGATCCTCGCCGGCTTTGCACAGGCCGTCGATGGCCGGCTGGACCTGATCGGCGCCGGCGGCATCGCGAGTGGCGATGATGTGCGCGCCAAGCTGGCCGCCGGCGCGCAGGCGGTGCAGCTCTATTCCGCGCTGGTCTTCCGAGGGCCGCGACTTGTCCGGCAGATCCTGTCCGATCTCAGCTCATCGCCGCGGTCCGGCGGATAAGGCCCGGCCAGTAGACGCCGAGGAACACGCCCCGCCAGGCATACATCGCAAGGAATGCCGTCCACACGCCGGCATTTCCGTAAACCGGGCGCAGCGCGAGATCGGTGCCGACATAGGCCAGCATGGCCAGGACACCGGCATTGCGGATGGCCGGGCCCTGCGTCGTGCCGAGGAACAGGCCATCGAGCTGAAAAGCGACCCAGC
This sequence comes from Alphaproteobacteria bacterium, assembly GCA_009909065.1. GTDB lineage: Bacteria > Pseudomonadota > Alphaproteobacteria > Caulobacterales > Hyphomonadaceae > UBA5336. The sequence continues at coordinate 18,816 of JAAANZ010000045.1, read as the reverse complement.
CAATCAGCGGCACGGCTGCGCAATAGGGCAGGAAGTCGAGCGCGGCCTGGCGCGCGGCCGGGTCGGCGATGAAGGTCTCGATCACCCAGCCGCCGCCGGTCCAGAACAGCGCCGCAAAGACAAGCCCGAATGCCGCGGCCAGCTCGCTGGTGATCCGCATGGCCCGCACCAGGCGCTGGCGATCGCCTGCGCCATAGGCCTCTCCGGCCTCCTTCTCGGCCACGAAGGCGAAGGCGTCGAGCACGAAGGCGGAGACCGCAATGAACTGCAAGAGCACCTCATTGCCCGCCAGCGTCGCCGTGCCAAGGCGGGCGCCGGAATTGACGAACCAGGCAAAGCAGAACAGCAGGGCAAGCGTGCGGATCATGATGTCGCGATTGGCCGAGAAAAGCGCGGCCAACCGGGCCGGGTCGAGCAACCGCGCCCGCGGTCCGAACCCGTCGCGCGCCACCATGAGGCCAAAACCGAGCGCGGCCCATTCGGCGAGCGCCGTGCCTGCACCGATGCCCGCCGGCCCCCAGCCAAGACCGGCCACAAACCAGGTGTCGAGCCCGGCATTCACCCCGTTGAGCACCAGCTGAAACGCCAGGAGGGCGCGCGTGCGGCCTGTCCCGATCAGCCAGCCGGTGATGACAAATCCCATCAAGGCGGCCGGCGCGCCCCAGATCCGCGCGAAAAAATACCCGGCCGCCAGCGATTCGACCTCGGCTTCGGCCCGGAAAGCCGAAAGCGAGATCCATTCGATCAGCGGGTAGGCCGCCATGATTGCCAGGCCAAGCCCGCCGGCCAGCATCAGCGCCCGGACAAGGGTTGCACGCGCCTCTTTCGTATCTCCGGCGCCTTCGGCCTGCGCGGTCAGGCCGGTGGTCGACATGCGCAGGAAACCGAAGCCCCAATAGACGAAGCTGAATGTCACGGCGGCCAGCCCGACGGCGGCAAGGTCGGCGGCAAGGCCGGTCATCCCCATGACCGCTGTATCCACGATACCCGTCAGCGCCGTGGCGGCCTGCGCCAGCACGATCGGCCAGGCCAGTTGGAGGGTGTCCAGACGGGTCAGCGGGCGCTTGCGCATAGGGCGGGTCATAGGGGTCAGCCCGCCTTTTGGCCAGCATCCATGCAGGCGGGCGGCCAGGGCAGGTTCCGCCCTAACAGGCTGCTGAAAAACTCCTGCAATTGGGTCTTGCGAACCTGAAAGCATGATCGCGCCGCCATCCTTCGAGACGCGATCCCGGACGGATCGCTCCTCAGGATGAGGATTTTAAGTCTTCGAAACAATGCACTCACCTCATCCTGAGGAGCGCGAAGCGCGTCTCGAAGGATGGAGATTCGCACGACTGCCCGAACCAATGGATGGCCGAAGGGTCGTTTCTTCAGCCGCCTGCTAAACCATGACGAGCGGGGCTGGCGCCGAAAAAAGCCGGCGCGGCCCGGTTTCGGGAGGAGCCGCGCCGGAGTTGGGTTCCGGGAGGAACCTTCGTCTCGAGACTGTCAGCCTGTGCGATTCTGGCGGTTCTCGATCAGGTCATCGACAACGGCCGGTTCGGCCAGTGTCGAGGTATCGCCGAGATTGTCATAACTGTCCTCGGCGATCTTGCGCAGGATGCGGCGCATGATCTTGCCGGACCGTGTCTTGGGCAGGCCGGGCGCGAACTGGACGAGGTCGGGACTGGCAATCGGCCCGATCTCGGAGCGCACATGCTGGACGAGATTCTTCTTCAGCGTCTCATCGGCCACCACCCCGGCGCGCAGCGTGACATAGGCATAGATGCCCTGCCCTTTCACGTCATGGGGATATCCGACCACGGCGGCCTCGGCGACCGCGTCATGCGCAACCAGAGCGCTTTCGACCTCGGCCGTGCCCATGCGATGGCCGGACACATTGATCACGTCATCGACGCGGCCCGTGATCCAGATCGCGCCATCCTCGTCGCGCCGCGCGCCGTCACCAGTGAAATAATTGCCCGGATAGGCGCTGAAATAGGTGTCGATGAAGCGCTGATGATCGCCATACACGGTGCGCATCTGGCCCGGCCAGCTGTCGGTGATGAGCAGGTTGCCCTCGCAGGCGCCGTCCAGTTCATGGCCCTCACTGTCCACAAGCACCGGCTGGATGCCGAAAAACGGGTAGCTCGCCGCGCCGGGCTTCATGTCATGGACGCCCGGCAACGGCACGATCATGGCCCCGCCGGTTTCGGTCTGCCACCAGGTATCGACGATGGGGCAGCGCGCCTCGCCGACCACATGGAAATACCATTCCCAGGCTTCGGGGTTGATCGGCTCGCCCACACTGCCCAGCAGGCGAAGGCTCTCACGCGAGGTCGCTTTCACCGGATCCTCGCCCTCGCGCATCAGCGCCCGGATCGCGGTCGGCGCGGTGTAGAAGATCGTCACCTTGTGCTTGTCGACGACCTGCCAGAATCGCGAGGCGTCCGGATAGGACGGCACGCCCTCGAACATCAGCGAGGAAGCGCCATTCGCAAGCGGGCCATAGACGATATAGGTGTGGCCGGTGACCCAGCCGACATCGGCGGTGCACCAGTAGATATCGTCTTCCTGGAGGTCGAAGACATAGTCATGCGTCATCGACGCCCAGACGAGATAGCCGCCGGTCGTGTGCAGCACGCCCTTGGGCTTGCCTGTCGAGCCGGAGGTATACAGGATGAAGAGCGGATCCTCGGCCTTCATCGGCTCGGGCGGGCATTCGGACGAGGCATCGGCGCCGATCTCGTGCAGCCAGACATCACGCCCCTCCTTCATGGTCACATCGCCGCCGGTGCGACGCACAACGAGCATCTTTTCGACATTCACCCCGTCATGCTCGCAGGCCGCATCGGCATTGGCTTTCAGCGGCACCGGGCGCGAACCGCGCAGACCCTCATCGGCGGTGATCACAACATGGCTGTCGGCATCGACGAGGCGGCCGGCGAGCGCTTCCGGTGAAAAGCCGCCGAAAACGACCGAGTGGATGGCCCCGATCCGCGCGCAGGCGAGCATGGCATAGGCCGCCTCGGGGATCATCGGCATATAGATGGTCACCCGGTCGCCCTTCTTCACGCCCAGCTCTTTCAGGATATTGGCGAATTTGCAGACCGCGCCGTGCAGCTGGCGATAGGTGATGGTGTGGCTGTCGGCCGGGTCATCGCCCTCCCAGATAATGGCCGGCTTGTCACCGCGTGTCTCCAGATGGCGGTCGACGCAATTATAGCAGACATTAAGCTCGCCATCCTCGAACCATTTTATGTGGAAATCGCCTTGCTCCCAGGACGTGTTCTTGGCGCGGGTATAGGGCGTGATCCAGTCGAGGCGCTGGCCGTGCTCGGCCCAGAAGGCTTCCGGATCGGAAATGGAGGCGTCATACATCTCCCGGTATTTTTCCGGCGTCAGCTTCGCCTTCGCCTTGAAGCCTTCGGGAACGGGAACCGCGGGAATGTCGGTCATGAAACGCCTCCTCCAATAGGTGTTACGACTAGAATGCGTATTTGGTCGAGAATGTGAACCGGGCGATCGATCCGTCCGCCCCGCTCTCAAGCTCACGCATTCCATACATCAGCTCGGTGCCCAGCGTCACCTTCGGCGCGACATTCCAGAGCACCGCGCCATAGGCGCTCTGCACCGACTTGTTCACGCCCTCGCCGAGATAGTCGGGATTGTCGACCCAGAGGCCGGAATAGCCGAGATTGAAACGCGCCGTCTCGCCAAAGGGGTGGCGCCAGGCAACGAGGCCGCCATAGCTCGGAATGGCTTCGAGGCTGCCGTCGGGGTCAATGGCCGTCGCACGGCTGGCGGCCAGCCCGATATAACGCCCGAGCCCCTCGCCGCCGGTCAGGTTGAAGCGGATATCGTCTTTCGCGCCGACCTTGATGCGCCCGGCCGCGCTGAGGCCCCAGCCGAAGACCTCCTCGTCGAGAACCTGGTTCTCCGTGCGCAGCTGGCGGGCAATGGCCGCAAAGGAGACATTGCCGAAATCGCCGGTATGGTTGTAGCGCCCGACAAGGTCGGGCAGCAGGTTCTCATCCACGGCGCCGAAATTCAGGCTGGTCGTGTTCGGGTTCTCGAGGGCGAATTGCCAGGGGCCATTCGTGTAGCGGATCTGGGCCTGGCGCACGAAGACCATGCCGTCGGACAGGGCCAGGAAGCTCGCGCTTTCAGGGATGGCCGACGTGTTCTGGAAGGTCGACCATTCCTGGCCGACACGCCAGCCATTATAATCGACATAAGCGCGGCGCAGGCGCGGGCTGAAGGAACTGGACACCAACTCATTGCCCTGCGCGGAGCCGAGGAAATCGAGCTCGAGATAACCGGTAATCTTTTCGTCGCCGGCCGGGCGCTGCGCGGTCAGCGCGAAACGGGTCGCCTCGGCCGTCAGGTCCGTCTGGGTGGTTTCCTCCCCGCCGATGGGGGTCGCGCTCGGAATATAGAAATCGCGCGCGATGGACCCCGATGCGATGGGGCCGCCATCGCTGTAGCTCGACACATGGGCATCGGCGTCAATGAATCCCGACAGCTTGAAAGTCGTCTCGCCGACGCGGAATCCGTTCGCGGACGTGACCGGGCGATCCGCCTCAATGGCGCGCGCGGCATCCTCGATGCGCACGAGGTCGGCATCCGTCTCGGCCTTCTCGGCGGCGAGTTCCGCCTTGACCGCGGCCAACGCGGCCTCCAGCTCGGCGACGCGGCGTTCCAGGTCGCCCTGCTGGGCACTGGCACTGAATGCAATGAGCGACGTGGCACCGGCCATGAGGGCCATGCGAAACCTGTTTGACATCCCTTTTCCTCCCCGGGATCAGCCTTTTCTTGACGAGAGTGACCTTGGGAGAGGCAGGCCATCGGCGCCATTAGCCATTGGTCTTTCAGACCTTGGTCGAGGGGAAGTCGCCGCGCCGGGTCGACATCGGCGCAGACTTGCGTAAACTGCAGATTATAAAAGCAATACAGAAAGACGTCAGGTCGCGCATACCGGCTTGGGAGGGCCGAAAATGGCAGGTGTCCACGCACCCGATATTCTCATCGTTGATGACCATCCGCTTTTCCGCGATGCTCTGGAAACGGCGATCGGTCGGGCGGCCGAACAAGCCGTGACGCGCCATTGCGGGACGCTGGAAGAAGCGCTCAGCCGCGTTTGCGAGCACAGCCCTGACCTCCTCTTGCTGGATCTCAACCTCGCCGATGCGTCCGGATTCGACGGGATTGTCCGTCTTCATGCCCTCGTGCCGGAGCTGGCCGTGGCCATCGTCTCGGCCAGCGAAGGAGAGGAGGTGTATCAGCGCGCGCGCACCCTCGGCGCGCGTGCCTACCTGCCCAAGAGCCTGGATATTGCTGCGCTTAGCCAGGCCTTGTCCGATATTCTTGCAGGCGGGGACTGGTTCCCCGAGGGGGCCGCCCGTGCCCCCGACGAAAGGGATGGCGACGAGGCGGAAAAGCTCGCCAGCCTGACACCGGCCCAGCGCCGCGTTCTCGACGGGCTGTCAGCGGGCCTCCTGAACAAGCAGATCGCCTTCGAGATGGGCATATCCGAGGCGACCGTGAAAGCGCACATGACGGCGATTTTCCGCAAGCTCGGCGTGAATAATCGCACCCAGGCCCTGCTGACGCTGAAATCGGCAACCGCCGTGGACGATTACTCGGCGGCCTGAGCCGGGCGCGCGCCGGCCAGCCGGGCGAGAAGCGTGCGCAGCCTGGCCGGGTCGACGGGCTTGGCCAGGACCTCCATCCCCCGCCGGGCGGCCTCGGCATGGGTGTCCTCTGAAGCACTGGCCGTCAGCAGGGCACAGGCGGCGCGCCGACCATCGCGAGCGCGGATTTCATCGACGATGTCGAAACCCGTCTCGTCGCCCTGAAGCCGAAGGTCGACCAGGACAATGTCGGGGCCGAATGCCTCATATTCGGCCAGCGCTGCGGCCTTGTCGGTGGCAATTCGGCTTTGGCAGCCCCAGGCCCGCAACACCGCATCCATCCCGTCGAGAATGGCGCGCTCATCATCCACGCAAAGCACTCTCAGCCCGGAAAAGGCGGCCGGCACCTCCACGCTGGCGGCCTCCGCGCCCAGCGCCTCCGTTTCATGGCGCGACATGGCGCGTTCGATATCCAGCCAGAACACGCTGCCGTGGCCGGGCCGCGATTTCACCCCGACCCGGCCATCCATGAGACGGGCCAGGCGCGTGGCGATGGCGAGCCCCAGCCCGGCCCCGCGGGTGCCGGCATTGTCAGCCTCCTCGAACCGGCGAAAGGCGTCGAACACGGCTGCCTGCCGTCCGGCGGGAATGCCGGGGCCGGTATCCCAGACTTCGATACGCACACGCCCGCCGCGCCGGCGCGCACCGACCAGTATCGCGCCGGACTGGGTATAGCGGCGCGCATTGGAAATGAAGTTGCGCAGGATCGATTGCAGGAAATCGGGATCGGCCCTCACCGAAAGGCTCGTCGCCACCAGCCGGATATCGAGGCCGACCTGGCGGGCCATGGGCCGGGCTTCATCGACCAGATCCTCGAGCAACGGGCCGACCGGCAGCACATCGGGCTTGGCCGTCACCTCGCCCTGGTCGAGCCGGGAAATATCCAGGAGCCCCTTGAGCAGCTGGTCGGCCGATTCGATTGCCCGGTCAGTGCGCGAGATCAGTTCGCGGCGTGTCTCGTCCGCCTCCTTGTCTGAGAGGGCTCCGAGGAACAAGCGCGCGGCATTCAGCGGCTGCAGGAGGTCATGGCTCGCCGCGGCCAGGAAACTGGTCTTCGATGCATTGGCCTTTTCCGCTTCGCGGCGCGCCGCATCGAGATCGACGGCCATCTGGCGCAGATCCTCGGTGCGCGCCTCGACACGCGCTTCGAGGCTTTCATTGAGTTCCAGGAGCGCTGTCTCGCGCCGCTTGTCCTCCGTGATGTCCGTGAAAGTGGTGACATAGCCGCCGCCAGGCATGGGAGAGCCGGCGATCCGCAGCCAGGTGCCATCGGGATTGCGGCGTTCAAAATTGTGCGGCGATCCGGACTTCATATGCGCGATCCTGCGATTGATCTCGTCGGTTTCATCATCCGCCTCGATCCAGCCGCGTGCGATATTGTGGGCAATGAGATCGGCAATCGGCCGGCCGAGCCGGATCAGTTGGGCAGGATAGCTGAAAAGCTCCACATAGGCCGAATTCCAGGCGACCAGCCGCTGGTCATGATCGACCACGGAAATGCCCTGGCTGACATTTTCCAGCATCGACTGGAGCATGTGCCGGTCGAAACGCTGCGCCTGCGTCTGCTGGTCGAGTATGGACAGAACATCCCCGAGCGCCACCGCCGAGCCGGCAAGCGCCGAGGCCATCACGACGCGTGCCGAGGACGCGCCGAGCGCGCTGGCCAGCAACCTTTCCGTGCGCTGGACGAGCCGCCAGTCGGCCGGAGCGTCGCCATTGGCCGCGAGGCCGGTGTCGGCCTCGAACTTGTCAAAGGCCAGATCCACCGCTTCCGGTGCGAGGAAGCGCGAGGCCAGCGCTTTCAGGCCGTCCGGCGTGGCCCCGGACGCCCCGCCCGACAGGCCCGACCGACCACCGGCACGATCATGGTCGAGATTGGTAAAAACCGCCGCCTGGATACGGTCGCGCAGCCGCACGCGGGCCCGGATCGAAAATATGACAAAGATCAGCGTATTGGCCAGGAGGCTCCAGACCACGCCATGGGTCAGCGGGTCGGCCAGTTCCACGCCGAGCAGGCCGTGGGGATCCAGCGGGCCGGCCAAGCCGGCCGAGCGCAGCGCGTCAATCCCGAAAAGCGCCGGCACGAAGAGGCAATAGGCCCAGATCGCCATGCCCGTAATGAGCCCGGCCAAGGCGCCATTGCGGTGGCCTGTCCGCCAGTAGACGGCACTGATTAGGCAGGGGGCGAACTGGATCGCAGCGGCAAAGGACAGAAGCCCGATCTGGGCCAGCGCCTCGGAGCTGCCGGCCGCACTGAAATAGCCATATGCCAGGAGCAGGAGGGCCAGGATCACCGCGCGACGGATCATCACCAGCCGCCGGCCGGCCTGCGCGCCGAGATCCGAAATGCGTCCCGAACGCATCAGGGCGGGCACGATCAGGTCATTGGTCACCATGGTCGACAGGGCCACCGAGGAGACAATCACCATGCCGCTCGCCGCGGAGAACCCGCCCAGAAAGACGAGAAGGGCCAGCCAGCTCTCGCCATGGGCCAGCGGCAGGGCAATCACGAACAGGTCAGGAGAGGTGCCGGCCGGCAGGAGGCTCGCCCCGGCGAGCGTGATCGGCAGGACAACCAGAGAGGTCACGGCCATATAGGCCGGGAAGAGCCAGCTTGCCAGGCGCAGGTCGCGCGGGTGGCCGCGTTCGATCACGGCCACATGGAACTGTCTCGGCAGGCAGATCACCGCCGCCATGGACAGGAGCGTGATGGTCAGGAAACTGCTGAGCGGTCCGAGGCTTGCGAATTGCGCCTCGGTGGCGCGCAAGCGCTCGGGCGGGGCCTCGCCGGCCATGGCCAGAGAAAGAATGCAGACCGCGAGCAGGGCTGCCAGCTTGATGACGGATTCGAAGGCCAGGACCTGCATCAAGCCGGCATTGCGCCGCGTCATGTCGGGATGGCGCGCCCCGAACGCGATGGCGAAAAGCGCAAGCGCAATGGCCGTCAGCAGGACGCTCGCGCCGCCGGCCGAATTGTTCAGGCTGAGCGCATCAAGACTCATCCCGACCGATTTCAGCTGCAATGCGATATAGGGAAGGCTGCCGGCCACGGCGGCCAGCGTGGCCGTCGCCGCCAGGAGCCGGCTCTTGCCATAGCGCGCCGCCAGGAAATCCGACAGAGAGGTGACGCTTTCGCGCTGGGCGATGTCACCGATCCGCTTTATGACGCTGGGAAAGATCAGGAAGACGAGTGCCGGGCCGAGATAGATCGGCAGATAGTCCCACCCGCTCGACGCCGCCGTGCCCACCGCGCCGTAAAAGGTCCAGGACGTGCAATACACCGCGAGGGCAAGCGTATAGACCAGCGGCGAGACGGTTCTGCCCGTCGCCTCGGCGCGCGCATCGCCGCGCCAGGCGATTGCGAAGAGGCCTGCCATATAGAGCGCTGTTGCCGTTAGGATCAGCCAAAGCGGCATGGCCGGGTCTCTCCTGTTGGTTCATCGCGATTGTGGGCCCGCGTCCGGCCATGATGCAAGTCACCGGAGCCCGGGAGTCACGAAAAGGGCGGCCCCGGACAAGGCCGCCCTTCCCTTTTGAACCGAGCCGGTGGCCCGTCTATTCAGCCGGCAGCGGAGCCATGCCCTCATCGGCCGCACCATGGGCGGTGCGTGTGCCGGGGACACGGATGTCTTCCACCAGGTCCTGAATATACTGGGGCGGCGCGCTCGTCACCAGCGAGACCACGATCCCCACGAGCGCGGAGAGCCACATGAAGGCAAAGCCGATGCCTTCCGGCGAGATGCCGAGCAGGTACTGGTCCGGCGTGCCGCCACCGAACTTGAAGTAGTAGATGTAGCTGAACACCGAGACCAGCCCGAACACCATGCTCGCAATCGCGCCTTCCCGGTTCATCCGCTTCCAGAAGATGCCGAGGAAGATGATCGGGAACAGCGAGGCGGCCGCCAGGCCGAAGGCGAACGCCACCACCTGGGCCACGAAGCCGAGCTGGGTGGAGAACACGCCGAGCAGGCCGGCAAGAGCCACCGCACCGGCGGCGGAGAACCTGGCGGTGAGCAGTTCCTGCTTGTCGGTCATGCCCTTGAACAGCGTCCGGCGGCACAGATCGTGGCTGATCGCCGAGGAGATCACCATGAGCAGGCCGGCGGCCGTCGACAGGGCCGCAGCGAGCCCGCCGGCCACCACCAGTCCGATCACCCAGCCGGGAAGCGACGCAATCGACGGATTGGCGATCACGAAGATGTCCCGGTCGAGCGGATCGACTTCCGTCTTGACGGCAAGCTGGTTCATGCCCGGCGCATAGGCGATGCTGCCGTTTTCATCAGGCAGGGGCGCATAGTTGATGATGCCATCGCCATCGACATCATTATGGCCGAGCAGTCCGGTGACTTCCCATTCCTTGAACCAGGGCGGAACGGGCTTTCCGCCCGCTTCTCTCACCTGGTCGGCGCGGAAGGTGTAGTCTTCGGCATTGATCTCACCATCATTGTTATAATCCACCTCGCTCGAGATATAGGTCGACTGGTGAACGGTATCGACGAAGTTCAGGCGTGCAAAGGCCGAGACCGCCGGGGCCGTCGTGTAGAGGATGGCGATGAAGACAAGCGCCCATCCCGCCGACACGCGGGCCGCAGATGCACTCGACACGGTGAAGAACCGGATGATGACATGCGGCAGACCCGCGGTCCCGAACATCAGGGCCCCGGTGATGCAGAACACGTCGATCATCGACTTGTTCGACGCGGTATATTCGAGAAAGCCGAGATCGCGCACGACCGTGTTCAGCTTCTCGAGCATCGCCACGTCCTCGCCCTTCACATTGGAGATGAAGCCAAGCTGGGGGATGGGATTGCCGGTGATGATCATCGAGATGAAGATGGCGGGCACCGTATAGGCGAAGATCAGAACGCAATACTGGGCCACCTGAGTGTAGGTCACGCCCTTCATCCCGCCCCAGACGGCATAAACGAAAACGATCATCATGCCGACGATGATGCCCATCTCGAAGGAGGTGCCGAGGAAACCGGAGAAGGCCACCCCGACGCCTTTCATCTGCCCGGCAATATAGGTGAAGGACACGAACAGGGCGCAGATGACCGCGATCACGCGGGCGGTTGTCGAGTAATACCGGTCGCCGACAAAGTCGGGCACGGTAAACTTGCCGAACTCGCGCAGGAATGGCGCCAGCAGAAGGGCCAGCAGGACAAAGCCGCCGGTCCAGCCCATCAGATAGACAGAGCCGCCATAGCCCAGGAAGGCGATCAGGCCCGCCATGGACAGGAAGGAGGCCGCCGACATCCAGTCGGCCGCGGTGGCCATGCCGTTGACCGTCGGGTGAACATCATGGCCGGCGACATAGAAATCATCCGTGGAACCGGCCTTCGCCCAGATGGCGATTCCGATATAGGCCCCGAATGTCACGACGACGAAGAAATAGGTCCAGAATTGTGCACTATCCATCATTCTGCTCCGTGATGCCAAACTTGCGTTCAAGCGCGTTCATCCGGAAGCAGTAGACAAAGATCAGCGCCACGAATGTGTAGATCGCGCCCTGCTGGGCAAACCAGAAGCCGAGCGGCGCGCCACCAAGCGAAACGGCATCGAGCTGGTCACGCAGCAGGATGCCAAAGCCGTAGGAAACGGTGAACCAGATCGCCAGCAGGATGAAAGTCAGGCGGATCACGGCCGCCCAGTAGCCCCTGCTGTCAAACTTGCCGTCCCCGGAGGTCCGTTGGGATTGGTCAGTCATTTTCCTCCCCTGAGGTTACGTTTCGACGGCATTTTTGCCGCACGCTGGAACTGTCGCCGGAATGGGCATTTGTTAACAGAGGGACTTTGGTCTTACCCGGCCGCACGCCCGCCTGCCGCACCCTCGTCCGCCATTCGGTGAATACTCTTTCATCGCGTTTATTCCGGTTTCATTTCACCGGACTGTTCCGCCGCCTGGAGAGAGGTGGCGGTGCGTTTTCCCGGGGCATTCAATCGGTCGGCCTCCGGCCACGTCGCCATCCTTTTCGCGGCGACAGGGATGGCCCTTGCTATGCGTGTCGCCTTTGCCATGCACGGCGCGGCTATACTGAACCCGCGCGCGGCGCTGCAGGATCGATGCAGGCCGCAAGGGGGGACCTTAACCCCCGGGCTTTACATCCTGAACGGCGACTGACTGCACGTCGCCGGAAACTCGCCCCTCGAACTTACCGCCCCGGCCACGGGACTGACAGCCGGCTTCCTCATGCTGGAAGACCCGGCCAACCGGGCCGGCAACACCCACCTCATCACGACGAACAATGCCCGCGACATGGTCGGCCCGATCTATCTTCCGAACGGCATCCTGCGCGTGGACACGAAACAGAACGTGTCTGACCGGTCCGAATACACAGCCCTCGCGGCGTCGAGACTCCAGACGCTTGGTGACTCTAATCTCTATCTGAATACCGATTATGACCTGACCGATGGGCCGGTGCCCGGGGGCGTCGGCCCGGTCGGCGAAAAGATGAGGCTCGTGAACTGAGCGATGGTTGAGGGCCGCTCAGGAACGGCTCGCGCGCCATTCGCGCACGCCGCTCCAGATCAGGGCCGCCGAGATCAGGAAACCGCCCGCCACATAAAGCTCGCGCAGGCCAAGCCCCGGTTCGGCAATCGCCTCACCCGCCCGCCAGGCAAATACACCCGCGAGGATCAGGCCGAGCACGATCATGAGATGGTGTTTCATGGGGCCTCCCTGCCCTTTTCCGCGTGTGTCAGGCCGACAGTTTCGCCGCTCGCCTGCCGCAAGACAAGTCAGACCTTCCGCGAGGCGACCTTGGACAGATCCCCATGGCTGCGCCATTTGTCATGTCCAAAGGGAGGACAACGAAATGAGCGAGACCATGCGCGCCCTCGTCTGCCACGAGATAACCGAGGACCTCAGCGGCGTGGCGATCGCCGAGAAGCCGCGGCCTGAACCGGGGCCGGGCGAAGTGCGCCTGCGCGTGATGGCGGCGAGCATCAATTTCCCCGACATCCTGATCTGCCAGGGGAAATACCAGCTGAAACTCGAGCCGCCCTTCACGCCCGGCATGGACATGGCCGGGACGGTCGATGCCGTCGGCGAGGGGGTGGATACGGTCCGGCCCGGCGACGCGGTGGCCGGCGGAGCCCGGTTCGGCGCCTTCGCGCAGTATGCCCTGGCGCCGGCGGCCAGCCTGAGGTCCAAGCCCGAAGCGATGGGATTTGCCGAAGCGGCCGCCTATCCGGCCGCCTATCTGACCGCCTATGTCTCGCTGGTGCGGCGGGCGGCGCTCCAGCCCGGCGAGACCCTCCTGGTCCACGGTGCCAGCGGCGGGGTCGGCCTGGCCGCGGTGGATGTCGGCCGGCTGCTGGGGGCCACGGTCATCGCGACCGGCGGCTCGGACGAGAAGCTGGCCCGGGTCAAGGCCTATGGCGCCGACCATGTGATCAATGTCGCCGGCGGGTTCCGCGAGCCGGTGAAGGAACTGACCGGCGGGCGTGGGGCGGACGTGATCTATGACCCGGTCGGCGGCGACGTCTTCGATGAATCCACGCGCTGCATGGCCTTCAATGGGCGCCTCCTGATCATCGGCTTCACCAGCGGGCGCATCGCCTCGATCAACACCAATATTCCGCTGATCAAGGGTTTTTCCCTGGTCGGCGTGCGCGCCGGCGAATATGGCCGCCAGTTTCCCGACAAGGGCCGGGAAAATGTCGCCGCCATATGGGAGTGGGCGCGCGAGGGCCGCACACGGCCCTATATCCACGCCGAACTGCCGCTGGAGCGCGTGCTGGACGGCTATCGGATGCTTCAGAACCGGGAGGTTGTCGGCAAGGTGGTCATCCGCCCACAGGCGTGAGGGGCCGCAAGCGGAGTGGCAACGCCCTGGCCCGCACGCTTCGGTCGGACAAAGAGACGAAGGCAGGAAGCCAGCCCTTCCGGACCGGCCGCTCGTTTGCCGCTGTTTGCTAGGGCCCTATTCCGCGTCGGCCGCTTCAAGCTCGGCTTCGTGGCGGGCGCGATCCTTTGCGCCGCGCGCGTCTTCGTCGCGATCGACGAGCTCGATCACGGCCATCGGCGCATTGTCGCCATGCCGGAAGCCCGCCTTGAGCACGCGCGTATAACCCCCATTGCGTTCGGCGTAACGCTCGCCCATCACTTCGAACAGCTTGGCGACGGCGGCCTTGTCGCGGATACGCGAAACCGCCTGGCGACGCGCATGCAGATCGCCCTTCTTCGCCAGGGTGATGAGCTTGTCCATATAGGGCTTCATCTCCTTCGCCTTGGGCAGCGTGGTGATGATCTGCTCATGCTCGATGAGCGACGCGGCCATGTTGGCCAGCATCGCCCGGCGATGCGACGCCGTGCGGTTCAGTTTCCGGTGCGCGAGATTGTGGCGCATGGGTCCAGTCCTTTTTCAACTTCGGCGCGCCCGCGCCTTCCGGGTGGGCGGTATCCTCAAAGATGGTCGTCGTATTTCTTGGCCAGGCCTTCAATATCCTCAGGCGGCCAGTCGGGCACATCCATGCCCAGATGCAGCCCCATGCCGGCGAGCACTTCCTTGATCTCGTTCAGCGACTTGCGACCGAAATTCGGCGTGCGCAACATTTCCGCTTCGGATTTCTGGATGAGGTCGCCGATATAGACGATATTGTCATTCTTCAGGCAATTGGCCGAACGCACGGAAAGCTCCAGTTCGTCCACCTTTTTCAGCAGCACCGGATTGAAGCCCAGCTCGGCCTCGTCGGATGTGGTGGCATCCTCGATCACCGGCTCGTCAAACGTGATGAAAAGTTGCAGCTGATCCTGCAGGATGCGCGCGGCATAGGCCACTGCGTCGTCGGGCGTTACCGAGCCGTCAGTCTCGACTGTCAGCGTCAGGCAGTCATAGTCGAGCACCGTGCCCTCGCGCGTATCCTCAACCTGGTATCCGACCCGGCGAACCGGGGAATAGATGGAATCGACCGGGATGAAACCGATCGGCGCATCCTCGGGCCGGTTCTTGTCGGCCGGGACATAGCCTTTGCCGGTGTCGACAGTGAACTCCATGCGCACCGAGGCGCCTTCATCCAGGGTGCAGATCACGAGGTCGGGATTCAACACTTTCACATCACCCGGGGTCTCGATCTGTCCGGCGGTCACCTCGCCGGGGCCACTGGCCTTGAGCACCATGCGCTTGGAGCCTTCCGAGACCATGTCGATGGCAATCTGCTTGAGATTGAGGACGATATTCGTCACATCCTCGCGCACGCCCGGAATCGCAGAAAACTCGTGCACGACCCCGTCGATCTGCACGCCCGTGATCGCCGCCCCCTGAAGCGAGGAGAGAAGAACCCGGCGCAGGGCATTGCCGAGCGTCGTGCCGAAACCGCGTTCCAGAGGCTCGATGACGAGCTTCGCCTTGCGCCGGGGGTCAAGCCCCGGAATGACTTCAGGGCGGGTCGGGCGGATCAGCTCTTTCCAGTTACGATCATTGACGTTTTCAAGTGCGGTGTCAGCCATGGGCGACTCCTGGGAACGAAGCTTGGGTTGACCGGACGATCAGGGCCCGGCAGGGCAATCATACACGCCGGCGCTTGGGCGGCCGGCAACCATTATGGGGGATCGGCGTGACGTCGCGGATGGAGGTAATGGTCAGGCCGGCGGCCTGCAGCGCCCGCAGCGCGCTCTCGCGTCCCGACCCGGGTCCGCGGACATTGACCTCGACCGTCTTCAGGCCGTGGTCCATCGCCTTGCGCGCGGCATCCTCGGACGCGACCTGGGCGGCATAGGGCGTCGATTTGCGCGATCCCTTGAAACCCATGGCGCCGGCGGACGACCAGGAGATCGAGTTGCCCTGCGCATCGGTGATCGTGATCATCGTGTTGTTGAACGACGAGTTCACATGCACAAGGCCGGATGAGATGTTCTTGCGCTCGCGCTTGCGAACGCGTGTCGCGTCACGGGCCATCGGTCATATATCCTATTTCTTCTTGCCGGCGATGGGCTTGGCGGGGCCCTTGCGCGTGCGGGCATTGGTGTGAGTGCGCTGGCCGCGCACGGGCAGGCGCCGGCGATGGCGCAGGCCGCGATAGCAGCCAAGGTCCATCAGACGCTTGATATTCATCGAGGTCTCGCGGCGAAGATCACCCTCAACCATGTAATCGCGATCGATTGTCTCGCGGATCTGGATCACTTCGGCATCCGTCAGGTCCTGAACGCGTCGCTCGGGTGCGATACCCGCCGAGTCAGCGATTTCCCGGGCCTTGGAAGGCCCGATGCCATGAATATAACGCAGCGCGATTTCAACGCGCTTGTTCGTGGGAATGTTTACACCGGCAATTCGGGCCACGGGGCCAAGCTCCTTGAAAGTCTGTGCGAACGCAAAACAGGCCTCACAACGCTGAAAGCCCGTTCCGCGTGCAAGACACTGCTGCCTTCTTAACGAAGTCCGCGTTTATAGCGGGGTGAAGCGCTGCGTCAACACCTGATTCGGCGCGTTTCGCCTGCGCAATTCAGTGGCCGCCTGCAGCGCGCAGCGCGGCATCTATGCTGGCCGACACCGTGTCGATATCGGCCATGCCATCGACCTCTTTCAGCTTCCCCCTTTCCGCGTAGAGCGGGATCAGCGGCGCCGTATCGGCATTGTATTTTTCCAGCCGGTTGACGAAGGTCGCCGGATTGTCGTCCTTGCGGCCTTCTTCCTCGAACCGCCGGGTGACCCGCGCAATGAGGGCGTCCTCGTCGACGACGAGACGGATGACCAGATCCACCTGCCGGCCGCGCTTTTCCAGGATGTCGTCCAAGGCCTCGGCCTGGCTGACCGTGCGCGGGAAACCGTCGAAGATGAAACCGGGGGCATCCCTGTGCGCCTGCAGCTGCTCATCGATCAGTTCGATGACGATCTCGTCGGACACAAGGCTGCCCTCATCCATGATTTTGGATACGCGCTGGCCCAGCTCCGAGCCCGAGGCGCGTGCGGCGCGCAGCATGTCACCGGTGGAAAGCTGGATATAGCCGCGTGTCTCGACCAGGCGCTTGGCCTGTGTGCCCTTGCCCGCCGCCGGCGGTCCGAAAAGTATCAGGTTCATCTCTTGCGCCCTCCCAGCCGCGACTTCTTGAGCATTCCCTCATACTGGTGTGCGATCATGTGGCTCTGGATCTGTGTGACCGTGTCCATCGTCACCGATACGACGATGAGGAGCGATGTGCCACCGATATAGAAGGGAATCTCCGGATAATAGCGCCGGAGCAGCTCCGGCAGAATACAGACGAACACGAGATAAATCGCACCGATTGTCGTGAGTCGAGTCAGCACATAGTCGATATAGGCTGCCGTGTTCTTGCCCGGCCGGATCCCTGGAATGAAGCCGCCATACTTGCGCAGATTTTCCGCGGTTTCCTGCGGATTGAACATGATCGACGTGTAGAAGAAGCAGAAGAAGGCCACCAGCACGGCGTAGGTGATGATATAGGTCCATGATCCCGGGCTGAAGGTGCCCGCCAGCCAGGCGAGGAAGCCCGAGCCCCCCGTGGCGACGGCATTGGGGTCCGTCGTGCCCCCGGAAAAGCCGACCGCGGTCAGCGGCAGCATAAGGATGGCAATGGCGAAGATCGGCGGGATCACGCCAGACGTGTTGATCTTCAGCGGCAGGAAGGAATTCTGGCCCTGCATCATCTGGTTGCCCGCCTGACGCTTGGGATACTGGATCAGGAGGCGGCGCTGCGAGCGTTCGATGAAGACGATGAACACCACCAGGGCCAGGACGAGGACCGTGATGAGCAGGATGAAGGCCACATTCACCGAGGTGGTGCGCGCCTGCGAGAGAAGGTTGAAGATGGCCTTGGGCATTTCGGCAATGATGCCGGCAAAGATGATCAGCGAGATGCCGTTGCCGATGCCGCGCGCGGTAATCTGCTCGCCCATCCACATCAGGAGCATCGTCCCGCCGGTGAGCGTGACAACGCCGGTCAGGACGAAGAACCATTGCGGCACGGTGTCCAGCGAGGCGCTGGACAGCCCGACCGAGATGCCGAAACTCTGAACGATGGCGAACAGCAGCGTCAGGTAACGGGTATACTGGTTGATCTGCTTGCGCCCGGCTTCGCCTTCCTTTTTCAGCCTTTCAAGGCTGGGAGAGGCCGATGTCATCATCTGGATGATGATCGAGGCGGTGATATACGGCATCACGTTCAGCGCAAAGATGCCCATCCGCTCGATCGCGCCGCCGGAGAACATGTTGGCGCTGCCGAGAATGCCCCCCGATTGCTGGGCGAACAAGTCGGCATAGGCGGCCGGGTCGAGCCCGGGGACGGGGATGAAAGTCCCCAGCCGGTAAACGACAAGGATACCGAGGGTGAAGAGAATGCGCTTGTGCAGATCCTTCGCCTTGGCGAAGCTTCCGAAATTCACATTCTTTGCAAGCTGTTCGGCGGCAGAAGCCAAGGGAAATCCTCCTCCCATAAACGCAGAGCGCCGCCAAGATTGGCGGCGGTGCGCAGTTTGTGAAGGCGCCTGGCGCAAAAAGAGGTGCAGGTGTGCCCCTTACGCCGCGCCAGATTCATCCTTCGAAGGGCCCGTCAGCGTCACCGTTCCGCCGGCGGCCTCGATCGCCTCGATAGCCGCTTTCGACGCGCCCGTCACGGTGATCCTTGCGTTTTTCGGCGCATCGCCCTTGGCCAGGAGGCGAATTCCGTCCTTGGGGCGGCGCACCAGCCCGGCGGCCATCAGCGTGTCCGGATTAATGTTGCCGGCCTCGATCTTGCCCGCGTCGATTGCCGCCGAGAGCCGGCCGAGATTGACCAGCGCATGGGTCTTCGAGTTGCGCGCTTTGAAGCCGCGCTTGGGCAGACGCATATAGATCGGCATCTGCCCGCCTTCGAACCCGTTCAGCGCGACACCGGACCGCGATTGCTGGCCCTTCATCCCGCGCCCGGCGGTCTTGCCCTTGCCCGAACCGACACCGCGCCCGACACGCTTGCGCGCCTTGGTCGAGCCCGGGCGGGGGGAGAGATCATGCAGTTTCATCGTGTCGCTCTTTATCGGTTCATGCAGGCCAATCGGGCCTGCCGGTTTTCAGGCGCCAGCAGCTACGCCTTCTCCTCCAGGATTTCAACCATGTGCGCGACCTTCACCAGCATGCCGCGCACCTCGGGCGTGTCTTTCAAGGTCCGCTCACGCCCGACCTTGTTGAGGCCGAGCCCGACCAGGGTGCG
>JAAANZ010000095.1 GCA_009909065.1 Alphaproteobacteria bacterium | reverse complement strand
AGGAATTTGCCCTCGATGACGATGCCACGGCATCACCCGATCGCGGTCCGGCCTCCGTCAACGAGCCCGGAACGCGAGCGCCCATGGCGCCCGACCGGACCGAGGCCTGCGACAGGGGGGGCATGAATGATTTCGACTGGCCCCCGCCGGAACCCTCGACCAAGGTGACCATTCCGCGCGCGCTCCTGCTCGCCGGCACGACGGCCGAGGCCCGCACACTTGGCGAGGTGGGCGAGCGGCTGGAGGCGGCGCTGATCGAGGCCGGCTATGTCGAGTTCGGCTACCAGTCCATCGGCTGTTCGGGCTTTGCCATGGTCACGCGGCTGGAGCGGATCGACGAGGACGGCCGCCCGCTGGAAGGGCCGCTGCGCTTTGCCCCGCCCGAAGCGAGACCCAACTGGTCGCTCGGCAGCTATATTGCGCGGCTCTTCTATGCTCCGCCCGGATATTACCGCCAGATCGTGTTCGCGGCGACCGAAAAACCCTATGAGCGCGACGAGCTTGCGCCGGCGCCGACACGCGAGGAACTGGACGAAATGCTGGAGCGCGCTGACGTCTCGGCCCTCCCCGAGGCCATGCTGGAGCGCCCCTTCACGCGCACCCACAGGCTGCATGCCCTGATCTACGAATTCGAGAAGGGTGAAGCCGACCGGGATGTGCGCCAGGTCTCGCGGCTGGCCGGCGCGGCGCATGTGCGCGCGGCCGGCATCTATTCGGGCCTTGGCGATGAGGAATAGGACGCTGGCCCGGATATGAGACTCTTCATTTCCTATCGCCGCGCCGACACGCAGACCGTGGCGCGATCGATGAAGACCTTCCTCGACCAGATCCCCCGAATCGACGAGGTGTTTCTCGATTTTGACGAAATCGGCATTGGCGAGGATTTCGAGGCGGCGATCCGATCCTCCCTGGCAAAATCCAGCCATTGCCTGGTGCTGATCGGGAAGGACTATCTCGGCGCCTCGACCGGGCCGCAGGGCGACACGCGGATTTTCGACCCGCAGGATTTCGTGAGGCGCGAGGCGGTTCTGGCGCTCGAAAGCGATGCCCGGGTCATTCCCGTGCTGGTCGACGGCGCGCCGATGCCAAGCGCCGACGGCCTGCCCGAAGAGCTGAAACACCTGCCGAAGCTGAACGCCTTCCAGCTTCGCACCTCGCATTTCAACGCGGACATGGACGACCTGCTGGATGTCGTCTTCGGCCAGAAAAAGGGAAGGGGCTCGCGCTGGCGCCGTCCGAAACTGACCTTTGCCGGCGCCTTGCTGCGCGCATCGCTCGGCTTTGTGGCCGGGCTTGGTCTTTTGATCGCGCTCGGGATCCTCAGCGATATCATGGCGCGTGCCGGCGGCGGGGGATGTGGAAGCCTGGCCTGCCGGATGCAGCAGGTCTTCGGCTTCGAACACCAGGAGGACGCGCTCGGCGCGGTGATGCTCTTTGCCGCAATGGTCCTGGGGCTCGGCGCCTTTCTGCCCTTCCTGCCGCGTATCTTGCGCAAATAGGCGGGCGGCCCGGCAAGGCCGCCGCTCCGGATAGAACGGGCCGGCCCCGGCCTACTCGCCGGGCGCTTCCTCGTCATGGCGCGAATAGTCATGCACAGGGTGGCCATGACCGGGGTCATCGCCGAGCTTGTGCATGCTCACGACCACGCCGGAAAGGGCGAGGATCGCGATCAGGTTCGGGAAAGCCATGGACGCATTGGCGATATCGCCCAGCAGCCAGAGCTGTGTCGCCGGGAGCACGGTCCCTGCGAACACGACCAGCACCCAGAGATACCGGAAGGGATGAGTGGCCCATTCCCCGACCAGATAGGTCACCGCCTGCTCGCCATAATAAGACCAGCCGAGAATCGTGGTGAAGGCGAAGAAGAGCAGCGCGATCGCCACGATGAACTCGCCATAGGGCAATGCCTCGCCATAGGCGCGCGTCGTGATCGCCGAGGAATTGGCATCGGTTTGCCAGGCATGATCGACATCGATGAGAATACCGGGATCGCTCGCGGCGGCCAGGGCGAGGTCATCGACCTCGACACCGGCCTGCAGCTTTCCAGATAGGCCGTGGCCGCGGCGCTGTTCTCGGCCACCAGCCGCTCGCGCCCTTCGGTCGAGGCGCTGGGGAAAAGCGTGCCGATATCCGTCCCGCCGGGCGTCTCGATGCCGGCTGCCACGCAGCTGTTCGCGGCCATGAGGGAGGGCGACTTCTTGAAATCCCCGGTCACGGTCAGGATCACGAGCGCGGTCATCGTGCAGATGATGATCGTGTCGATGAACACGCCGATCATGGCGATTTCGCCCTGTTCGACCGGGTTTTTTGTCTTGGCGGCTGCATGGGCGATGGGCGCGGAGCCCTGACCGGCCTCATTGGAGAACAGGCCGCGCGCAATCCCGGCCCGGATGGCACTGAGAACGCCGTAACCGGCCGCACCGCCGACCGCTTCCTGCCAGCCAAAGGCCGAGCCGATGATCTGCATGAAGGCCGCGGGCACTTTCGGCGCATTGAGAAGGAGCACCAAAAGCGCAATCAGGACATAGGCCGCCGCCATGACCGGCACCACCTTTCCGGCCACCGAGCCGATCGACTTGATGCCGCCGATGATCACGGCAAAGACCAGCGCGCTGAGCACGAGGCCGACAAGCCAGGCCGGGATGGCCAGGCCGGCCACAGAGTCGCCGGTCTCCACCACGGCCTCGGTGATCGAGTTGGCCTGGATCATCGAGCCGGTGACGGAGGCCGAACAGAGCGTGCCGAGGCAGAAAATGACGGCCAGCCAGCCCCATTTCTTCCCGAGACCGTTCTTGATGTAATACATCGGACCGCCATTGATGCGGCCATATTCGTCCGTCTCGCGGTATTTCACGGCCAGGGAGCTTTCGGAGAAAGCCAGCGCCATGCCGAACAGGGCGACAATCCACATCCAGAAGATCGCCCCCGGCCCGCCCAGGGTGATGGCGGTGGCCACGCCGGCGAGATTGCCCGTGCCGACCTGTCCCGAAAGCGCGGTCGACAGCGCCTGCCAGGGTGTGATTGCGCCGTCCTCGCCCTGCGCCTTGCGGCCCTTCCAGACCTCGACAAGGGCCGGAACGAATCGGCGAAGCGGGCGTGCGCCGAGGCGGATCATCATGATGATCCCGGTGCCGAGCAGGATGATGCCCAGCGGGCCCACGGGAAGAATCCGTGTGTCTCCCCAGGCGCCGCCCCAGATGAAATTGCTGACTGTCTCGATCGACCCGATAACGTTTTCCATGCCGGCCCCTGATCCGCTGTCACTGACTGAGGCGCCACACTAGAGACGCAGACGCCCTTGTGAAGCATTTGTCACAGGAATTTTGCCCATAGCCCGAACGGTGCGGCTTTCTCGTGAGCGGCCCCGCCCGCGCTGGCAAGGATTTGGGCAATCGTCGCGTGCGGGCCTGGCGCGCGAGGACGCTGGAGCGGGTAGCGGGAATCGAACCCGCATCCTCAGCTTGGAAGGCTGCTGCACTACCATTGTGCTATACCCGCGCCTGCATTGCGGCTCGCGGGCGGCCCGGCGGGTGGTGGAGGGGACAGGATTCGAACCTGTGTACGCTAACGCGGGCAGATTTACAGTCTGCTGCCTTTAACCACTCGGCCACCCCTCCAGGCAACCCGCACGAGGCGCCGTTTGACGCACATGCGCGTGACCGTCACAAAGGCGGGCAAACCCGCCCCGGAAACGATCGAAGAGCGCCTTATAGGAATGAACAAACCGGTGCGCAACCGCCCGCGTGGCAAGCAGGCCCGACAATCGCAGTCCCGGCCGGACGGTCCGGTCTGGTTATGGGGCAGCCATGCCGTGCTGGCCGCGCTTGCCAATCCCGCGCGCGCGCACAAGCGGCTCGTGGCAACAGAGAATGCCGCCCGCCGGCTGGGCCTGCCAGACGCCGAGGGCCTCACGATCCGCGAAATCGACCGGCTTCTTCCGCCCGGCGCTGTCCATCAGGGCGTGGCATTGCTCACCGCGCCCCTGGAACCGCTCGCGCTCGATGATCTCATTGCTGCGGCGCCGGCTAGGGTGTGCATACTCGACCAGGTGTCCGATCCGCACAATCTGGGCGCGATATTCCGGTCGGCCGCCGCCTTTGCCTTCGGCGGCATCATCCTGCAGACACGCCATTCGCCGCCCGTTACGGGAACGCTGGCGAAATCGGCGGCCGGGGCTGTCGATCTCGTGAGCGAAGTGCGGGTCGTCAACATTGCGCGCGCCCTGACGGCGCTTGACACGGCGGGCTATCACACGGTCGGCCTGGCGGGCGATGCGGAACTGGACATCGGCGCGGCGGTCGCCGGGCGCCCGCGCGTCGCCATCGCGCTGGGCGCCGAAGGGGCGGGCCTGCGCCCCTCGGTGGCGGGGGCATGCCACCAGATTGCCCGGATCGCGATGCCCGGGCCCGTCGAGAGCCTCAACGTGTCGAATGCGGCGGCCATCGCTTTTCACGAAACAGCGCGCGGCGCAATTTCGCCCCAATGAAGGGAATGATATGACCTCGCGACTGGCAAGCTGGAGGCGACCATGATGCGCGTGATTTCGGTGCTACTGATCATTGCCGGCCTGCTGGTCGGTGGGCTCGGCGTGGCCGGCATGCTGGGCCAGTCGCAAGCGCCGCGGGTTGAAGGCGATGATGACAGTCTGCCGGAGGCCGCCGCGCCGGCGCCGCCGCGAACCGTGCGCCCGGAAATGGCGCCGGGCCTTGACGGGTCGAGCCCGGGCGCTGTGCGGACCCAGGCCGCGCGGGGCGCCGAAATCACCGAGAGGCTGCGCCGTGTGCCCATCGCACATGAAACCCCGCGCGAGGCGGCCTTCGGGCGCGCCTTCGATGTCACGCTTGCAATTGATGCCACCGGGGCCGACAGCGCGGCGGAGGCACTTCCCGGGCGCGAAAACCTGGCCGAGGACGCTGCGCAGGTGTCGCAGGAGGTCAAGGCCAGCCTTGTCGGCTCGGCCTTTGAAATCGAGGCCCTGTCGCCCGGCTTGCAGCGGCTGTCTCCGCTGACGGCGAACACATGGCGCTGGCGCGTGATGCCGGTTCAGACAGGAGAGCATGAACTGGTGATCGAGATTTTTGCCGACATCGAGGGCCGCCTGTTGCCAGTGCGCACCTTTCGCGACGAAATCACTGTGGAAGTGTCAACGCTGCGCCAGGCCGTCACCCTCGCCCAGGACGCCAATCCGCTGTTCATGGTGCTCAGCGGCATGGGCTCCGTCATCGGGGGCCTGTTCGGCGCGGCACGCTTTTTCAGGAAATAACATGAAAGCGTGACCGCGGGGCGCAAGCGATGCAACCCGCCTCGGGCCGCTGCGTTGGCAATGCGTCGGCAGCGCTGCGGCGAGCTGACGCGCGTCATTCCGGATCTCGAAGCGCGCGTGTCTCACCTTATTTGCGTAGTTGCTGAATTAAACGCCCGCACCGGAAAGACGCGATAGGTCCAACCATGTTTTCAGGTCTCGACGCAACGATCCTGGCGCGATTCCAGTTCGCATTCACGGTATCCTTCCACATCATCTTCCCCGCCTTCTCCATTGGCCTGGCCAGTTATCTGGCTGTTCTTGAGGGCCTCTGGCTGCGCACCGGAAAGGAGGTCTATCTTCGCCTGTTCAAATTCTGGGTGAAGATTTTCGCTCTGGCTTTTGCCATGGGTGTCGTCTCGGGCATCGTCATGAGCTACCAGTTCGGCACCAACTGGTCGGTCTTCTCGGACAAGACGGGTCCGATTCTCGGCCCCCTGATGGCCTATGAAGTGCTGACCGCCTTCTTCCTGGAAGCGGGCTTTCTCGGTGTCATGCTGTTCGGCATGGGCCGGGTCTCGCGGCCGCTGCATTTCGCCGCAACGTTGATGGTGGCGGTCGGGACACTGCTGTCGGCGACCTGGATCCTGTCGGTGAACAGCTGGATGCACACCCCGGCGGGTTATTCCATAAACGATGCCGGGCAGTTTGTTCCCGAAGACTGGCTGGCCATCGTCTTCAATCCCTCCTTTCCCTATCGCCTGTTGCACATGGTGCTGGCGGCCTACCTGACGACGGCATTCGTCGTCGGCGCTGTCGGGGCGTTTCACCTGCTGCGCGACCGCTGGAACCGCGAGGCGCGGACCATGTTCTCCATGGCGATGTGGATGGCGGCGATCGTCGCGCCGCTGCAGGTCGTGGCCGGAGACATGCACGGTCTCAACACGCTCGAGCACCAGCCGGCCAAGGTCGCCGCGATGGAGGGCCATTTCGAGACCCAGGAGGGCGCGCCTCTCATCCTGTTCGGCCTGCCGGACATGGAGGATGAGGAAACCACCCACCGGATCGAGATACCCAAGCTCGGCAGTTATATCCTGACCCATCACTGGGACGGCGAGGTGCCGGGCCTGAAGGAATTCGCTCCGGAGGACCGCCCGAATGCCGAGATCGTCTTCTGGACCTTCCGCGCCATGGTCGGGATCGGATTTCTCATGGTCGCAATGGGGCTGGTCAGCCTTTGGTTGCGCTGGCGCGGGCGGCTCTATGACACCCGCGCGTTTCACAGGGCCGCGCTCGCCATGGGTCCTTCAGGCTTTCTTGCCGTCCTGTTCGGCTGGGTGACGACCGAAGTCGGGCGCCAGCCCTGGACCGTGCACGGATTATTGCGCACATCCGACAGTATCGCGCCCGTCGGGGCACCGGCCGTCGGCGCTTCGCTTCTCGCCTTCATCATCGTCTATTTCATCATTTTCGGGATCGGCACATGGTATATCCTAAAACTCATGTCGCGTGGCCCGGAAAAGGACGAGGACAGTGACGCGGCTGAGGCGCCGATCCGCAGCGCGGGCACCACGCCGGCTGCCGGCCTCGCCCCCGACGAAATGATCGAGAAACCGCTCGAAGGAGGTTCCTGATGCCCGACCTGCCGACCATCTGGGCGGGCCTGCTGGCGCTCGCGGTCTTCATCTATGTTGTCCTCGACGGGTTCGATCTGGGGATCGGCATTCTCTACCCGTTTCTCGACGACAAGCCGCAGCGCGACCTTGCGATGAACACGGTTGCGCCGGTCTGGGACGGCAATGAGACCTGGCTGATCCTCGGCGGGGGCGGCCTCTTCGCCGCCTTCCCACTGGCCTATTCCATCGTGATGCCGGCCCTGTATGCGCCCTTCATCGCCATGATCCTCGCCCTTGTGTTCCGCGGCGTTGCCTTCGAGTTCCGCTGGCGCGACCCGGCGCATGAACGCCACTGGGACCGGGCCTTTTTCTGGGGCTCGGCGGTGGCCACCTTTGCGCAGGGCATCGTGCTCGGCGCTTTCGTGCAGGGGATCGAGGTCGAGGGCCGGGCCTATGCGGGCGGCTGGTGGGACTGGCTGACACCGTTTTCGGTCACGTGTGGCTTCGCCCTGATGGCGGGCTATGCGCTGCTCGGGGCCGGATGGATCATCCTGAAGACCGAAGGCGAGCTGCGCGCGCGGGCCTATCGGCTGGCGCGCTATGCCGGGGCGGCCACCTTCGCCTTTATCGGTGTGGTCAGCCTCTGGACGCCGCTCCTTTCGCCCGAAATCGCCGAACGCTGGTTCACATTCCCGCAACTCGTCTTCGTGCTGCCCGTGCCCACCCTGGTCGCGATCCTTGGCGGGGTGCTGATCTGGGGCGCGATCTTCCACAATGACTATATCATCTTCCCCGGCACCATAGCGCTGTTCGCGTTGAGCTATATCGGCCTCGGCATTGGCGTGGCGCCCTATGTCGTGCCGCGGGCGGTGACGATCCATGAAGCCGCCGCGCCGGATTCCAGCCTGGTTTTCATGCTGGTCGGCGCGGTGATCCTGTTGCCGATGATCCTGGCCTACACCGCATGGGCCTATTGGATCTTCCGTGGCAAGATCGATGAAAATTCGGGTTATCACTGATGGCCGAACGCGAACCGAAACGCTCTACCGGCCCGCGCGAGATCGCCTGGTTCGTCGGCCTCTGGGCCGCTGGCGTCGCCACGGTCACCGCAGTCGGCTTCGTCATACGGCTGTTTATCGGCTGACAGACGCTCAGGCGCGCTTCACTTTGGCCGTTGATGCGCCTATCTGGGCGCGTGAAACAATGGCTGCGCCGGGCCTTGACCCCGGACGGAGTGGAAAATGACAGACATGACACAGGCCGTCGCGGCCAGGCACGCGAGCGGCCTCAATTCGCTTGGCTTTGCCAAATCGCCCGCCGAGACGCGCGTGGTCGCCGCGATGTCCGGCGGCGTTGACAGTTCCGTTGTGGCCGCACTCCTCAAATCGCAGGGCTATGATGTCGTCGGCATCACGCTGCAACTCTATGACCATGGCGCCGCGATCCAGAAAAAGGGGGCGTGTTGTGCCGGGCAGGATATCCATGACGCGCGCAATGTCGCCGACCGGATCGCCATCCCGCATTATGTGCTCGACTATGAAAGCCGCTTCCGCGAGCAGGTGATGGAGGATTTCGCCGACACTTATCTCGCCGGCTCCACGCCGATCCCCTGCATCCGCTGCAACCAGACAGTCAAGTTTTCCGACCTTCTGGCGACAGCCAAGGATCTCGGCGCAGATTGCCTCGCCACGGGCCATTATATCCAGCGCGTGCCGGGACCGGCAGGGCCGGAATTGCACCGCGCTGTCGATGCCTCGCGCGACCAGTCCTATTTCCTGTTCGCAACAACGCGCGAACAGCTCGACTTCCTGCGCTTCCCGCTCGGCGGCCTGCCGAAGGCGACGGTGCGCGAGCTGGCCGAGGGTTTCGAGCTTGCCGTCGCCGACAAGCCCGACAGCCAGGATATCTGCTTCGTGCCGTCCGGCTCCTATGCCGATGTCGTCAAGAAGATCCGCCCCGGCTCGGGGCGCGGCGGGGACATCGTGCACATGGATGGCCGCGTGCTCGGGCACCATGACGGCGTCATTCATTATACGGTCGGCCAGAGGCGGGGCCTGGGCATTGCCACCGGTGAGCCGCTTTACGTGGTGAAGATCGATGCGCCGGGCCGCCGGGTGATTGTCGGCCCGAAAGAGGCACTGGCCACACATGCGCTGATCCTGGACGAGCTCAACTGGCTTGGCGAAGGCGATCTTGACACCGCCTGCCGGGCGGAACGGTCCGTCCTGGCGCGGGTGCGCTCGACCCGCCCGCCTGTGACGGCGCGGCTGGGCTTCGTGGAGGGCCAGCCGGCTGTCCATTTCGACCCGCCTGAGGCCGGCGTGGCGAAGGGTCAGGCCTGCGTGCTCTATGATCCCGGCAACGCCAGCCGCGTGCTGGGCGGTGGTTTCATCGCCGCGACCTTCGGGCTTGCAGACGAAATCCAAACACGCTGACAAGACGCCGCACGAATTTTGCTGAAAACTCACCTTCCGCCCTCAGCCCGCCTTTAAAGGGCGCGGGCTATGCCTTGTGAACCGGCACTCAGAACGGGCGCCGTGAAGAATGTGTTCGCAAGGTGGAAGACATGAACCAGCAGAATGCCGAAACCCTGAGTGTCGAGGGGCCCAACCGGCGCCCACTCACGCTTGATGACCTGCCCCCGGCCAATATCCGGCGGTGGGTGACACGACGAAAGGCGGAAGTTGTCGCCGCGGTCACCGGCGGCCTTCTCAGCCGTGACGAGGCGCTTTCCCGCTACGGCCTCTCCGAAGAGGAATATGTCGCCTGGGAACGCCTCTATCGCGAGCACGGCCACAAGGGCCTGCGGGCGACGCGCATCCAGAAATATCGCTAACCCCCCGGTTAAGCTGCGATTTACCCTGCCCGGATACTCAGTGCGCCAAGCGTCATGGCGCGGCAAGGCGCCTAGCGTACGGAGCAGACGGGCATGGCAGATCGTATTTCCGGAAAGCGCGCCCCCGCGGCCGGCCCCCTCGCACTGGCGGCCATTTTCGCTCTGATCCTGGCCGGCTGGCGGGCTGCGGCGATCCTGCCCGCAGGCGCGGACATGCCAGGCGCCAACCCGTTCGAGGAACGCGTGACCCGGCTGGCCGCAACACTTGCCGGGCCGGAGGCGGTCAGGGTTTCCGCCCATGCCCCGAGCGCGCAGGCGAGGCATGTTCTCGTTCTTGTCGATCCCGGGCGCACGCCGGCTGGCTTCCAGAGCCGTGCCCTTGAGGACCTGCTCGCCGCCGCCGGACTGGTCGACACGGAGGCGGGCGACCGGCTGGTGATCCGGCAGGCGGCTTTTGCGCCCGCAACCCTTTCGCGTCCCTCCCTCATGGAACTTGCAGAGGTTCTCGGGCTTCTCGCCCTGGCCGCCTGGCTGGGCTGGCTTTCTTTGGTCCCGCCGCGCGGCCAAGACGCCCCGCAAGTCCCGGCCAGCCCGCCTGCCGCTGCGCCAACGGCCTCCTCCCCTGCGAGACCGGCCATCGACAGCGGCGCCATGCTGGCGGCCGCGCGTCGAGATCCGGTCCGCACGGCCCGTGTGATACGAACATGGCTGTCGGGTGAAGGGGCACGCTCATGAATGCGCTGGCGCGAACCCCTCCGACCCGCAATGACGGGCCCGCCCGTGCCGCGCGTCTGATGCGCGCCATGGGGCCGGACGCCGCCCGGGTCTGGGCGCAGTTGACAGCTGAGGAGACGCACGCGATCACGGCGCGCATGAACGATCTGCATGCGGATGAAGCCCTCGATGATCCTGCACTGCTCGAAGCCTTCCTGCGCGACAGCGAGGCGCTGGCCGCAAATGATGGTCCGCTGGCCGAACCCGGTTCGCGCGAAGCCCCGTTCCAGTCCGCCTCGCCCGAGACCCTCGCGGTGATCGCCGCGGCCGAGAGCCCGCAGATCGCCGCATATATCGTCTCACGCCTGACACCGCGACAGGCCGCCAGTGTCCTGAAAATGCTGGAGCCTTCCGCCGCCATTTCCATTCTCAAACGCATGGTGAATTACACGCCGCCGCCGTCGGGGGCGCGTCAGATCATTGATGAAAGTCTCACCGCCATGCTTGAGCGCCTCGGCTCTGGCAGCGGACAAGGGCATGAGCGTGTCGCGCGGATCTTCGACCAGCTCGACCCGCGCCGGGAAGGGGGCCTGCTGGCCGATCTCGAAGCGCTCGACCCGCAGAGCGGGGAGAAGGTTCGCGCGCTCATGTTCGGCTTTGACGACCTGGCCGGCCTTGCCGCGGCCGGGATCCAGACCCTCCTGGCCCGCGCGGAACGCCCGGACCTGGCCCTGGCGCTGAAAGGCGCACGCACGTCCACCCGGGAGGCGTTTTTCGCAAACATGACCCAGCGCGCCGGCGAACTGGTGCGCGGCGAAATGGCAGCGCTTGGCGCGGTGCGCCGCAGCGAAGTCGAGGCCGCCCAGCACCTGCTGGTCGATACGGCGCGCGACCTGATCCATCGCGGCGAGATCCGCCTTGAAGCGGACCCGGACGACGAGCTGGTCGAATGAGCCGCCGGCGTCTGGAAAAGCTCAAACCATTCGACTTCCGGTCCGATTTCCGGGCCGCCGCGGGTGATGACAGCCGCGAGGATTATGTCAGCCTGGGGCCGCAGGAACTGGCCGCGCTCGGGGCCCGCCTTTATCAGGAGGGCGCCGGCGATGCGCAGGAACGCCTTGATGCGCAGGCCCGGACCCGCCTCGATGAGGCGATGGAACGTATGAATGCCTCACTGGAAAGCCTGCGTGAACTCACCGAAGCGCTGGACAGGCTCGGCCGTGAAGGCGCGCTGCCGCGCGAAGTGTCAGCGCTCGCCGAGCGCGCCGCGCAAATACTGACCGACGGGCAGGGCGACCTGTTCGCGGTCCGCGACAGTCTCGAGTCAGGGCCCTTGGCGCCCGATACGTGCAAGGAAGGAAAGCCGCGATGACGACACCTGCCAATCCCGCCCTGGCCCGAAGCCTGATGGATGTGCCCGTGCGCGTGGACGTTGTGCTTGGCGAGGTGCGGATGCCCATGGAAGAATTGATGGCACTGTCGCCGGGCGAAGTCCTCGCCCTCGATCGCGGAACCCGCGAGGAGGTCGATATCTATGTCTCTGACCGGCTTATGGCGCGCGGGCGGCTGGTGATTGCGGATGGGGAACTGGGCGTGACCCTGTCGGAAATCGTCGATGAGCGTCAGGCCGCCTGAACCTTCAGGCGCTTTAGAAATCGTAAGCGATTCCCTTCCGCTCCCAGTCGCCGTAACGGGTGGGCTCGGCGCCTTTCGGCCCTCCTTGTTCACTTGCGCGCTCCGCCTCCAGGGCCTCGATCTCGGCTTGAGTGACCTCGCGCCGGGCATCGGCCTCTTCAAGCGCGCGCCGAGCCACTTCCGGCAATTCGGCGCGGCGTTCGATCTCTTCCTTGCTGGGATGCGACATGTGAAACACTGACTCCCGTTTTCGTTAACCCTATCCATATAGGAATGTGTGATTGCCTGACGAGCAGGGGCACGGTTTGCGCTTTCGGAGTCTATGTCACTCATGGGAACAATGAAGACCTTTGTCCTGATGGCCGCGATGACGGGGCTTTTCCTCGCCGTGGGCTATCTGACGGCCGGGATGACGGGCTTGCTGATCGCCTTCGTGATTGCGGCCGGGCTCAACCTTTACGCCTACTGGAATGCCGACAAGATCGTGCTGCGAATGCAGGGCGCGCGCGAGGTGACGGCGCAGGACCGCTCGCCCGTGGTCCGCACGTTCCTGGAAGATACACTGAGCCTGGCCGAACATGCCGGCTTGCCCGCCCCTAAAGTCTACATCATCGAAACCGCCCAGCCCAACGCCTTCGCAACCGGCCGCAACCCGGAAAATGCCGCGGTGGCCGCAACCACGGGGCTATTGTCGATGCTCACGCGCGAGGAAGTGGCCGGTGTCATGGCCCATGAACTGGCGCATGTGCAAAATCGCGACAGCCTGACAATGACGGTGACCGCCACGCTCGCCGGTGCGATCGGCATGCTCGCCAATTTCGCGCTTTTCTTCGGAAGCCGTGAGCGTGGCGGCCTTATCACGAGCCTCGCCGTGATGATCTTTGCGCCGCTCGCCGCGAGCCTTGTCCAGATGGCGATTTCCCGTTCGCGCGAATACGAGGCCGACCGCCGGGGTGCCGAGATCTGCGGCCACCCCCTCTGGCTGGCCTCAGCGCTTGAAAAGATCGATCGCGGCGCCCGGGCACAGCTCAATCGCCATGCCGAACGTCATCCTGCCGCCGCGCACATGTATATCATAAACCCGCTGGCCGGCTGGAAGGGTGACAACCTGTTCTCCACCCATCCCTCGACCGCAAACCGCGTTGCCGCGCTGCGCCGGATGTCCGGGGAAACGCAGCAAGTCTCCGATGATAACCGGCCCGCGCAGATCGAGCCACGCCGCGCCGCCGGTCCTTGGGGCTCGCGCGGTCCCTGGGGGTGAGCGAGCCCTTGAGTCCGCGCCGTGTCGCTGCGCTGGTTCTCGTGCGGATACTGACGGCGCGGCGCACGCTGGATAAGGCGCTTGAGGATGTCCCCGAGTTCGGCGCGCTGGACGGGCCGGACCGGGCGTTCGCCCGGCTGCTTGCAAGCACGGTCCTGCGCGAGCTTGGGCGGATCGACAAGGGGCTTGCCCCCTTCCTGAAATCGCCAATCGAGCGTTTCGATCCCGCCGTCGCGGCGCTCCTGCGTGTCGGGGCGGCGCAATGCTGGTGTCTGGGCACGCCGGCCCATGCCGCGGTCAGCGAAACCGTGGCGGCCGCGCGCCAGGAAGGCGCCACGCGCCGGGCCGCCGGTCTCATCAATGCGGTGCTCAGGCGTGCCGCACGGGACCGCAAAGCCTTTGATGCGGCGCCCGAACC
The DNA here is from genome assembly GCA_009909065.1 of Alphaproteobacteria bacterium. Taxonomy (GTDB): domain Bacteria; phylum Pseudomonadota; class Alphaproteobacteria; order Caulobacterales; family Hyphomonadaceae; genus UBA5336. The sequence goes on along the minus strand of JAAANZ010000095.1, from coordinate 70,236 downwards.
CTCTGTCTGGCCTGACTGGCTCGTTGAGAGGTTGCGCGGCAGTCTCGGCGATGAAGGCCTCGTGCGCCTCGCCGCCGCTCAGCGGCGGATGCCGGAGCTGCATATCACCGCGCGGGACCCCGAAGCCGCGGCCAGGACCCTTGATGCCCGTATCATGGCATCAGGAAGCCTGGCGCTGCCGGTCGGTGCCGTGGAGGGGCTCGCCGGTTATGCCGACGGGGCCTGGTGGGTGCAGGACGCTGCTGCCGCGCTGCCGGCGCGTCTTCTGGATGTATCCGAAGGCGAGCCGGTGGTCGATCTTTGTGCTGCGCCCGGCGGCAAGACGATGCAACTGGCCATGGCGGGCGCATGCGTCAGCGCCATCGACCGCTCCAAGCCGCGACTGAAACGCCTGGCTGCCAATCTGGAACGCACGCAGCTTTCGGGCCGCGTCAGCACCTTTACGGCGAATGCCGAGACCTGGCGTCCGGCCACGCCGGTGGGCAAGTTGCTGCTGGATGCGCCGTGTTCGGCCCTTGGCACCCTTCGCAGGCACCCTGAGGGCGCATGGATCAAGAGGCCGGAGGACATTGCGCGGTTTCCCGATATCCAGAGCCGGATGCTCGCCGCGGCCGCCGACATGCTCATCCCGGGCGGACGGCTGGTCTATTGCGTGTGCACCCCTCTTCGCGCGGAAGGCGAGGAGGTCATCTCGGCGGCTCTGGACACGGGCCGGTGGCGCCGCGATCCACCCGGCAAGAGCGATCTTCCCGGTTTCGAAAATGCGCTGACGGCGGCCGGAGATCTCCTGACCCTGCCGGAGGCAGGCGAGGACCATGACGCGTTTTTTATCGCGCGCCTGACACGCTTGTAATTCGCCCGGCCGGCGTCAATCCACTAGGACGTCAACTTGTAGCCATAATATCGCCCTGCCGGGTTCATGTGTCATTCAATCCGGCTAAGGCTAGATACTGTCATGGTCCAGGTGCAAAGGAGCACACCGTTATGAATACACAGGTTCTACTCCAGAGACGGCCAGGCCGCATCGTCGCCGGGGCTTTTGCCGCGATGACACTGGCCCTGGCCGGATGCGCCGGCAGCTATGGCGCCAATGAGGTCAGCACGACCGGCGTACGCGAAGCCGCGACCGTTCGCAGTGGCACGGTGACAGCCGTTCGCGAGGTTCGAATCCGGCCTGACCGGTCTGTCATAGGTGCGGCGACCGGTGCCGTGCTCGGCGGACTGGCCGGCTCCGAACTCGGCGGTGGCGACAAGGCTGAGACAGCCGGTGGGGTCGGCGGCGCCGTGCTCGGCGGCGTGGCCGGCAATGAAGCCGGCAAGGCGCTCAATACCCGCCAGGGCTATGCCTACACGGTCCGCTTTGACAGCGGCGAAGTGAAGGAAATCGTCCAGGGGGCCGACGTCTATATCGCGCCGGGCAATCCGGTGAATGTGACCTTCCGGACGGACGGCGTCGTGGTGACCCCGGCCTATTAGGGCCTATTCCGGGTAGACTTAACCAACGGGCCGTCTTTCCCGGCCGCCAGGACCGTCACCCTCCTTGAAACCCGGCGGTGCTCGCATCGCCGGGCTTCGTGGTCCCGGCCGGTGGAAAATCCGGGCGTAGAGCGGGTTCGACAGCGTCGGGAGCGGCCCGGGCTGCCAGGCCTTCCTGACAGGATCGACACCATCGTCACACGTCATTCACCTTGTGCGGATGGGGGTTTGCGCGTAGGACTCCGCGGATGAGGGATGTTCTGATTTCACCATCGATCCTGTCGGCTGACTTTGCGCGGCTTGGGGAGGAAATTGCCGCGATCGAGGCGGCCGGCGCAGACATGATCCATGTCGATGTCATGGATGGGCATTTCGTGCCCAATCTGACCATCGGCCCCCCTGTGGTGAAAGCCCTGAGGCGGCATTCGAACAAGCCCTTCGACGTGCACCTGATGATCGCGCCGGCAGATCCGTTCATCGCCGATTTCGCCGAGGCCGGGGCCGACATTCTCACGGTGCATCCCGAAGCCGGGCCGCATTTGCACCGCACATTGCAATCGATCCGCGCGGCCGGCATGCGTTCCGGGGTGGCGCTGAACCCGGCGACACCGGCGAGCCTTGTCGCGCCGGTGATCGAGGATATCGATCTGGTTCTGGTGATGAGTGTGAATCCCGGGTTTGGCGGGCAGTCCTTCATAGACAGCCAGTTGCGCAAGATCGCTGAATTGCGTGCGATGATCGATGCCTCCGGCCGGGAGATCATCCTTGAAGTCGATGGCGGTCTCAATCGGCAGACCGCGCCGCGCGCTGTCGAGGCCGGCGCCACTGCGATTGTTGCCGGCTCGGCTGTTTTCAAGGGCGGTGCGCCAGCCTATGCAGACAATATCGCCGCGCTTCGGCCGGGTGTGAAAGTATAGTTGAAGGTTTAGGTGGGCGATGCGATGAGCGCCCCGATGCGCCAGAACCAGAACAGGCAGCGCAGCGCCGACGAGGATGCCGCGCTCTGGCACCGTTTCCGCGGGGCGCCGGGAGAGGCTGTTCCGGAACGGCTTGCGCCCGGACCGCAGCTTGTGCATTCCGACCCCGGCGAGGCGGCCGGGCTGACCCGCCTGCGGCCCGTGGACCCGCCTGACATGCTGCGCGGTGAGGCGCTCGAGCGCGGCATCTGGCGCCATGGGCTGGAACGATATGAGCTTGGTGCCGAGGAAGTGCCCTGGGCCGTTGACAGCGCCACGCGCCATTTCATTGACCGCATACACCGATTTGACTGGCTTGGCGACCTGGTGGCCCGCGGCGGCCGGGCGCCCGATCAGGCCCGGTTCCTGACCGATGCCTGGATCGCGGATTTTGGCCGGTTCGACGGGTTTGCCTGGCGCGCCGGACCGACGGCCGACCGGGTCTGGCAGTGGATGTGCCGTGCCGATATTCTTTTTGGTGAGGATCAGGGCCGTGCTGGCCGCGAGCGATTCGAGGTGCTCCAGCGGCAGGTTGAACACGCCATCGCACTTGCCGATGGCGTCGCTGATGTCGAGGCGCGGTTCAGGATTTTCGTCATCGAGGTCGCGCGCGCCGGCCTGCTGGGTGACGAAGCCTGCCTGAGGCGGGCCCTTGAACGGCTCGAAGCAGAGTGCACCGCGCAGATCCTTCCCGATGGCGGCCATGTCAGCCGCAGTCCGCAGCGCCTCCTGAACGCATTGCTTGACCTTCTGACCCTGCGCAGGCTCCTCGCCGACAGCGGTTATCCGCCGGCGGATTTCATCGAGAAATGGCTGCCGCGCATGGGCGCCATGCTCGGCTTCTTCCACTGCGCCGACGGGGCACTGCATCCTTTCAACGATTCAAGCGAAACCCGCCCCGAGCAGGTGTCGGCGGTGTTCGAGGCGATGGACCTGACGCCCAGACGGTTCAGTTTCTCGCCGAAATCGGGCTTCCAGAAGCTCGTTCGCGGGCATGTCGAAGTTCTGCTCGATGTCGGGCCGGCGCCCGAGCCGCCATTTGCCGACCGTGCCCATGCCGGCGCTCTCGGCTTCGAATTCGCCGACGGGCCGGCCAGGATCGTGACCTCCTGCGGGGCTTCGCGCGAGGTGAATGTCGACTGGCAGGCGGCGGTCAGGCGAACCGGCGCCCACTCGACGCTCGTGCTCGGCGGGCGCGACAGCGCCGCCTTCCGCCGCCAGGACGCTTCGAAACTTCTCGCACCGCAGGGACCGTCGGGCATTTCCGCCAAGCGACTCGAGGAGAATGATGAAATCTGGCTCGATGCGCAGCATTCCGGTTATCGTGACACATTCGGTCTCCTGCACCGGCGGCGGCTGTTTCTTGCCGGGGATGGCGCGCGCCTGGCCGGTGAGGACAGTCTCGTGCGTCCGGTCTCGCGTGCCATCGACGAATCCGCGGCACCGATAAGCTTCGAGATACGGTTTCACCTCCACCCGTCGGTCCATGCGTATATGAGCCGCGAAGCGATCATTCTGGACGGCGCGGAGGGGCGCCGCTGGCGCTTCCGCACGAGCCATGCCGGTGCCCGGCTCGAACGTTCCGTTTATCTCGCGCGCGGCACCGTGGAGCGGACGTCACAGATTGTGCTCACCGGGCGGGCCGATCCGAACGGGGATGGCAGCGCGCCGCCGAACTGTGTGCGCTGGGCCTTTGTGCGGGAGCCCGGCGAATGATGAGCCCGACCAAACAGGCCCGGCGGGCGATTCAGCTTACGCTGAGTTTCGATATATCCACCGCGTTCATCTCGATGGCGGCAGCCCTGTTCCTCCGTTGGTGGCAGACCGATGGATTGCCGCCCGATTACGCGATCCTGACCCTGGTCGCTTCGCTGACCTTCGCAGTGTCTGCCTTGACGGCCTTCATCCTGGTGCGTGTTCACCGTCAGGTCTGGCGGCATATCGGCCTGGATGATGCCATCAAGATCGTCCAGGCGGTGGGTCTGGCGGCCCTGCTCTTCCTGCCCCTGCTCTTCCTGTGGAATCGATTGGTTGGGCTTCCGCGCAGTTCGCTGCTGCTCGCGGTGGCGATCTGGACGATTTTCCTTTTCGCGGGCCGGATGGTGGCGCTTGTCCGGACGACACAGCGCCCGCTTCAGTTTTTCCGGCGGGCCCAGAATGATGCTCCGAAAGCCGTCCTGGTCGGCGATTCGCAAAGCGTGGCGGCGGTGATCCGCAGCCTGCGAGCCGCGGACAAGGGTCCGAAAGTTCGCGCTCTCGGCCTGCTACCGACCGATACGGCGCAACCCGGTCGTGCGATCCGGGGTGTGCCCATGATGGGCGATGTCAGTCAGCTCGAATATATTCTGGAGATCCTGCAGGTCAGATACGGGGAAATCCCCTGGGTCGCGGTGACCGGCGAGGCGCGCACGCCGGCGGTGATGAACGAGATCCTGGAGATCGTCGCCCGGATGGGAACCAAGATCATTGCGTTGGCCCCCAGCGAATCGGCCCCCGAACTGGTCGATCTTCGCACGGCCGACCTGCTCTCGCGCCCTGAACGTTGCCTGGATGTCTCGCCCGTCGAGAAGCTTGTCGGCACATCGCGGGTTCTCGTCACCGGCGGAGGCGGAACGATCGGCCTGGAGCTTGCCCGCCAGTGCCTGGCCCAGAAGCCGGCGGAACTGACGCTGTTTGACGCCTCGGAATTCAATCTCTACCGCGCCGATCTGCTTTTGCGGCGGGAATTTCCGGATGTCAAAATCAAGGCTGTGCTCGGCGATGTCCGCGACATGACCCGGCTGGAAGATGTCATTGACGAAATGCGCCCCGACCTGGTGATCCACGCCGCTGCCCTGAAGCATGTTCCGCTGATGGAGCAGAATGTCTGCGAGGCGATCCTGACCAATGTCGAAGGCGCCATCAATGTGGCGCGCGCCGCCGTCAAGGCGGGGAGCCGACGGTTCGTGTTCATTTCGACGGACAAGGCCGTCGATCCCGACAATGTGATGGGCGCCACAAAGCGGCTGGCCGAAATCGCCGTGGCCCGGATCGCCTCGAAGGGACCGCTGCGGCCGGCGCTGGTGCGGTTCGGGAATGTGCTTGGCTCGGCCGGCTCGGTCGTGCCGCTGTTCAACGAGCAGATCGAGACGGGCGGGCCGGTCACGGTCACGCATCCGGATGTCACACGGTATTTCATGACGGTCGAGGAAGCCGCGGCCCTGGTGTTGCAGGCTGGCGCCCTCGTCGATGAGCGCGAGGAGTCCGGCCTCTTCGTCCTGGACATGGGGGAGCCGATCCGGATCGTCACCCTTGCCGAATCGATGATCCGCATGCGCGGTTTCGTGCCGGGGCGCGATATCCGTATAGAGTTCAGTGGCCTGCGGCCGGGTGAAAAGCTGAATGAGGAACTGGCCTACGAATTCGAGGACATCTCCAAGACCCGTGTGGACGGGATCCTGAGGGTGCATGGCATGAACGGCGTCGATGACAGTTTCGACCTGATGCTGGCCAGCCTCGTGCGCGCCGCGCAGAAGCGCGAGAGGAATGAGGCCCTCGCCCTGCTCGGCAAGCTCGTGCCCGAATATGCCGCCACATGGCGGGCCCGGCAAAGCCAGGCGGCCGGCGCTTGACGCCTTGCGCGCCTGTGGTAGCGCCAGCGCCCTGACCGGCATTCCGGCCGGGGACTGACAATCAGGACAACAGCCATGACAGACGCCAGCCTGCGCGTGCGCCGCGCCCTCATCTCTGTTTCCGACAAGACCGGGCTCGTCGAACGCGCCCGGCGGCTTGCCGCACGGGGCATCGAAATCATCTCGACGGGAGGCTCGGCGCGGGTTCTGACAGAGGCCGGGCTCGACGTCAGGGACGTGTCGGACCTGACCGGTTTTCCCGAAATGATGGATGGCCGTGTCAAGACCCTGCACCCGGCGGTTCATGGCGGGCTCCTGTTCCGGCGCGATCTCGAGACCCATGTCGCCGATGCCGGGGGCCAGGGCATCGAGCCCATTGATCTTGTCTATATCAATCTCTACCCCTTCGAGGCGGCGATTGCCGGCGGCGCCGATTTCGAGACCGCCATCGAGAATATCGATATCGGCGGGCCGGCCATGCTCCGCGCAGCCGCCAAGAATGCCGGATTCGTCGCGGTCTGCACTGACGGCGCGGACCTGGACGCCGCGCTTGGCGACCTCGAGGCCACTGGCGGCGTCAGCGCCGGCCTGCGGCGTCGCCTCGCAGCCAAGACCTTTGCGCGCACAGCCGCCTATGACAGCGCGATCAGCGCCTGGTATGCGCGCGAGCTTGAACTGGACGCGCCCGAATGGGCCGGCTTCGGCGGCGCCCTGAAACAGAAGCTGCGCTATGGCGAAAACCCGCATCAATCGGCCGGGTTCTATACGACCGGCGATTCGCGCCCCGGTGTGGCGACCGCGCGCCAGGTCCAGGGCAAGGAGCTGTCCTACAACAATATCAATGACACGGATGCGGCCTATGAACTGATCGGCGAGATCGGTGCGGAAAAACCGGCCGTGGCGGTGATCAAGCATGCCAACCCCTGCGGCGTCGCGCTCGGCGAGGATCTGCTGGATGCCTATCGCAAGGCGCTGGCCTGTGATCCGACCTCGGCGTTTGGCGGCATCGTCGCATTGAACGGCCCGCTGAACGCTCCGCTCGCAGAAGCGATCACGTCGATTTTCACCGAGGTTGTCATTGCGCCGGGGGCTGACGAAGCCGCTCTCGACGTGTTCGCCAGGAAGAAGACGCTGCGCCTGCTTCTCACCGAGGGATTGCCGGACCCCGCAGCCGCCGGGCGGGTGGTGCGCTCGGTGGCGGGTGGGCTGCTCGTGCAGTCGCGTGACAATGGCTGCATCTCGGACTCGCAGCTCGAAACCGTCACGAAACGCGCGCCAAGCAAGGCCGAGCTCGAGGACCTCCTCTTCGCCTGGCGGGTGGCGAAGCATGTGAAATCGAACACCATTGTCTATGCCCGGGATGGGGCCACAGCCGGGATCGGGGCCGGCCAGATGAGCCGCATCGACAGTGCGAGGATCGCTGCACTCAAGGCCGAGGATGCCGCTGAAGCTGCAGGCTGGCCCGAACCGAAAACGAGAGGCTGTGTGGCCGCCTCGGACGCCTTCTTCCCCTTCCCGGACGGCCTGCTGCAAGCGGCCAGCGCCGGCGCGAGCGCCGTCATACAGCCCGGCGGCTCAATCCGCGACAAGGAGGTGATTGCCGCCGCCGATGAGGCCGGTCTCGCCATGGTGTTCACCGGCATGCGTCATTTCCGGCACTGAGGTGCTGCCGCCCACCGCGTATCACTGGTGCACGTTGCGGGAATCCTGTCATAAACACGGCCATGCTCGGTTCCATCCAATCCACGGCGGCCGCCTTTTCCGCCCTGCTTGCCGGCGCGGCGACCGGGCTCGCCTGGGCCATAGCTGTGCTTTCGCCGAATTGTTCGTTCGACCGTCTGGACTATTCGCGGGCCGACGGGCATGTGCGCCAGCTGCTCAGGGACGGCTCCGGACTGATTTCCGGCCTGCTTCTGGCCGCCGCGGCGCTCGGGGTGCTCGGCGGAGCCTATGGTGCCGGCATACTGGCGGTGATTTCGGCCGGCGGCTTTTTCACGAACCGCTGGACACTCGCCCCGCGCAAGAAGAGCGAGGGCGCTCCCGGATTGCGCCAGCGCAAGAAGAGCCAGCGCATTGTCGCCGTCAGCCTTTCGCTCCTTTTCGCAGCCGTGTCCGGGATCGCGGCCGTGCTGGCTGTCCTCAGGATCTGAGCCCCGCGAGGGAGCCGGCGTTCAGGCGTGCTCGCGAATCCAGTCGGCGATGCGCTGCTTGCTCATCGCGCCGAGCTGGCTGTCGACCATTTCGCCATTCTTGAACAGCATCAGGGTCGGCAGGCCGCGCACACCATATTTCGAGGCCGACATCGGGTTCTCGTCGACATTGATCTTGGCGATCGCGACCTTGTCGGCCATTTCCTCCGACACCGCTTCCAGATGGGGCGCCATCTGCTTGCAGGGGCCGCACCATTCCGCCCAGAAATCGACCACGACCGGCATATCGCTGGCAATCGCTGCATCGAAATCATCGTCGGTAATCGTCCTGGTGGTCATGTCATTCATCCCTTTCTTGTTCGACTGTGTCTAGATAGGCATTCCTGCCGCAGGTCAAAGCCGGCTCTGCGCCCGGTTTAGCGCCTCTAAAAGACGCTCCGGGGACAGAAACATCAGGCGTGGCCCGTCGGTCCAGACAATTGCGCAACGGACCTCGCGCCCCGGCCATGCCGACTCCAGCACATTGGCATAGGCCGCCATCTGTTCGAAATAGGCCGGTTCGACCCCGCTCTCGTCATCGGGCGCAGGCCGGTCGGTCTTGATGTCCGCGATCAGGACCTCCTCGTTACTGACGACGAGCCGGTCGACGCGGCCATTGATGAACCGGCCTTCCGGCCAACCCGTCCCACGCCCGACAATGGCGACCTCCGAGCGACCTGCCGGGGAGAAAATCCGGGCCATGCCGGGATCGGCGAGCGTGGCGCGAACGGTTTCGGCGATCTCGTCACGTTGGCCCGCTTCTAGATCGGGCTGGCGTGCCAGGTAATCGCGGGCCGCCGCGCTGCGTGAGCCGGCGGGCAGATGGGCGAGGCGTTCAAGCAGTTCGTGGATCAATCGGCCGCGGCGCAGTCGCCATTTGCGTCCGGCGTCTCCCGGCGCGAGCACCGGGCCGCCATCATGGCCGATCTCGCTCGGGCTGAGCGATCGCCGCGCGGCGCCCTCGACCCTGGCCGGCCTCGAAAGCCAGACTGGCGCGGGCGCGTCCGCCTCCCCACTGATTTGACCCGGCGTGTCAAGCACGGGTGGCGAGCTTCCATGTGCCAGGATACCCGAAGCCTGCTCTTCAGCGCCAAGACGCCCGGCCGCCGAACGGCAGAGCGCGTACCAGGAGGCGTCATGATGGCCGCCGGACTGGTTGCCCAGCGCGGCCCCTGCAATGACCAGCCGGTCCTGCGCGCGGGTGAGTGCGACATAGAGCAGTCGCCGGTGTTCGCGCAGATCCTTGTCGGCGGCGCGCTGGCGGGCCGATTCGAGCGCGCTGGTGTCGCGGTCCCGCGCCGTCGTCCAGACCGGCACGCCGTCCAGGTCGAACAGCCCGTCCTTGACCGGCCTCGGGCCCGCGACCGTGTCGGGAAGAATGACGACCGGCGCCTGCAACCCCTTTGCGCCGTGCACGGTCATCACCCGGACCGCCCCATCGGCTTCGGCAAGATCGCGCTTGATCTGCGTGGTGTCGGTTTCCATGGCCGACAGGAAGGTCTGCAGCGAGGCCGCATCGCCGGTATCATGCGCCAGCGCGCGTGACAGAAGCGCTTCGACCGGGTCACGTACAGGCGGCCCGAGGCGCGCAATCAGGCGCTGCCATCCGGTCTCGCCGCCGGGCCCGGGCGTGTCGAGCGCCCGGGACAGGAATTCGAAGGGCGGCAGGTCGCGGTTCGAGACCAGGCCCTCCAGGAAGGCGCGGGCCGCATCATGCCGGGCATCATCGCTCGCCTGCAGCCGGGCCCAGAGAGCATGCCGGCCGCGGTCGAATGCCAGCGGGAACAGGTGTTGATCATCATCGACCAGGCCGCAAAAGGGTCCGCGGAGAATTTCCGCCAGAGCCAGATCATCCCGGGGGAACAGGGCGAAGCGAATGAGGTTGAGGCAGTCCTGGACACCCAGATGGTCGGTCGGTACCAGCCGGTCCGCGCCCGCCACGGGCAGGCCTTCCTGTTTCAGCGACAGGATCAGCCCGTCAAACAGGCCGCCGGTCCGGCTGCGCACCAGGATGAGCACGTCACCCGGTGTCACCGCGCGCCGGCGCCAGCGGCCCTGCGCATCCTCGGCCCAGACCGTCTCGCCGGCATCGATCATGGCGCGCACTGCGCGGGCCACATCCCGGGCCAGGCGCGCGCGCGGCGAGCTTTCCGAAAGCGCATCCACCGGCGCATCCCAGGGGTCGGCTTCGCCGGCCTCCCCAGCTTCGACCAGCGGCCAGATCTCGACCCGGCCGGACTGGTTGGCGCGCCGGGCGGCATGGTGGACGCGGTCGGCTTCCGGTGGCGGGTCCAGGGCAAACGGGTCGCCGTCGAAAACGTCGGTGTTGAACACCTCATCGACGAATTCGAGCACCTGCGGGCTCGAGCGGAACGACATTTCCATGTCCGGCGTCCGGGCGTCGGGCCAGTGGGCGGAGAAATGCCGGCGCCCGCTCAGGAAGCGCTCGGGCGCGGCGCCCTGGAAGGAGTAGATCGACTGCTTCTCGTCGCCGACCACGAACAGGGTGCGCGGTTCCTGTGAGCGCTCGGCGCCTGCGCCGGCTGCGAATTCGTCCGTCAGCGCACCAATCACCTCCCACTGGTCGGGGCTGGTGTCCTGCGCCTCGTCGAGCAAGACATGGCTGATCCCGCCATCGAGCTTGTAGAGCACCCAGTCCGCCAGGGTCGAACGGGTCAGGAGGCTGCGGGCGGACCGGATCAGGTCATCGAAATCAAGCGCGGCCCGGCGCGACTTGGCGGCCGTGAAATGCGACAGCAGTGGCAGGCCCACCGTCAGCAGGAACAGGTTGCGTTCGACCGCTTCTGCGGCTTTCCTGTCCCGATCAAAGGTCAGGACACGCGAGACCTCGCGCCCCTCGCCGGTCCGGGTGGCGAACAGCTCATCCACCAGCGGGTCCTTCAGCGCCTCGGCATTGGCGAATGTCTTGTAAGGCTTGGAGGATGACGGGCTCAGGAAGCCATTGCGATAGGCGGCCCAACGCGCTTGCGGGTCGCTCTCCTGCAGGGCTGCTTCGATCGCATTCGCCGTGCGCGCACTGTCGCGCTTGCCGCAATGGCGAAGACTTGCAAGGGCCGCGCGCAGGTCGGTTTCGGGGAAATCATCGCCCATCGCACGCCGTGTCAGCTCCTCCACATTCGCATCCGGTGCGTCCAGCGCGCGGCGAAGGGCCAACGCCATGCTTTCGCGATCATGGCCATGCGCCTCGGCGAAGGCCCGCAGCAATTCGGCCTGGGTGCGCAAGTGCGATAGCGGGGCGCGCGCGCCATTTCCGCCCCCCTCGATCGCCAGCCCGGCCAGCGCATCGGGCGCGGCCTTGCGCGCTTCCAGAAGGGCCGCATCCATGGCCCCCTTCCAGAGGCGCGCGGCTTCGTCCTCCTCGAGATCGCGGAACCCCGGAGCCACTCCCGCTTCCAGGGGAAAACGTCGCAAGAGCCGCGCACAAAAGGCATGGATCGTCTCGATGCGCAGCCCGCCGGGTGTTTCCAGCGCCCGCGCGAACAGCGCGCGGGCATGAGCGAGATCTTCGGCGGTAAACTCTTCCTTGCTACGGCCTTCCAGCTCGGCGAGCTTGTCGCGCAGCGCGTCATCCTCCATCACCGACCAGTCGCCCAGACGGCGGAAAAGGCGGCTCATCATCTCGTTCGCCGCCGCACGGGTATAGGTAATGCAGAGGATCGAGTCCGGCGCGGCCTTGCGAAGCAGCAGGCGTGCGACCCGGTCGATGAGCACCTTGGTCTTGCCAGACCCGGCATTCGCCGACACCCAGGCCGAAGCGAGCGGATCCGCCGCCAGGGCCTGTGCGGCGACGGCGCGCCGGAAATCATCGCTCTCGGGAGGGAACCGCGGGCCGAATTCGCTACTCATCGCCCACCTCCGCTGACCACTCGGCACGCCGTGCCAGCCGGTTATAGCCATAGTCGAAACCGACAAACTGAACGCGCGGCGCCGACAGGTAGGGCTGATCTTCCTGGCGGTAGGCCGAGATCAGCCTTTCAAGCCCGCTGCGGGCCGTGTCCGCCAGCTTGTCGGGCGGTTCCGAGAGCTCACGTATTTCATGGCGGGCCCTGAAAGAGACATAGACAAGGGCTTCGACGGGCGCCGGGCCGATTGACTCGAATCCGCCCTCGCGCGCGATCAGGGCCTGGAGCGGCATCTGCTGCTCGATGCCCTGCGCCACCTGCTTGTCTGTCTTCGGGGCGCCGGTCTTGAAGTCCAGGATGGTCAGTTCTCCCCCCGCCATGAGGTCGATCCGGTCGGCTTTCGCTGTCAGCCGGAAGGGGGCCCCGGCGATCTTTAATTCCAGCCGGCCGCGCAACTCGAACCAGCTCTGCCGGACCTGCGAGGCTCTTGCGGCCCGCCAGTCGATATACCAGCGCGCGGTGCGGGCCAGAACGGCCCTTTCGGCGGCGAGATCCTCGGGCGCATATCCCGCCCTCGACATTTCCTGTTCGAGCCGGTCGAGCAGGGCCTCGGGCGTATCGGGCCCGCCATCGGTTTCAAGCCGCTCCAGCGCGGCATGGATCGCCGTGCCCCGCTCGCGCGCGTCCAGCGGCTTGCCGACAGGGTCCAGCGGCTTCAGCCCGAGGATCTCGCTGGCATAGATCGCATAAGGGTCGCGTTGCAGCCAGTCGACCCGGGTGACAGAAAGGCGCTTCGGGCGCGCCGGCAGGGGCGGGCAGGGCCGCGGCTCGGCCCTTTGCCCGAAAGCCCGGTCCGGGCGTTCGAGATGACGGCGCCAGGTGCGCGGGTCGCGCTGCGCCGCCGGGGCGAGCGCGGCCTCGGCCGTCTCGCCGAGCGCGCCGCGCACAAGTGTTTTCAGCCGCCAGATCCAGCGCGAGGCCACAGCCGGCTCATCATCGCGCCGCGCGGCATAGAGACAGGTGACGTCGCTCTGGCTGGCCAGCTGCGCGAAGTCATGGGCGGCCAGCCCCATCCGCTCTTCGGGGTCCGGCAGGCCAAGGCGCGTGCGGAAATGGCGCGGCAGATAGGCGTCGGCGGGCGGATGCCGGGGCCAGATCCCCTCATTGAGCCCGGCCAGAACAAGCCGGTCGGCGCTCTGCAGGCGCGCTTCGAGCGGACCCCAGATCTGCAGCCTCGGATGGCCCTCGCGCTGCGGGGCGACGGCCGCATCCGTGGCGAGCCCGCAGAACAGGTCGGCCCAGTCCCCGGGGCGCTGGTCGCCGGCGAAGGCGGCCATCTCGGCCATGGAGGCGAGCGTCTCCGAGACGCTGTGACCCTCCTCGCCCGCCCAGATGGCCTGCGAAGCGCCAAAGGCTTTCACAAGCGCCTGGAGCGTGGCTACGGCTTCATCGGCGCTGCAAGGGCCGGGCGGGCAGAGCGCGGCGGCGCGGGCGAACCATTCGGCCACAGCCAGCGCCGCGGCCTTTTCGTCTGCCGGCACGGTTTCAGGCCGGTCGGACGCGTCAAGCCGCGCGCCGAGACGGTCATGCAGATCCCCGGGCCCGCGCCACCATTTCGGCCCGCGCAGAACATGGCGCTCGAACGCGCCGGGGTCTGCCGGTGGGGACAGCGCAGAATACTTAAGGAGCGCCGCCATCGCGACCGGGTCTGCCGGGTCGCTCCACCAGCCAAGGATCAGCGCAAGGCCACTGCCCGAGGCGGTCTGCAAGACAGGCGTGCCCGATGACGGCGCCACCTCGATATCCCAGCGCCGGAGAAGCGCGCTGACCCGGCGCGCGAGGCCCGCATCCGGTGTGACAAGTGCCGCCGTGAGTCCGGGCGTCTCCAGTGTTTCGCGCAGGATCAGCGCGGCCAGCCGGGCTTCCTCGGCTTCGTCGGGCGCTTCGATGACGCTGAGCCCGTCCAGCGCACGCCGGGTCAGGCCCGGTGCACCTTCGGCGCCCGCCATTGCGGCGAGACGGGTGCGCCAGTCACCGGTCAGGTCGGCCGGCGACAGGGCCTCGGCGATCAGCTTTTCCCGCGCCTCGAGGCGCGGCTGAGGATCGGTCTCGGGCCAGGCCGTGACATCCTGCGGCGCCAGGCCGAGCGCGGGCAGGGTCTGGGTGAACACATGCTGGGCATGGCTCGGCGCGGCGGCCATGGCGGCCCAGTCTCCCGCCGGCCTGTCGGTTTCTAGCCCGGGCAGCACCACAACGCCCTCCGGCAGGTCGAGCGCCGCACGCATGAGGATACGTCCCGCAGGTGTTGAGCCGGTCGACCCGGCGATGATGACCGGCCCCTCCGGCGGGTGGGCGAACCAGTGATCGGCCAGTGCGCGGGCGGCCGCCTCGCGATAGCTCGCCGCATCCATGGCGCCTTCTTCGGCAAGCCAGTCCGGCCAGGCCTGTGTGACGATCTTAAGGAACTCGACGGAAAGCTGCCAGTGAACGGACAGTTCGCTGTCGCGGACCAGGCCCTCGAGGCGCCCCCAGTCCGCACCGCCACTAAGGGCCGACTGGTCGAGCAGGCGCGCAAGCTCGCGCGCCGCCGCCAGAGCCGAGCTGATTTGAAGCTCGCCACCCTGCTTGCGATGAAAGGCCTGAACCAGATTGACAAGTGCGCCCAGCCGCCTGGCCTCGGAAATCGGCGGCGGCAGGTTCGCAAGCGCAGCTTCTGCTCCGCTGACGCGAGCCGGGTCGTCAAGGTCGCCCAGCGCACGGATATCCGGCATCAGCAAGGCCCCGGGCGCGCCGGCCGCCTCGAACAGTTCCGTGGCGAGCTGGCGCGCCGAGCGGCGATTGGGCACATAGACAATGGCCTGCGATAGCGCCGCCGGGTCGCGTTCAAGCCCGGTTTCCACGGCGAGCTGACGGGCCAGCCCGGCCAGGAATGGCCGCCCCGCCGGGAGCGTGAAGATCCTTGGGGCGGGCGAGGAGAAGAGGCCGGGCGTGCTCACGCGTCGTGACACCGCATCCACATCTCGGCATCCTCCAGTGCCTGCGGATCGCCGACATGAAGCCAGAACCGATCAAGCGGGATGCCGCGCAAGCGGCCCGCCGCGAGCGCCCGGTCCCAGAGCCGGTTGGCTGAAAAGGGCTGGACAGGGAGCCCCTCGAAATTGCGCGGATCGGCAATGCGCACACCGGCATAGGCCCAGGGCGCGCGGGAGACCTCGCCGCGCCGGTTGAGCAAGCCGGACTCGCCGCAACGGAAGTCGCCCGCCCCCTTGAAGCCGAGGCACCGGCCCGTGTCAGCCAGGAGAAGGCACTCATCCGCGATGTCGGGGTCATAGCTTTCGGCAAGCCGCTCCAGAGGGCCGGTATCCGTCGGCCCCCAGAGCGCATCCGTATTGAGGATGAAGACGGGATCATTGCCAAGCTGCGGGCGGGCCTTGGCCAGCGCGCCGCCGGTTTCCAGGATTTCCTCGCGTTCGTCGGATATGACGATCTCGATATCCTTGCGATCGATAAGCGCGGACTCGATCTGTCCGGCGAGATAATGAACATTCACGACGGCGCGTTCCGTGCCGGCCTCGACCAGGACATCGAGCAGGCGGTGCAGGATCGCCCGCCCGGCCAGTTCGAGCAGCGGCTTGGGCGACGTGTCCGTCAGTGGGCGCATCCGCGTGCCCAGCCCGGCCGCCAGAAGCATGGCGGTATGCGGCATGGTGCTCATGCGTAGGCCTCCAGTATGAATGGCGCCGTTTCACCGATGACGGCCCGCATCTCGAAGAGCGCGGGATGGGCGAGATTGGCGGCGAGATGCGCCTGTTGACGCGGCAAGAAATCAAGATAACGCGGCTTGCCGTCCCGGTGAACGAGACGCGCGAACAGTCCCGTGATCCTCAGCGCATTGAGTGCGCCGATCACCGCGAGCCGCTCGTCAAGCGCCGCAGCGTGGGTGCCGGTCGCGTCGAGATAATGGCGGATGGCCGCCTCGCGCGCCTCGCGCGAGACATGCCGTCGCGCATCCTGGACCAGCATGGCCATATCCCAGGCGTCCCAACCGATCACCGCGTCCTGGAAATCGAGCAAGCCCACCCGTGCGATCCCATCGCGCGCGCCCAGCCAGATGAGGTTTTCGGCATGATAGTCGCGCAGCGTGAAGGCTCGCGGGAATGACAGGGCCTGCTGGATCAGACCGTCAAGGGCGGTGTCGAACCTCGCCCGGGTCCTGTCGGTCATGCGAAGCCGAGAATCAAGTCGCGGCAGCCATTCCGCGAAAAGCGCGGCATTGGTCTCCAGGGCCAGCGCGTCGAATTCCTGCAAAGTCCAGGTTTCGCCGTGCCCGCGCGCCAGGTCCGGCCTCTGGGCCCGGTGGAGATGCGCCAGGGCCTCTGCTGCAACCGCATAGGCGGCTTTCTCCTCGATCTGCCCGCGCTCGATCAGCCGGGCGAATTCGCGCGCATGTCCGAAATCCTCGATCAGTGCGAGCCCGTCATCGCTGGCATGGGCGTAGATATCCGGCGCCGAGAGGCCGCGTGCCGACAATTCGCCGGCCAGCGCGACGAAGGCATCTACGCGTGAGGCGGCCAGCCGCGTCATCGCATTCCAGCCGAGCTGGCGGCGGGTGTCCTCATCGGCGCCGGGCGGACAGGGCGCCGCCTCCACCGGGGGCGCATCCATCAATATCGCCGTCGCCCCGTCCTCTCGGTGCAGCCTTTCATAGCGGCGCGTCGAGGCATCCTGGCCGAGCGATATCCGCTCCGCGCTCGCCCAGCCGGCCGCGTGCAGGAAGGCGGCGATACTCTCGTCACGAAGGTCTGAATTGAAAGCCATCAAGACGCTTGTGCCAGTCTTCGCCGCGCGGTTCCAGATATGCCATGCGGCTATGTCCTTGCGGTTCCAGCCGCAGGTCAAGCCGCCAGGCAGGCAGGAAGGGCCCGGCCCGCTCGGGCCATTCGACAAGGGCAAGTCCGTCCTCGGCCTCCTGCCAGCCCAGTTCAACCAGTTCGTCCGGGCTTTCAAGCCTGTAGAGATCGAAATGCCATATGCTCAGCCCCGGCGCCTCATAAGTCTGCACGAGCGTGAAAGTCGGGCTGACCACTTCGATCGCCTTGCCCGCCAGGGCACAGACCAGTCCGCGCGCCAGCGTTGTCTTTCCCGCCCCCAGCCCCCCGTGCAGCGCAATCACATCCCCGGCGCGCAAATGTCCGGCAAGGGCGGCGCCGAGCGCACGCGTGTCCGCCTCGCCTGGCAGAGGGAAGCGCAATGTCATGACCGCGGGCCCGTGAAGACGAGATCATCGCGGTGAATGATCGCCGGCCGGCCGCGCCAGCCCAGCAAGGTCTCGACTTCCTCGCTTCGCCGACCGGCAATGCGCGCGATATCCGCGGACCCATAGGCGGTCACACCCTTGGCCACCGGCCGGCCCGTGCGATCGGTCACCTCTACCGCGGCCCCGCGCTCGAACCGGCCCGCCACATCACACACCCCGACGGGCAGGAGGCTTGCTCCGCCCGCCAGCGCATTGACTGCGCCGTCATCGATGACGAGCGTGCCCTCCGGGCTGAGATGTCCGGCGAGCCAGGTCTCGCGCGCCCGCGCCGGGCTGAGCGGCGGCAGGATCCAGGTGGCGCGGGCGCCGTCGGCGAGGGCGCGAAGCGGGGCCTGCCGGTTGCCGGCCGTGATCGCCGTGGCGCAGCCGGCCGCATAGGCGATCCGGGCGGCGGCCAGCTTGGTGGCCATGCCGCCCGAGCCCAGCCCGCTCTCGGCATTCGCCCCGCCGGCCATGGCGATATGTTCCTCACCGAGCTGCGAGAGTTCGCGAATGTGACAGGCGGAAGGGTCGAGTCGCGGATCGGCCGTGTAGAGGCCGTCCACATCCGACAAGAGGATCAGGCAGTCAGCCGACAGCATCTGCGCGGCCCGTGCGGCGAGTCGGTCATTGTCGCCATAGCGGATCTCGTCGGTCGCGACCGTGTCATTCTCGTTTATCACCGGCAGGCCGCCCGCGGCGAGCAGCGTTTCGAGTGTGGCGCGCGCGTTCAGCCAGCGGCGCCGGTTCTCGGTGTCCGACAGGGTGAGCAGCGACTGGGCCACACGGATTCCATGCGGCGCGAAGACGGTTTCCAGTGCGCCCATCAGATAAGGTTGGCCGAAAGCGGCTGCGGCCTGTTTCTCTTCGAGCCTGAGTCGCCCGGCACTGGACGCACCGAGCGCGCCACGCCCGAGCGCGATGGCCCCGGACGTGACCAGCACGACCTCACGTCCGGATTCGCGCAATTCGGCAATATCGCGGGCAAGCCGTTCGAGCCAGTCGTGTCGCGCCGAGCCGGCTTCGGCGATCAGTGCCGAGCCGGTCTTCACGACAATTCGCCGGGCAGAAACAAGAGGCGTGTTCATTGCGCCAGCTTAGGCCACGGCACGGGGGAGGATGGCAAGGCCGGGGATGAGCCTGGCGGTCAGGCGGCGAGTTTCGGCAGTAATTCCGTGTTGGCCTCGATCCAGCCGGTCATGGCTTCGCCGGGCATGGGCCTTGCGATATAAAAGCCATGGCTTCTCCATTCGGCCGCGTCACTTATGGCGTCCTGGACGATGAAATGGGTGAGCGGGTCGATCACCGGCGTCGAGGTGCAGATGCGCATGACGGATACGAATGGCGCGATGGAATCGCCGGCCGCCGCGCGGGCTTGAGTGTCAGGGGCTGGCCTCGGCCGCGGCCACCAGGAACTGCGCCCGCAGGGCCGCCACGGGCTTCGCCTTCTCGGTCTGCCAGGCTTCGGCGCGCACCGTCGCCATGCGCGAGCCAAGCTTGACGAGGCTGGCACGGGCATAGACATCCTCGCCGCCGCGTCCGGAGCGCAGATAGTCGATCGTCAGGTCGATCGGTCTCGGCGGGCGTTGCAGCTGCGTGACCAGGAAGACCTGCGACATCGCCGTCAATTCCAGGAAAGCCCCCATCGCCCCGCCATGGATGGCACGGATACCGACATTGCCAATCAGCTTGTCATCGCCCGGCAGTATCGCGGTCATCTCGTCGCCGCGGATGTCGCAGCGAAAGCCGAGCGTCTGCGCGAAGGGCACCCTGGCCAGGAATTCCAGAAGGGTTTCGGACCGGCTCATTCCTTCTTCTCCAGTTCCCGGGCCACGGCAGACAGCCCGCCCGAGCCGGGCGCCCAGCGCCGGGGATCGTTCAGCGCGAATGCGCCGGAAGCCGTCGCGATCATCCGCTCACGGCTGCCATGATAGGCCCAGGCATGGGTAAAGGCGACCGAGCGGGTGACATGGTAGCATTCGGCCTCGCCGATAATGTCCTCGCCCCGGGTGGCGGGGCGCATATAGTCGATCCGCAGGTCGAGTGTGGCCATGGCGCGCACTTCGCTGAGCCGCGTAGCGATCGACACGCCGCATATATTGTCGAGCAGGGCCGTGATCACGCCGCCATGAATGACGCCGGTCTCCGGGTCGCCCACAAGGTCTTCGCGCCAGGGCGCGGTGGCGAAGGCGCGGCCGCTCTCGACGCGCGTCACCCGGAAGCCGAGATGATTGGCCCAGGGCACGCCTTCCATCATCATGTGAGCATGCTGCTGGAGGGCCTCCAGCGGGATTTTCCGCTCATCCTCGGCCATGCCGGCCTCCCCGCGAAATTGACGTTTGCGTAAACGTCGATACCATTATCGCTCGAAAGAGCAACCGCGCGGCACGGCATCAGCGGGGCAAGAGGAGGACGAGACAAGATGGCTTTCGACGGCACCGAAAAACCGAAAACCTGCATCATCGGCGCAGGTTGTTCAGGCTTCACCATGGCCAAGCGGCTGAAAGACCATGGCCTGCCCTATGACTGTTTCGAAATGTCCGACGAGATCGGCGGCAACTGGTATTTCGGGAACCCGAACGGCGCCTCGTCCTGCTATGAGAGCCTGCACATCGACACGTCGAAATGGCGCCTGGCCTTCGAGGATTTTCCGGTGCCGGAGGACTGGCCGGACTTCCCCCACCACAGCCAGCTGTTCCAGTATTTCAAGGATTATGTAGATCATTTCGGCCTGCGTGAAACCATCACCTTCAATACGCGGGTCGAGAGGGCCGAGCGCCTGGCCGACGGGCGCTGGCGCATTCACCTGTCGGGCGGCGATTCGCGCGACTATGATGCGCTGTGCGTGGCCAATGGCCATCACTGGGACCCGCGCTGGCCCGATTACCCCGGCGAATTCAGTGGCTACCAGGTCCATTCGCACAATTACCGCGACCCGTTCGAGCCCTATGATTTCCGGGGCAAGCGGGTCCTGATTGTCGGGGCGGGCAATTCGGCCATGGATATCTCGTCGGAACTGTCCCAGCGCCCGATTGCCGAGAGGCTGTTCATATCCATGCGCCGCGGGGTCTGGGTGCTGCCCAAATACATGGATGGCCAGCCCGCTGACAAGGCCGTCCTGCCCGGCTGGATCCCGGCCGGTGTCGGTCGCAAGCTTGCCCGCGCCAAGATCCGCAAGACGATCGGGAACATGGAGGATTACGGCCTGCCGAGGCCCGATCATGAGCCGCTGGAAGCTCACCCCTCGGTCTCGGGCGAGTTCCTGACCCGTGTCGGCTGCGGCGACATCGTGCCGAAGGGCGCGCTTGAGCGCCTCGACGGGGACGCGGTCGTTTTCGCCGATGGCAGCCGGGAAAACATTGATGCAATTGTCTGGGCCACCGGCTACAAGGTGAGCTTTCCCTTCCTCAACGATCCGCAGCTGACGCCCAAGGACAATCGCCTGGCGCTCTTCAAGCGGATGATTCGCCCCGGCTATCGCAATCTCTATTTTCTCGGACTTGCCCAGCCACTGCCCACGCTTGTGAATTTTGCAGAGCAGCAATCAAAGCTCGTGGCCGCTCATCTTTGCGGGGACTACGCCCTGCCGGGCGATTCGGAACTCGAGGAGATTATTGCCGCCGACGAGAAAAAGCATCTCAGTCATTTCTATGATGCGCCGCGCCATACCATGCAGGTTGACTTTAACGATTACGTCACGGACCTGATGCGAGAGATCAAGCGGGGGAAGAAGAGAAGGAAGGTTCCTGCCTGAGATGACATTCGAAGACTTCGCCGACTGCCTTGCCCGCATTCGCAAGCTTATCGTCCACCCCGGCAATGTTTTCACATGGACAGGCTGGCAGGACGCCGTCGAAGCCCTGGCCGATATCGATGCCACCCGGGCGGCCCTCCTCCTGGAGCGACCGGAGGGGCGCAGGCGGGCGGTCCTCCTGTTTGCCACGGACGGCCCGCTGCACAGGCTCGCCCTGGACAGCGGCTGGGAGTCACAATTCTGGCAGATCTGCCCGCAGCTTGGCGAGGCGCACGAGCCGATGGTCGCCGAACTGGCCGAATGAGACGAACCCGGCCGGCAGCCGCCGCGCTGTTGCTGGCGCTGGCCTTGTGGGGCTGTGCCGGCGGCGCTCCCCGGCCCGACATCGCCGTCCCGCCGCCCCCGGAATCGCAAGGCGCTTCCCCGTCCCTGGCGACGGATCTGGCGCGACAGGGCCCCTATCTGCCGGATGCCGCCCTGCGCCTGTGCGTGATGCAGATCTCCAACGGGCCAGAAGCAGACACGCGCGGATATGTCAGCCGTTTCAGTCCGCTCATACGGGTGAATGAGCGTGTCATCCTGGCGACGGCGCCGGCCAATAATGCCTGTTTGAGCTCCGGCTTCGGGCCACGTTTCGGGCGCGTGCATGAGGGGATGGATCTCCAGGCGAAACCGGCCGCCACAATCTTCTCGGCCGGCCCCGGCCGGGTTCGCGAGGCCGGAACCGCCCGCGGCTATGGCCGGCAAGTCGTGATCGACCACGGCCATGGTGTCTTCACGCGATATGCCCATCTCGCTGAATTCGCGCCAGGAATCCGTGCGGGCACGCGGATCGGTTTCGGCCAGCCCCTCGGCCGGATGGGAGAGAGCGGCAATGCCACAGCCGTTCACCTGCATTACGAGGTGCTGACCGGAAGCTGGGGGCCAAAAGGCTCCTATGGCCTGACCCCCCATGATCCGCTTTCCTTTCCGGCCTATGAGTGGCAAGACAGCGCCTCCTGACCGCCGCTTCGGGGGTTCGACCGACGGTCGGGCCCGGTGAGCGCCAGCGCTGGCGCGACAAAGTTGACGCATCGTCATGACTGGCCTCATCTGCGAACAGACAGGCGGGCATGCAGGAGTGAAGCGAATGTCGGAACTGCTCGAAGACACAGCCGGCGGCCGGCGCGCCCAGGCAAAGGCGGCGAATCGACAAGCGATCCTCGAGGCGGCACGCGGCGTCTTTGCGCGCATCGGCTATGAAGCCACCACCGTGCGCGACATCATTCGCGAGACGGATCTCGCCGCAGGTACCTTCTACAATTATTTCAAGTCGAAAGAGGAGGTCTTCGAGGCCCTTTCCGACCAGTCGACCCGCCGGTTTCGCGATGTGCTCGCCGAAGTTCGCAGAACCACCGGGGATTTCGAGACCTATATCCGAGCTGCCTTCCGCGCCTATTTCGCCTTCGTCCGTCAGGAACACGAGGACGCGCGCGCCGATGGCGGCCATCATCATCTCCTGTCGGGCATACGCGTCGACACGCCCGAAATGCTGGCCGTGGTCGATGAAGTGCGCGCCGATCTCGAACGCTATTTCGCAACCGATGCGTTCCCCGACCTCGACACCGAATACCTGACAGCCGCGGCCGTCGGCATGGCCCGAGAGATTGCGGATTTCATGCTCCGCCGCGATCCGGTCGATGTCGATGCCGCAGCCGAATTCGCCTCGCAGCTGCTTTTGGCTGGCGTCGGCGCGCGCGCAATGCCAGACTCCTGACATGAACCGGATGCGGCCTGGCAAGCCGCGCCCGAACGATAACAGGGGAGCGCACAACATGAGCTTGCAGGCCACCATCGCACGAACGCTACTGAAACTTCCGGGCAGCTGGCTGGTCAGGCTGTCGGGGGGCAAGCCCGTCGAGATTGGCGGGCGCCGGCTCGACCCGCATTTCCAGTTCCTCGCCCATGGCGCGCAGAAGCAGCCGCCAATGAGCTCGCTCAGTGCGCAGGAGGGCCGCGCGGCCTCGGCGGCCGGGCTGGCCATGTTCGCCGCGAAACCGGAGCCGGCCGTCGGCTGGGAGGATTTCACCATTCCCGGTCCGGCCGCGGAGATCCCCGTGCGGCTTTACCGCCCCGAAGCGCAGGATCCCTCTGCGCCCATGATGGTCTTCTGCCATTTCGGGGGCGGCGTGATAGGGGACCTGGAAACCTGCCACGCCTTCTGCACGATGCTGGCCGGCATTGTGCGCGCCCCGGTCCTGTCGGTGGATTATCGCCTGGCCCCGGAGCATCCGTGGCCCGCCGGGCTGGAAGACTGCGAAGCGGCCTATGAATGGGCGCTCAAACATGCCGGCGAATATGGCGCGCCGGCCGGCGAGGCGGCGATCGGCGGCGACAGTATGGGTGGCAATTTCGCCGCCATCATTGCGCAGGAAGCCAGGCGCCAGGCCCGGCCGAAGCCCCGGCTGCAACTGCTTATCTACCCGGCTACCGATGTCTCCCGGGCCTTCCCCTCTCGCGAGACCTATGGCGAAACCTATCCGCTCTCGAGCGAAACGATGGACTGGTTCATGGGCCACTATATTCCCGAAGGCGCCGACCGGGCCGACCCGCGTATTTCCCCTGGCCAGGAAATGGATCTTTCCGACCTGCCACCCGCCATCATTGCCACGGCCGGGTTCGACCCGCTCGTCGATGAAGGCGAGGACTATGCCAGGCGGTTGGAGGCCGCCGGCGTGGCGACCGTCTACAAATGCTATGACAGCCTCGCCCACGGATTTACGGCCTTCACCGGCGCAGCGCCCGCCGCTGACGCCGCCTGCCGGGAAATCGCGGGCCTTGTCGCGCGGGTTTGCAAGCAGACGTCCGAGGCCCCTGCGACCTGAGGGCCGATTCAGCCCTGAAGCGGCGCGTTCTCAATTGGAATCAAAGTGCCGCTTCAACTCCTTGCTTTTACGCGCTTCCGGACGGCGAACCGGTGCCCACTTCGCCTGGAAGGGCTTTAATCGCCCGTCTGTTTGCCGGCCGGTTCGCGCCGGGCCTCTATATCGGCCAGCCAGCCTGTCCCGGTCCATTGCCGGCTCGACGCGAGGAGTTGTGACAGGCGGCTGTCCAGGCTGATATTGAAGTCGAACTCCGAGCCGCCGAGCACCTTGTCATTATGCCCCAGCAGCCGCGCGCTGAGCACCATGTCGCCGGCAATATCGCCGTCGGCGCCGATCTCCAGAACGCGGAAATCGAAATCCTCCAGCGCCCGGAAGGCCAGCGCCACATTCTCGTCGGTGCTGGCCGCCTGTTCCGCGAGCCGACCGGTGTATGACAGGCGTCCGCCGGCCGTGTCGGCGACAAGCCGCGCATCGCGGATGAACGCGCTGCCGCCGCTGAACTCGACAGGAAAGCGGCCACTGACGGTGCCTTCGGCGACTAGCCCGGGCACGGACATTGTCTCGCTCAAAGCCGCGAGCGAGACATTATCGGCGCGCACCGTAACCGTGTTCTGCTCGCCGGCCACTGTCCAGACCGACGGTTCCACGAAAAGCTCACCGCCGGCAAAAGGCCAGCGCGCCCGCTCCAGCCTCGCCTCGCGTCCCTCGACGAGCCGGAAGCGCACCTCGCCATTCTCGAGCGCGATACCGGGATCGATCTCCTCCACCGTGAAAAGCTGCGCCGGCGGCGTGGAGAGCGGAAACAGGCTGTCGAAAGTGATATCGCCGGTCACCCCGCGCACGCGGCTGAAGGCAAGCGTCTGGAACCCGAAATCTCTGAGGCTGGCCCGGCCGCGCCCCGTCACCTCGCCAGCGCGAATGGCAAACTCGGCGCTCGCGGAGGCCTCGCCGCGGGCATCTGTGAAGAAACCGCGCAGCCGCTCGGACAGATCGTGGGGCTGGAGCATGCCGGGCCGGAAGCGCAGGGGCGCTGTCATGAACGCGCCGGTCCCGTCAATGCCGGGAAAGGAGAGCTCCAGTTCGCCGCGTCCGATCATCAGACCGGTATCGGCGAGGCGGAGCGCTGCGTCGATCCGCAACGCGCCCGAGTCCAGCCGGGCCTGCGCACTGGCCAGCAGCGGCTGAAAAACCGGATCCTCGCGCGGATCCTTGATCCGCACGGTTTCCAGCGCTGCCTGCCCGGCCGGGCCCTCCCGATTGTCATTCAGGACAAAATCGGCGCGGGCCGCGGTGACGCGGGCCGGAACAAGACTCCCCGCAATGTTCAGATCGCGCAGGCCGCCGGCAATCCGCAGCGGGCCTGGCCCGGCCGACGCTTCAAGCGCCGGCGCCTCGCCGGTGATCGACAGCGTTTCCTGTCCGGTATCGACACGCCATGTCAGTCCATCTCCCGACAGGCGTGTGAACAATCCGTCATCCAAAAGCCATTCGAGCCGCGCATCGGCAACTGCCACAGTCCCGGTCGAACGGTCTGTGGAAAACGGCAGGGAGAAATGGCCGAGCGAAACCACGCCCTCGGGATGCCCGCCACGCTGTTGCAGGAACCGTCCATCCTTGGGGCACAGGGTCAGCGCCACCTCGGCCAGGCGCACCGACTGGAACACCGCGCCAGCGGTTTCAAGCCCGAGACAACGCGCGCCTGTTGTCTGGATTCGCCAGCCCTCAACGCCGCGAACCGCGTCAATGCCGCCAAACAGGGAAGTAGCGCCGAGCCGCGCGCCGGGCAGCTGGCCATCCAGCGTGACGATGCCGGCTGCGGCGGCTTTCATGCGCGTGCCGCCGAGATCGAAACTGAGGCTTGCGAGGTCCAGGGCGAGGGCCAGATCGCCGGCCTCATAGCGGCGCAGCACGAGGTCGGAGGCGATCACGGCGCTGCCGGCGGGCGAGGTGAGAAACCGGTCGAGACGTGCCGACAGGTCAAGGCCGGTGCGTGCGCCGCGCAAACGCAGATCGCCGCGCAGCTCGATCTCGTCGCCGGCGACCTCCAGCCAGGGCGTGTTGCCGAACGGGACGATCTGCGCCGTCAGTCCGCTGCCCGAGCGCAAATGCGTTTCGCCGACACCTGTCAGGGTGAAGTCACCGTTTGGCGACCGTTCCGCTGCGAGAGCCAGGCCGACATCGAAATTGCCAAGCGCCTGGACGATCTCATCGCCCAGCTGCGCGCCATGGTCATGGAAAACGCCCTGTCGTTCGAAGGTCTGCGCCACCTTGCCGCGCAGTTCTGGTGAGGCCTTCGCCGATTTAAGGACAAGGCGCCCGTCCAGGGCGCCGCTTCCGTCCCGGCCGAGCCGGGCCTGCCCGGTGAGGGCCAGTTCCTCGGCTTTATGGCCGCGATAATACGGGTTCCCGGCCTCCAGCGCCAGGGGGCCCGCCAAGCCCTCTGAGTCGCCGGACAGGTCCGCGTCAAAACGCACATTCTCGCCCGAAAGCCCGCCAATGCGCGCGCTTTCGGCCTCGATCGAAAATACTGTATCGCTCAGAGCGCGCAAAAGCGCGCTCGGCCCGGAGACCTCGACGCGGTCGAGTGTCAGGCTTCCGCGCGTACGAACGCCGGAAAGCCGGTCCGTTCCCGAAGCCGCCTCCTCCAACCGGGCGTCCCAGTCGAGCATGACGGGGCCGTCATCGTCCAGGGGTGCGAGCCGGGCCTCTAGCCGCGCGTCACGCAGCCGGCTGGCGCCGAGGCGGGCCTGCTCGATTTCCAGCCGGGCGTCACCGCTGGCGTGGCCATCGGTGATTTCAAGCTCGAGATCCCCGCGGGTCCAGGCAATCTCCCCCTCGTCGGACGACAGCCGGGCCGGCCTGACCCGGACAGCCCCTTCGAGATTGTCGGCGCCGGCGGCGGACAGGCTGAAATCGCCGAGCAGACGCCCGGCCGGCGTATCGATCTCGGCGCGTCCCTCACTGATCTCGACACGGGGCCAGCCGGAACCGCCCCGCCCGGCACCGCCATCGCTCAGAGCTTCCAGCCCGCGCATGTCCAGGCGGCGTCCGTCATGGCCAAGGCGGACGACCGGGCGATCGACCGACACGGCAGTGACTTGAGGACGGAACACGCCGGGCCAGGCAAGTTCGGCGCGCAGCGGGCCGGTTTCCAGGGGCGTCTGGCCGGCTCTGCGAATCTCAAGCCGAGACAAGGCGATTGCGCGGGCGGAGACCGTTTCGAACTGCGCCTCGCAGACCAGCCCCCGGTCGTGGCACCAGCGCGCGGTCAGCGCTTCGGCAAGGCTCTGGCGCATCAGCCAGGCCGCCGCGGCCAGGACAAGGCCGGCCGCCACAAGCGCGGCCAGCAGCCAGGCCAGCCGCCTCCAGACAGGCTTGCGCGCGGGGGGCGGGGTTTGCGACACGTCAGGACAACCGATCTCATGCGAGACAACAGGTGCAGCATAGCGCAGTTCCAGCGCTTGCGCTTCGGGGTGTTTTCAGGAAATTTAAAGCGACTGGGGCTTAATCCGGCCTGAATGCGCCCTTGGCGCGGGCGGTCAATCAGTGGAGTTCCCATGGCGAAAGCGCGGCAATACCCCGAAACCAGACATGTCAGCCATGCCGCACTGGTTTTCAGTGCGCTGTTGGGGGTAACCGTTCTGGCCGGCATCTGGGGCAGCAGCCGACAGGGCGATGAGGCCAAGCCAAATGAAGTGTCGGTGACGGCGGATCGGGCGCCACCACCCGAACAGGTGGCAGATGAAACGGTGCTGGCCGACATCTGGACCGCCGATCTGGCCACGCCAAGGCGGTCAACAAAGGCTCAATCAGGACAGCTGCAGCCCGGTGACACGATTTCCGATCTCCTGCAGCGACTTGGAGCGACACCGGCCGACGCGCACGGCGCGCTGATGGCCCTGGAAGACGCGGAGCTTCTTGATCCCAGGCGTCTGCGCCCCGGTCTGAGCGCGACAGTGACGCTGGAACCGGGCCGGCATGACAGCGGAGAGGCCAGCGGCCGGCTCATCGGCCTGACCGTGCGGCGTGAGGCCGACCATTCGCTGCTGGTCACGCGCGCGCAGGACGGCACATTCCAGGCGACACGGCTGTCGGCCCGGATGGAGCCGGCGCCGAAACGCATCGCTGCGACGATCGAGACAAGCCTTTATGAGGCGGCATTGTCGAAGGGCGCCGGCGACCAGCAGGTCGTCGATTTCGCGCAGATTTTTGCCTATGACATCGATTTCCAGCGCGAAGTCCATCCCGGCGACCGTTTCGAGATCGTTTATGAAACGCTCGTCGATGAACGCGCAAACCCCGTGCGCACGGGTGAAGTGATCTATGCCGAACTGGATGGCCACGCCCTGAAACGCGGTTTTTACCGCTTCACGCCGCCCGATGACGGCGTGACCGATTATTTCGACCGCAATGGCGAGAGCGCGACCAAGTTCCTGATGAAGACCCCGATCAACGGGGCGCGCCTGTCATCGAATTTCGGCATGCGCCGCCACCCGATCTCCGGCTATTCGCGCCTGCACAAGGGCACCGATTTTGCCGCCCCGACCGGCACGCCGATTTATGCCGCCGGCCATGGCACGGTGGAGCGCGCCTCCCGCTATGGCGGCTATGGCCATTATGTGCGCATCCGCCACGCCAATGGATACAAGACCGCCTATGCACATATGAGCCGCTACGGGCCGGGCGTGCGAAAGGGGCGACGGGTAAGGCAGGGGGATATTATCGGCTATGTCGGCTCGACCGGCGCCTCGACCGGTCCGCACCTGCATTACGAAGTGTATATCAATGGCAAGCCGGTCAATGCGATGACACTGGACCTGCCAACCGGCCGCAAATTGTCGGGGGACATGCTTGAAGCCTTCGATGAGCGCCGCCGAGAGATCGATGCCATGCGCCGCGACCTCGGCGCCGAGATCGATGTGGCCGGCGGGGCGGACACCGGCGCGGGTGGGGGACAGCGCTGATCCGGCACGCATTGTTTGCCTGAACACCCTGAAATGAAGCGCCCGGTGCGCGAAGCACCGGGCCAATCTACAAAACTTCAAACTGGAACGGTGGCCCGCCCTAAGGCGGGTTCCGCCTTAATTCTGCGCGAGGCGCACACGCTGCGACGGCGCTTCGATCGCCAGATCCGACGCGGCATATTCGGCGCTCAGCGCCGCGCTGTCGATTGACTCGACAGCCTGAAAGAGAATGTCGCGTGCGCACACGAAGTCGGTGCGCCGGGCCATGCCACTGAGATAGGCGACTTCACAGGCTTCACGGGCCTGGCGCTCCAGAGAGCTCATCACCTCACCAGCTCCGTCAGCCGTTTCCAGCTTGGCGATGTCATAGCTGAGTTCCGCTTGGATCGGGTTCAGATCGTCAGCGGAGGCCACGCCACACAGAGTGGTCGCGGCGGCAAGTGCGGTCAGTTTGCGGAACATGTCGGTCCCCTTTTGCAGTTGCGTGCACGAAACCGGCGGTGGGAGGCGCCGCCTTCAATTTCGCACACGCACAAAATATTGCGCATTTGCAGCAATTAACCAGTGCCATTTCGTCAAGGCAGCCATGAATAAATGAAATCCCGGACTGGTGCAGCGCAGCAGTCCGGGATTTCGCAGCCTGGAGAATACAAACTCAGGCGCCTATCAGTTCAGCGCCGCCGCGCCCTTGGCGAAATCGTTCGGGACGCCATTGATGGACAGCTGGCCCGCCTCGACATCGATGGTCACGGTTTCGCCATCCATGATCCGGCCCTCCAGGATCAGCCGCGCCAGCGGGTCCTGCAGCTCCTTCTGTATGACCCGTTTGAGCGGCCTTGCGCCATAGACCGGGTCATAGCCGCGATTGGCCAGCCATGTGCGCGCATCCTCGGACAGTTCCACGCTGAGCTTGCGGTCGGCCAGCAGCTGGTCGAGCCGCTTCATCTGGATATCGACAATATGGTCGATCTCCTCGCGCCCCAGTCGCCTGAAGAAGACGGTCTCGTCGATCCGGTTGATGAATTCCGGCCGGAAATGCCCGCGAATGGCGTTCATGACCGCCTCACGCGCGGCTTCGCTGATTTCGCCGGCCTCGCCGGACGCCAGAGCATCGGAGCCGAGATTGGAGGTCATGATGATCAGCGTGTTCCTGAAATCGACCGTGCGGCCCTGACCATCGGTCAGGCGCCCGTCATCGAGCACCTGAAGCAGGGTGTTGAACAGGTCCTGATGGGCCTTCTCCACCTCATCGAACAGGATGACCTGGTAGGGCCGCCGGCGCACCGCCTCGGTGAGCACGCCGCCCTCGTCATAGCCCACATAACCCGGCGGGGCGCCGATCAGGCGGGCGACCGAATGCTTCTCCTGGAACTCCGACATGTCGAGCCGCAGGACGGCACTGTCATCGTCGAACAGGAATTCGGCCAGCGCCTTGGTCAGTTCCGTCTTGCCGACACCGGTCGGGCCGACGAACAGGAAGGATCCGACGGGCCGGTTCGGGTCCTGAAGGCCCGCACGGGCCCGGCGCACGGCATTGGACACCGCCGAGAGCGCCTCTTCCTGGCCGACAACGCGTCCGCGCAGGGCCTCTTCCATGCGCAGGAGTTTTTCGCGTTCGCCTTCCATCATCTTGTCGACCGGTATGCCGGTCCATTTGGAAACAACGGCCGCGACGTGTTCCGGGCGCACCACCTCGGAGACAAGGGCGTCCTCGCCCGTCTCGTCCTCATCGCGCCCCTCGGCCATGGCGATTTGAGCCTCGAGCTCCGGGATGACGGAATATTTCAGCTCCGAGGCGCGCGAGAGATCCCCCGTGCGCTGGGCCTCGGCCATGTCGGCTTCGGCGCGCGCAAGGCGCTCCTTGGCGCTCGCGGCCCCTTTCAGCTTTTCCTTTTCCGCCGCCCAGGCCGTGGTCAGCTCGTCCGAGCGGGTCTGGAGCTCGGCGATTTCGCTTTCCAGCGTTTTCAGCCTTTCCCTGGACGCCTCGTCCTTTTCCTTCTTCAGCGCTTCCGCCTCGATCTTCAGCTGCAAGAGGCGGCGGTCGATCTCGTCGAGTTCCTCGGGCTTGGAATCGACCTGCATGCGCAGGCGCGAGGCGGCCTCGTCCATCAGGTCGATCGCCTTGTCCGGCAGGAACCGGTCCGTGATATAGCGGTTCGAGAGGGTCGCCGCCGAGACAATCGAGGCGTCCGAGACGCGCACGCCATGATGGGCTTCATAACGCCCTTTCAGCCCGCGCAGGATCGAAACCGTGTCGGCCACGGTGGGCTCGTCGACATAGACGGCCATGAAACGCCGCGCGAGAGCGGGATCACCCTCGACGTGCTTGCGATATTCGTCCAGCGTCGTCGCGCCGACACAGTGCAGCTCGCCGCGCGCCAGCGCCGGCTTGAGCAGGTTGGAGGCATCCATCGCGCCATCGGTCTTGCCGGCCCCGACCAGCGTGTGCATCTCGTCGATGAACAGGATGATCCCGCCCTCGGCCTGTTCGACTTCCTGAAGCACGGCCTTCAGCCGCTCCTCGAACTCGCCGCGGAATTTCGCCCCGGCAATCAGCGCCCCCATGTCCAGGGCCATCAAACGCTTGTCCTTGAGGCTCTCGGGCACGTCCCCGTCAACAATGCGCAGGGCGAGGCCCTCCACGATCGCGGTCTTGCCGACGCCCGGCTCGCCGATCAGGACGGGATTGTTCTTGGTGCGCCGTGAAAGGACCTGCACGGCGCGGCGGATTTCCTCGTCGCGACCGATCACAGGGTCCAGCTTGCCGTCGCGCGCATCCTGGGTGACGTCGCGGGCATATTTCTTGAGTGCCTCATAGCCCTCTTCGGCCGTCTCGCTGTCAGCTGTGCGCCCCTGCCTGAGCTGGTCGATGGCCGCTTCGAGCGCCTTTTCGGTGACCCCTGCATCCTTCAGGAGGCCGGCCGCGGTCGAGCCGGACAGGCCGGCCATGGCCAGAAGCAGGCGTTCGACGGTCACATAAGTGTCGCCGGCCTTCTTCGCGCCCGTTTCCGCATCGGCGAAGAGCTTGGCGCCCTGCGAGTCGAGGCGAAGCTGGCCGTCTCCGCCGCTGACGCGCGGAAGCTTGTTGAGCGCTGTGTCGACCTGCTGGGCGACCAATTCTGGACGCCCGCCCGAGCCACGGATCAGGTTGACAGCGAGCTGGTCACGGTCCTCCAGCATGGCCTTGAGGACGTGCTCGGGTGTCAGTGTCTGGTGGGAGGCGGCCAGCGCCGCGGTTTGCGCGCTTTGCAGAACGGCGCGGGCCCGTTCGGTATATTGCTCGATATTCATGCGTCATCCCCTTTCGAAGGCAGATCGATTCCCGCCGGCAAGCGCCGCGCGGGAGAGTTGGAATTGTCTGGCGCCCCGCTCAGCAGCAGCGCCTTCACGAAAGATTTGGGGACGCTCTGCCCAGGCGCAAGTCCGTCGCGCAGCGAAGGCGCGCGCTGCGGCAAAGGCTTTCGCGCGCGGGCCGGCCGTTTTGGCGTTAACCTCCTGTTTACGATAAAAATCTTGCGTCGGAACAAAACAGGTATATAACGCCAGGACAGAACGGAGACAGAACATGCAATGCCCCGAACGCTTCCGCGGACAGTCCGGCAAGGTCTATGGATTTCGCAAGGCGGATGGGGGGCCGGGCTGGCGGCGCCAGCCGGGTCTTGCCCTGCTCGCCGCGGTCGATGGCTATGGCTGGCGCATCATCCGTATCGTGGAAATCCCGGGCATCGCAGACGATGTCGGGCCCATCCGCGCCCGGCGCGAGGCGGCCCGCTATGGCGCCGAGACTCTCCTCGTGCTCGATGAACCGGATGCGTCACGGCGCCGGGCAATTCGCGCCGATCTCGAGGCCGGTCTCAGCCCGCTCTGGCGGGATGACAGCCTGTCCCTGGCGGCCTGACGCGGATGGATCCGGCCTTCAGGCGAGGGCCTGGACGATCGCCTTGAACAGGGCATCCTTGCGTTTCTCCATGTCCGGCAGCTGTTCATAGGAGACCAGCATCGGATGGGTCTTTTTCGCAGGATCCTTGACCTGGCCCCAGACCCAGCCGTCGCGCTGTTTCTGCGCCATCCACTGGTCATGCTGGGAACTGTCCGGCGCTTCGGGATGGGCGAGGGTGAATTCGACGCTTTCGCGCGTGGATTCCTTCATCCATGCCGGCGCCCGGTTCCAGTGGGGAATGCCATCCTGTCCATGTGCGGCTGCCCAGGCGCGCACGGCCTCGTGCACGGTGCGCGATATCGCCATCACGCGCGCCTCATCGATTGTCCGGCTCATGCAATGCTCCTCCAGTCGGAAATGACCTGCAACATAGCCGGATCGATCCAGGCCGCCGAATTGTTTTCCATGGCGAGCTGGCCAGCATTTGGTCCCGTCCCGTATGCGTGGACACCGACAACAGTCGGGCGTCCGTCTTCCT
This sequence comes from Alphaproteobacteria bacterium, assembly GCA_009909065.1. Lineage (GTDB taxonomy): Bacteria > Pseudomonadota > Alphaproteobacteria > Caulobacterales > Hyphomonadaceae > UBA5336. Next base: position 36,845 of record JAAANZ010000095.1, on the reverse strand, counting down.
CCAGGATATAGACGGGCGCCCCGCTCTGGCCGGCAAACGTGTCGGCCGGATAGTACACACGCCCGTCATGGACCTCGCTTATGGGCGTGGCATGGTGCCACTGTTCGGCGGCATACAGCTCCTCGCCCGAGGCCAGCGGCGTGATCTTGTCGCCGGGATATCCCGTCACATGAGCCCAGCGCCGGCGCAATTCATCAGGGCTGCGCACACCGACCCGGAACCAGCCAAGGGCCTCGCCGATGGCCGTGTTCAGGTGAATCGCACCCACATCGAAGCGCGGATCGAAGCCATTCGACCAGTTTGCGTGCAGCGAGATCCGCTCGGCATGCACGAGGCCGAGATCTTCGGCGAAAGGCTCTCGCGGCCCGGCCCGACCGGGACGGATCTCGATCGCTGTCGGGTCGGGATAGCCCGGCCCCGGCAACACGCAATGGCCGGCTGTCAGGAGAATGCGCTGGCCGATCAGGAAACCCGTCCCCGCCGTCGGCGCCATGTTCGCCCAGTGAACCGTCAGCGAGCAGATCATCCGGAAGGGATCGCTGGCCGTTTCATGGATCTGGGTGCGGTTGTCGTCCCCTATGACGGTTTCGAAACCCTGAGTCTTGAGGCGAAACGTCTCCAGGTCGCCATGGAATTTCCCGGTCCGCAAGTGGCGATGAAAGATTTCCGGGGAGTCCTGGGGCATGACAACCGCGCGGCCGGGAATCTCCAGTTTCGAAGGCATGGCCGGGGCGGGGGGCGCGGCCGGTTCCGGCGGCGGGCCGATCCTGCGCCCGAAGACCATATTGCCCCCGGCCGGCGCCCCGCGATGCTCATCCGCCTGCGGCGCCTGCGTCGCGGCGCCATCAGAGAAAACCCCCTGCACGGCTCCATAGGCGGAGGCCGGCAGCGTGAGCCATTCACCCTGCGGCGAGGGGGCCTGAGGCGTGTCATCCGGCGATTGCGGATCGGCCTGTGTCGGCGCGCCCTCACCGGCGGTCAGGCTGGCCTTGCCGATCGCGGCAATGATCGAGGGCAGCCAGATGCCTTCATTCGCCTCATACGTGCCGTCCCGCGGAGCCAGCCGGCGGCAATCGGGCTGGCCGCGATGGTGAACGCCGACAAGGCTCCAGTCGCCGGCCCGGAAGACGGGACTGCCCGAGCTGCCCGGCTGGCTCGGCGTGCGGTAATGCAGGCGCACCGGCCGGCCCTGCGGCGTCCGGTCGGGGTCGGGGGCAACGCCCGGATCGCAGGCGTCATGGTCGAGCAGCAATTCGTCACCATAGGAAAAGCTGAGATCGCCCCCGCCGGGAAAGCCGAGAATCACGACATGCATGTTCGTGCCATCCATGCCGAGATGCGGGCGCGGTGGCAAATAGGGTGACACGTCATGAGGCTCCAGCGGCAGGGCCGCCCTTGGCAGGGCCGTGCGCGGCCTGATCACCGCCACGTCATGAGCGCGCTCGCCCGATCGCCAGAGCACGCCCTCGAACAGGACCGGAGACTCCCTTTCCGCCTGCATCACGGGGTCATACTCGATGAAATTCGCACGGCAGCGCCGATAGGAACTCGACAGGGCCCCATCCATCTGGCTGACGACATGATGGTTGCTGACAATCAGCGTCTCACCGGCCCAGGCCGCGTGCAGCGCCTCGCCACGCACCAGGAAACCGGTTCCCATGCGCTGCCATTCGCCGTCGCAGAGCGCTTCGATCGCACAGATACTCTGCGCGCGGCGCAAGGCCCCGCTGATCCGCTGAATATCCATCATGCGGCCTTCGGTGCGCGTGGAGCCGCGCTTGTCGAAATAGGCCTCATAGCCATCCGGCCCGTCGGCCTCCGCGCCGGATCTTTCCTCCAGCTCGCGCTGGATCAATCCGGCCTCGGTCGGGCTGAGAACGACGCTGTCGGTCTGGATGTCATTGGCAGGCGGGCCGCCCGAGGCTGTCTGGAGATTTATCAGCGCCGTCTTCAGGAGGCGCACCAACCTGCCGCCGGCATCCTGGTTGCCGCCCTCGAACTGCCAGACCTCCTGCAACTGGCGCAATGACGAGCCGATTTCGAACGCATCCGCCGTGCTGAGCCCGGCATAGGCGCCGTAGCACAGCGCCGCATCGTCCATCAGGTCGAGGACGAGATAAGCCTCCCCGCAGGTGGCCAGTGTCCAGACATCGGTGCCGCCACCCCCGCCCGGCGAGAGAGCGCCGCGCAGATCCTCCTCATGGATGCGCAATATCGCCTCGGCCAGCTCGCGCGCCTTCTCGCGGTCGACCCAGGAAAAGTCGCCCGGACGGCCAAGGGCCTCATCGCGCACGCCTCGCATCATCAGCGCGGCCGCATTGATGGCATGGTAAGTGGTCGAGGGGCCGGGGTTGCGTTCCCAGACGCTGAAATACGTATCGAACGCGGCTTTCAAATCCTGCGGATCCGGTCGGGGCGGCGCGTCCGGCGACCGGCTCGCATTGACATAGGCCTGCTTGTAGGCCCGCCCGATATTTCCATTGGCCGCCTCCCAGAGCTCGTAATCCTCTTTCGCTTGAGGGTCGTCCGGTGCAGCCGACGCCGTGGCCCCGGCAAGTGCGCGCGCCGCGCGCACCGCCTCCTCAAGCCGGCCCAGCTCGATCAGCGCCTGGACTTCGCGCTGCCGGAGCTTCGCCGAGCCCAGCCCCGACTGGCGCGCGAGCAGGCACAGGACCAGCAAGAGGGCGAAAGCCCGGCGCTTCTGCAGGGCCTTGGCAATATTGAAGAGTTCCTCGGCGCCCTCCGCTCCGAGATCGTCGGCCTCGCTGACCAGCCGCGCCACGGTCTCGATGGAATCCAGCCGAGACTGCTCGCGCCCGAGCATCATGACAGCGCTGCGCGCCGCTTCGAATTCACGACGCTCCTCGGCCGGGTCGATCATGGTGTCGATAGTCATTCGCCTGGCTCCCCCGCTGCGGCGCTGGCTCCGGAAATCCCCCTGAGCACCGGCGGCGTGATCCCTTCCGGTTTCAGCACGGGAAGCGGCGCCACCGCACTTTCCTGGCCGGTCAGCCAACTGCGGGCGACACCGCGCATCCGGTCCACCCGGGCGCGCCAGCCGCCGCGGAAACTCTCCAGCCGCGGATTGCGCCGCATGATCTTTTCGAAAAAGTGCCAGCGCGCATCGAGCGCACGCTGAATCAGAAGGGTCGGATCGCTCGACTGGACCGCGCGCAGGGTGCGCGGACCGAACAGCCCGTCGACCTCGCGCGGCGGCAGGCCGGCCCCGCGCTGGATGAATTTCATCGCCGGCCTCAGCCCGTGATTGACGCAGGCATCGAACAGGACGAGCGCGGCGGCATCGCCCGGCATGCGATGGCAATGGCCCGCCCGCCAATAGCCCTCGAAATAGATCTGAAGCACTTCGGGCTCGCTGATATCGCGCACATGGCGCGCCGGCAGGCCCTGGCGCCGCCGCCAGGCCTCATAAGTGCGCTGCGTCACGCCCTTGTTCGTCGCCCCGCCGGGATCGTCGGGATGATCGACATAACCGCCTTCATTGATCCGCATGACCTCATGGCAGCGATGAAAACGGTCCCATTCGTCGCGCGCGCGGCCCACTTCGCTGGCCATCACCTCGTCATAGGTCGATTTGAGCGCCTCGCCGATACGCCCGAGCTTCGGGATATGGAAGAATTCCGCGCCGCTGAGCAGGGGCGAGATCTTGCGCCGGGCGGCCTTTTGAAGTCGCCGGCCATCCTCCGGCACCAGGTCGGGCGAGAGATAGACCGCGCGGCGGAACGCCTCCAGCGCCTGCGCCGGATCGCCGTCCGTCGCCTCGGCCTCCAGCGCGCGCCAGGCGGAATTGACATCCGGCACACTGCCCCAGTCCGGGCGTGTGGTTTCACATTGCAGGTCGAAGGCCACATAGGGCGCATCGACAAACTCCCGGCCCTGGGCATCGACAATCGTCTTGCGCTTTTCGTCGAACTGCAGGCCGGCTGCCTGTCCCCGCCCGGCGATCAGGGCATATGTGCCGGCATGCAGCTGTCCGTCCCCACCCATGAGTTCCGAAAGGTTCGTGGAGATCACCGCGAGCCTTTCAGTGCCCTTTTCATGTTCCAGGCGCCCGAAAAGCCGGCGCACCGTGCCGGTGAGATCCGCGCCCGCTAGCGCGCCGAGGGGCGGCACGATGGCCGAAACGAACTGCGCCACCGGTGACTTGACGACTTCCTCGATCAGGCCGAGCGTATCGGCGAGCGGGTCCTTTTGCTGCACCGCGCCGAAGCCGATCTCGATCGGGCCGGCCCCGTGATAGACCATGCGCGGGGTAAGCTGGCGATCGACCAGGACCATCGGGTCGAGTCGGCGAAAGCTCTCGGCCTGCATCGGGCCAAGGCCGGGCCGGACCTCGACCTGGCCGACCGGCGCGCCGACCTGTGAGCCGGGCACGAGCGAGGCGCCCGCGAAAATATCCTCTTCACGGGCCGGCGAAAAAACGCCGGCCAGCTCGATGGGCTCGTCGAAACTGGTCTGTCCAAGGACGCCATAGACATAAGGCCCGTATTTGCGCAGCCCGCCGCGCCCGTGTTTCAGGCTGATCCGCCGGATCACGATCGATATATAGGTCTCGCCGGGCGTGAAGACCGGGGCATCCGTGCCGTCAAGGCGGACAAGGCTGGCGTCCTCACCCGGGATCCGCGCCGCTTTGTCAGGCATCTTCCATGTCCTTTTCGGTATCGATGACACGATCAGCGTCATGATCGCGAACGGGCAGGTCGGCCGCGGCCATCCGGCCCATGTCGCTCGGCCTCATGATGATCCGCCGGGCGCCTTTCCGCGGACCGGCAAGCGCGCCGCCCGCCTGAGGCAGCAGCCAGCTGGAAAGCTCCGCGATATAGCGGATATTGTAGGTGCGCGCGCGGTCGGGCAGCGCCTCGAAGGCCACGAGGTCGGGATGACGCTTGCGTTCCTTGTCCTTGACCGTGTCGAAACGGAAACCGCGAAGCCAGCGCTCGGCGCACCAGCGGGCATGCTCCAGGCGCGCGAGATAGACCAGTTCGCTTGCGCCCTCGGCCAGCACATGGCCCGGCGCGATCCGGGGAAGATGGTTCACGCTCGGCGGTTCAGGCGCGCTTTCGGCCAGCCAGGCGCCGAGGTCATAGCCCGCCGCATGGATGAGGGCAGGCACGAAATTGGCGGCCGAGCGGCTGGAGTATCTATTGACCTCGGGCACGCAGCTCCAGTTCGTGGGCTTATCATCACTGTAGAGCGCGTTATGCACCGAGTGGATGAGGAAGGCGGCGCTATCGGGCTTTTCCTCCAGGACGCGCGAGGCGGACACGACTTCCCGCCAGGAGCCGAAGGGGATGATCGCCAGGCGTTCCATCACGCTGCCGCCGGCGAGCGCTTCCACCTGCCTGTGGGCCGGCAGCGCGGCGCCGCCGGCCCCGCCGCGCTCACAGGTAAAGATGGGAAAGCACAGATCCCTTTCCGGCAGGCGTCCCTCATCGGCATGCTTGTCGAGGATCTGTTTCAGGCGCGCAGCATTCATGGTCGAATTTTCCCTCTCGCCGGTCGCCACGAAGGCCGCGGTGAGCGGCGCCGCGCGCAGGCGATCGAGAAACGGCCCGACATCCTCCCCCAGTCCGTCGAGCCGGCGGGGGAGGAATTCTCCGTCGAAAACGCTGCGCCAATACGGGCAGCGACGCTCGAACCGCTCCCAGCTCGCCGGGTCAGGGTCGATTACCGTGATATGCTGCCTGCGATCGGGATCGACGCGCTGTGTCTCGCAGATCTCCGTCAGCAACGCCTCGCCCATGGCCCCGAAACCGACCAGCAGCGTGTGCTGTAGGCCGCCTTCCTGAAGCGTGAAAAGCGGATGCGCGCCCAATACGGCGCGCGCGGCGCAGCGGCTTTCGGAAATAATCTCGACCACGCTGTCAGGTCGCCCGTCATTGGCCACATCACCGACATCGCCGAGCTTGTGGAAGGCGTAATTGAGCTCCTCGCGGTGTTCGAACCAGTCATCATCAACGAAGACGAACAGGTGCGGGCCGAGGGCGCGTTCGGCAGCCGCGGAAAAACCCGGCATGTCGAAAACCTGGCGAGCAAGGCTGGCGCTCTCGGCATTGTCTTCAAGGGCAAAGACGACCGAGCGCGCCCTGTGGGCCGCTGACAGGCGCAGCATTTCCGAAAGGCCCATATCGCTGTCGAGCGTCAGGATGCCGTCGCGCACCAGTTCCTGGCCACCCGGCGTGAAATGGACCACTTCAAGCCCCTTGTGCACGGCCTCCTCGGCCGTCCGGCGGGCAAATTCACGATCGCCGATGATGACGATATGATGGCTGAACCGGGTCCGTGCGCGCCAGGTCAGAAGATTCTGCGAGAAAAGGCGTAACACCACCGTGGCCAGTGTCAGGAAAAAGACCACAACGCCCACCCAGCGGGCCGTCATGAGCAAAACGATACCGTAAGCCGGTGGCGGCGGGTTATCGGCCTGGACGCTTATGGGCCGGGAATAGATTTCCGACAGCGTGTTGACCGATATGGCGCGGTAAAGCGCCTCCTCGACCCGGCCAAGGCCGGTTTCCTGTGGGCCAAGCACCACGAGCCAGCCGGCGAGCGCGAGAAGAATGGCGAATATCCCAAGCCCGACCAGAACGCCGATCGGCACATCCCTTACCTTGCCCAAAGCACCGCTCCGGCGCCGTGAGGCCCCGGGGCGGGACTGACTATTGCTCCTTGTCGCCATGATCCGGTCCCCGTCCGGTTCTGCCCCCTTACCGGAAAGTTAAGGACCAGAAGCCCGCCTCCTGTCAACGTGGGCGAATGTCAGGAGAGCAGCGCCACGCAGAAAAATCCCGCCTCATCCTGCCATGTGCGCTGCACCTGCCAGCCGCTTTCATTCGCAAGCGCATCCAGCGCGGGCGCCTCGAACTTGCGCGAGATCTCCGTGCGGATCGTCTCTCCGGCCCTGAAGACGAAACGCTGTCCGGCCGCTTGCGCCACCTGGTCGCAAAGGCTGACGAGGTGCATCTCGATCCGGCTTTCGGCCTCGTTCCAGCGCGCCTCGTGGGCAAAGGCCGAAAGGTCGAAATCGCCGCCCAGCTCGCGATTGATGCGCCGCAGGAGATTGAGGTTGAACGCGGCGGTCACCCCGCTGGAATCGTCATAGGCCGGCACCAGTATGTCCGGCGACTTGCGAAGATCGGCCCCCAGCAGGAAGCGCGCATCATCGCCCAGCGCGCGGTGCGCCTCGGACAGGAAGGTGACGATCTGGTCATTGGTGAGATTGCCAATCGTCGAGCCCGGGAAAAAACCGACCTGACGTCCGCCGCAGTCGGGCAGGCTCGAAAGATCGGTCGGTGTCATGAAGTCCGCGGTCACGGGAAATATCTCCAGCCCGGGATAATCGGCGCGCAGCCCGTCGGCGGCCGTTTCGAGAAATTCTCCGGAAATATCGAGCGGGGCATAGGCGCAGGGCGCCTCAAGGGCGTCCAGCAGGATCCGCGTCTTTACCGCCGCGCCGGCGCCATACTCGACAAGCACGGCACGCGGCCCGGCAGCCGCGGCCATCTCGCCGGCATGTGTCCTGAAGATCGCCGTCTCGGTGCGCGTGGGATAGTATTCGGGAAGCTGCGTGATTTCCTCGAAAAGCCGGGATCCGGCCTCGTCATAGAGCCAGCGCGATGACAGCACTTTCGGCGCCTGTGCCAGGCCCGTGCGCACATTCTCGATGAAGGCCGGGTCGGCGGTCTGCAGAAAATCATGCCCCATCAGGCGTCTTCCGCCAGCCGGAGGCCGCAGAACTGCCAGCGCGTGTCCGGCGGGAAGAAATTCCGGTAGCTGGCGCGCACATGACCGTCGGGCGTGGCGCAGCTGCCGCCCCGCAGGACCATCTGACCGCTCATGAATTTGCCATTATATTCCCCGACCGTGCCTCCGAGGGGCTGGAAGCCGGGATAGGGCAGGAACGCACTGCCGGTCCATTCCCAGACATCGCCGAACAGGCCGGCCGGCCCCGCGGCGCCATCGACCGTCTGGGGCGAGGGCCGCAAGCGGCCCGATCCGGCAAAATTGCCCGAGACCGGGCGGCTTGCCGCGGCGAATTCCCACTCGGCCTCTGTCGGCAGGCGTTTGCCGGCCCAGGCAGCGAAGGCTTCGGCCTCGTAGTAACTGACATGGCAGACCGGCGCGTGCGGATCGACAGGCTGATCGCCGCGCAGCGTCATCGACCAGTACTGGCCGTCTTGCTTGTGCCAGTAAAGTGGCGCCGACCAGCCTTGTTCGCGCACTGCCGCGATACCGTCGGACAGCCACAGGGACGCGTTTTCGTAGCCCCCGTCCTCGATGAAGGCGATCCATTCGGCATTCGTGACCGCCCGGCTGGCCAGCCGGAACGGGCGCAGCAGAACCTCGTGGCGCGGGGTCTCGCAGTCGAAGGCGAAGCCGCCGCCATCATGGCCGATCTCGACAATGCCGCCGGGATAGTCGAACCAGTCCGGCACCTCATCTGCGGCCGCGTTCAGGGCCAGCGGGCGCGGATCGCGGAAAGCCGGCTTCAGGGGGTTCTGCGCGAAAAGGTGCAGGATATCGGTCAGGAACAATTCCTGATGCTGTTGCTCATGGTGCAGGCCCAGCCGGGTGAGCTCCTCAAGCTTGCGCGTCGCGCCCGCCGCAAGCAGCTCTTCCATCGCCGCATCGACATGCCCGCGATAGACCATCACCTCGTCGAGCGAAGGCTGGGTAATCAGGCCGCGCCGGGGGCGGTCATGACGCTCGCCGGCGCCTTCATAATAGGAATTGAACAGATAGGCATAGGTCTCGTCGAAGACGTTATAGCCCGGAAGGTGCGGGCGGAGCAGGAAGGTCTCGAAAAACCAGCTTGTATGGGCCAGGTGCCACTTGGCCGGACTGGCATCGGGCATCGACTGGACCGTCGCATCGCCGTCGGACAAGCCCTCGGCGAGTTGCTTTGTGGTGTCACGCACCTGGCGGTAGTCTCCAGCATGGGCATCCGGCGCCTCGGCCTGCGCGGTGTTGGTGGTCGTCATCGCCGCCTCCATTGACAGAGGATACTAGGTAGCCGGCCGGGCTCGCGCCACCCGCGGACGGGGAAAAATTCCCTTGCGGATCGCTCATGCCTCTGGCCGATCGGGGGATGTTTCGGCATAAGATCGGACTGCAAGAAGCAAATCTGCGTGGAGTTCAAGGGTCTTGAGCGATATTTTCTTTCATAAGGGTGACCTGCCCGACAGTGTTGATCTGGGCCGCGAAATCGCCGTCGACACCGAGGCCATGGGGCTCGATCCCTTTCGTGATGCGCTGTGCGTGGTGCAGATGTCCGCCGGCGATGGCCAGGCCCATATCGTGCATCTCGAACGCAGCTATGATTGCCCCCGTCTCAAGTCGCTGCTCGGCGACCCGCAGCGGTTGAAGATCTTTCACTATGGCCGTTTCGACATTGCAATGATGAAACACTGGCTGGGCATCACCTGCGCGCCGGTCTGGTGCACCAAGATCGCCTCGAAGCTGGCGCGCACCTATACCGATCAGCATGGCCTCAAGCATGTCGCGCGCGAGATTGCCGGGATCGACCTGTCCAAGGCCCAGCAAAGCTCGGACTGGGGCGCGCAGACGCTGAGCGAGGCCCAGCTTGAATATGCGGCCGCGGACGTGCTCCACCTGCACGCCATCAAGGACGGGCTTGAAGCGATGCTGGCCCGGGAGAACCGCCTGTCGCTGGCGCAATCCTGCTTCGAATTCCTGCCCATTCGGGCCGATCTGGACCTGGCCGGCTGGGCCCATAGCGACATTTTCTCGCATGGCGGCTGACGGCGGAGGCCTGCCGGCACCTGACCAAAGCGTCATCCTATCACCGCTTTCGCAACCGGCCATGTTTGTCTAAGGACTGATCACGATCCATTTTAGCGGACTGACAACGACAAAGAGTCATGAGCGCCCGAGACACAGCCAATCCCGGCGATTTCGCCTGGGCCCCGAGGCGCCAGCTCACCCTGGAGCAGGCGCGCCGGCGCTCGGACCTGGTCCGGCTGATGAGGATGGTTTTCGTGGCCGGCGCGGCGATCTCGATCGGCCTTCTGGCCGGTCACGTGGTTCGCAATGCCGTGGCCGGGCTGTCGGGCGAACGAAAGGCCTTCCGGTCCAACGAGATCGTGACCATGATCAATCCGCGCTTCACCGGCCGGGACGGGGAAGGGCGGGCCTATGTGATCACGGCTGACAGTGCCCAGCGCCGGCGCGCGGACGAGAATGTCATCGACCTGGTCAATCCGAGGCTTGTCGATGATATCGGCAGCGAGGTGACCGCGCCGGAGGGCGTTTACAACCGGGTGACGGAAACGCTGGATCTTTACAGGGATGTGCGCGTGGAAGACGCAGCCGGATACCGTTTCCGCACCAGCGAGGCGCGCTTCCATGTCAGCGAGGCGCGGATCGAGGGTCTCGAGCCCTTGCGGGGATACGGTCCGGTCGGTGATATTCGTTCCGACAGTTATGAGATTCTCGAGAATGGGGATGTCATCAAATTCCGGGGAAATGTGGAGATCACATTCGTCCCGGAAGACACACAGGCAGAGGCGCCCGCAGCGGAGCCGACGCCGCCAGGCGAGGGCCAAGACGAGGGTGATGATCTCAATGAAGGCTAGTTCAATCCTGCGCGCGGCGGGCCTCATGGCCGGTTTGTGCGCCGTCGTGCCGCCGGCCATGGGGCAATTGTCCTCCGAAGGCGGCCCGATCCGTGTGAATGCCGACAATTCCTCGGTCTATGAGCGCGAGCAGCGCGTCGTCGTCATCGGCAATGTTGATATCATCCAGGGCGATGCGCGCCTGCGCGCCGACAAGGTCACACTCAATTATGCCAGCCGGCAGGGCGGCCCGCAGGCCGGTATTGGCGGCGGCTTCGGCGAGATCGAGAAAATGCTCGCCGATGGTAATGTCTATTACATCACGCCGGACCTGAAGGCGACCGGCAATTCGGGCAGCTATGACGCCGCGAGCGAGACGATCACGCTGACCGGGGAGGTCGTGCTTGTGCGCGGCGAGGATGTCGCGCGCGGGGAAAGGCTGGTGATCAATGTGCCCGAAGGACGCTCGACGCTGCGCGGCGGCGAGGGCCGCGTGCAGATGCTGATCATCCCGAACGGCGAGGCCGAGCCGGAATCCGCGGCGGCCGGCCGGGAGGAATAAGGCCCCTGCAGGTCGGGAGAAATTGACGGGTCCGCCTAAAGCGATCTTAAGCAAGGCCGGGCTAGACCATGATCGCAAGGCGGCCCCGCCGCGGTGAGGAGACGATGATGACTGACAGCGCGGAAGGTCTGGTTGTCGAGGCGCTCGGCAAGAGCTTCGGGAAGCGCCAGGTCGTGCGCGATGTCTCCGTTCGCCTCTCCCGCGGCGAGATTGTGGGCCTCCTCGGTCCCAACGGCGCCGGCAAGACCACCTGTTTCTACATGATCATGGGCCTGATCGGCGCCGATTCGGGCACCATCCGGATCGACGGCGAGGATGTGACGGCGCTCCCGATGTATCAGCGTGCGCGCCTGGGCATGGGCTACCTGCCTCAGGAGGCTTCCATCTTCCGCGGCATGAGCGTCGAGGAAAATGTCATGGCCGTGGTCGAACTGTTCGAGAAGGACCGCGCCCGGCGGGCTGAACAGGTCAATGCGCTGCTCGAGGAACTGCATATCGCGCACCTGCGCGAGCAGTCGGCCACCTCGCTATCGGGCGGCGAGCGCCGACGTGTCGAGATTGCGCGCGCACTGGCTTCGCGGCCGAGTTTCATGTTGCTCGACGAACCCTTTACGGGGATCGACCCGCTGGCGATCTCGGACATCTCCGACCTGGTCCGCTACCTGAAGCAACGCGGCCTCGGTGTCCTCGTCACCGACCATCAGGTTCGCGAGACACTGGAGATCGTCGATCGCGCCTATGTGATGTATGATGGCGAGGTCCTGTTTGACGGGCCTCCCGAAATGGTGCTGCGCAATGAAGAAGTGCGGCGCGTTTATCTTGGCGACAGGTTTGCGGCATAGACCCATGAGCATCAATCAGCGCCTTGATCTTCGCCAGAGCCAGTCTCTGGTCATGACCCCCCAGCTTCAGCAGGCGATCAAGCTGCTGCAATTGTCCAATATCGAGCTGGCCGAATTCGTCGAAGCCGAAATCGAGCGCAATCCGCTCCTGAAGGCCGGCGACGGCGAGGAGGGCGGCGATCGGTCCGGCGACGAAGCGGAATCGCGGCGCGACAGCCTGACACTCGATGAAACGAGCGGCCTGAACGAGGCGCGCGAGGCGCTGGATGCGCCCAGCGAGGATGTCTTCGAGGGCGCTACCGGTTCTGATACCAGCGCGGCGAGCGGGCCCTCGGCGCAGACCGACTGGTCGGGCGTCGGCGCGGGCGGAAACGGCGAGAATTTCGATTTCGAGGGCGTCGCGACCGGCGAAACCACCCTGCGAGACCATCTGCTGAGCCAGCTCAACCTGGCCGGCCTGGACCCGGCCGAGCGGCTGATCGCGGCCCGCCTCATCGATGAGACTGACGAGGGCGGCTATTGCCGGGCCGAACCCGCAGAGGTCGCGGCCGCACTGGGCACCGATGAAGCGACGGTCCTGCGGGTCCTGGAATTCTGCCAGGGCTTCGACCCGACGGGGGCGATGGCCCGCTCGGTGCCCGAATGCCTGCGCCTGCAACTCCAGGAGCGTGACCGCCACGATCCGGCCATGGCGGCGCTGGTCGAGAATCTCGACCTGGTGGCGAAGTTCGACCTGCAGGCGCTGAGCGCGATCTGCGCCGTCGACAAGGCCGATGTGCGCGACATGATCGAGGAATTGCGCGAACTGACCCCGCGCCCCGGCGCCGGCTTTGCCAGCGATACCGCCGTGGCGGTCGCCCCGGACGTGTTCGTGCGCGAGCTGCCGGACGGGCGTTTCGCGGTGGAGCTGAATTCGGAGACGCTGCCGCGCGTTCTCATGGACAAGGCCTATTATGCCGAGGTGTCGGCCCTGCCCATGCGCGAGAATGACAGGGATTTCATTTCCGAGTGTGCGGCCAATGCGACATGGCTGATCAAGTCGCTCGACCAGCGCGCGCGCACGATCCTGAAAGTGGCCAGCGAACTGGTGCGCCAGCAGGATGCATTCTTCGCCCATGGGGTGGCGCATCTGCGCCCGCTCAACCTGAAACAGGTTGCCGATGCGATCGAGATGCATGAATCCACCGTCAGCCGGGTGACATCCAACAAATACATGTCGACGCCGCGCGGTCTATTCGAACTGAAATATTTCTTCTCCGCCGCGATCCCGTCCACCGGCGGCGGCGATGCGCATTCGGCCGAGGCGGTGCGCCACCGGATCAAGGGGCTCATCGAGACGGAAACCGCCGCCAATGTCCTGTCCGACGACCAGATCGTCGAGATCCTCACCGGCTATGGTGTCGACATCGCCCGCCGTACCGTGGCCAAGTATCGCGAAAGCCTCAATATTCCCTCCTCTGTGCAGCGCCGGCGGCGAATGCAGCAGAGCGCCTGAGCCGCCCCGGGCTCATGGGCGCCGGGTTTTGCGTTTTTCCCGTTTTCGGCGCACCATGCCGGGCGTCATATCGCAGACACGGAGTACCAAATTGCAGATCAAGATCGCCGGCAAGAACATGCAGTTGGGCGAGGCCCTGCAGGAGCGGATCTCCGCGGGTCTGGAAGCGGCCGTTACCAAGTATTTCGACCGGTCAGGCGATGCCCATGTGACCGTGACGAAGGAGGGGTATCTGTTCGAGGTTGACTTGAATGTGCATCTGCCCTCCGGGATCATCCTTCACGCAGTCAACCAGGGCGATGAACCCTATGGCGCGGTAGAAGGCGCCCTCGGCAAGATCGAGAAACGCGTGCGCCGCTACAAGCGTCGCCTGAAAGACCATCACCGCCCGGGCCGCCAGCCCATGCCAAGCGAACCGGCAAGCGCCTTCATTCTGCAGGCGAACGAGGAGGAAGCTCTCGACGAGGCAGACGAAGCGCTCTCTCAGGAGAATGGCGCCGATCAGGGACCGCTGACCGTGGCGGAAGGAAACGCCTCGATCCGCACCATGACCGTTTCGGAAGCCGTCATGCAGCTCGAGCTCGGGGAGGCTCCAGCCTTGATGTTTCGCAATGCAAGGCATAATGGGCTGAACATGGTGTACCGCCGTCCAGATGGCCATATCGGCTGGGTTGATCCCGGCGTGGCCGAAACCAGCTGAATGCGCACGAATACGCGCCGACCGGGAATCCGTCATGGCTATCGATCTTTCTTCCCTGTTGAATGGCGGGGTGATTCTCCCACTTGCCGACGCTTCGAGCCGCAAGCAGGCTATCCTGCTTCTGGCCGAGGCGCTGGCCGGCAAGCTCGGGGAAACCGTGAGTGCGCGCGAGATCGTCGATGCGGTCATGGAACGTGAGCAACTCGGGTCCACCGGCGTTGGCGACGGTGTGGCGATCCCCCATGCGCGCCTGAAACAGGTCAGCGCTCCCATCGGCGCCTATCTGCGTCTAAAGGAAGGCGTCGATTTCGACGCGATTGACGAGCGCCCCTGCGATATCGTCTTCATGCTGCTGGCACCGCTGGCGTCCGGGGCCGATCATCTTCGGGCGCTGGCCCAGGTCAGCCGGGCGCTGCGCCAGTCGAGTATTCGTGACAAGTTGCGCGAGGTGTCAACGCATGAAGAGGTGTGCGCCATTCTCTGTCCGACCACGTCAAATGTCTCGGCTGCCTGAAACGGTAGCCTGTTTGTCGCACCCGGATTGAAATCGAGGCATTTTAGAATACTCTAAAATGCAAGGTTCAACCCGAATTGTGACGGAGTCGAAAATGCAGAAGCCCCATGTTCAGGCCTTCTTTGACGAGCCGACTTTCACCGTTAGCTATGTCGTGACCGATCCGGCCACAAAGGCCTGCGCGGTCATCGACAGCGTGCTGGATTATGATCCCGCCTCCGGGCGCACCAGCAAGGACTCGGCCGACGAAATCATTGCCTATATCCGCGAGCAGGGCCTCAGCCTGGAATGGATCCTGGAAACCCATGTCCATGCCGACCATCTCTCCGGAGCGCCCTACATCCAGGAGACGCTGGGCGGAAAGCTGGCCATCGGCAGCGAGATCACGACCGTCCAGGATGTTTTCGGCAAGATCTTCAATGCCGGCACGCAGTTTCAGCGCGATGGCAGCCAGTTCGACCATCTTTTCCGGGACGGCGACGTGTTCAGGATTGGTGAACTGGAAGCCCATGCCATGCACACGCCCGGCCATACGCCCGCCTGCATGACCTATGTGATCGGCGATGCGGCCTTTGTCGGCGACACGCTCTTCATGCCGGATTTCGGCACCGCGCGCTGCGACTTTCCCGGCGGCGATGCCCGCACGCTTTTCCGTTCGATCCGGAAGGTCCTCGCCCTGCCGCCGGAGACCCGGCTGTTCATGTGCCATGACTACAAGGCGCCCGGCCGGGACGAGTATCGCTGGGAGACCACCGTGGCCGAGGAACGGGCAAACAATATCCATGTCCATGACGGGGTGAGCGAAGACGAATTCGTCAACATGCGCGAGACCCGCGATGCGACCCTCGGCATGCCGCGCCTCATCCTGCCCTCGATACAGATCAACATGCGCGCCGGCGAGATGCCCCCGCCCGAGGATAATGGCCAGCGCTATATCAAGATCCCGCTCGACGCGCTCTGATAGGCAGGCCGGGGCGGCGGCCAGGTCCGCCCGGGCGGGAGGCGCGTCATGCTGCGAACATTGTCACGGTTCTTTCCGGTGCTCGAATGGGGGCGCGACTATCGCGCCTCCACTTTGCTGAATGATTCCGTCGCGGCGCTGATCGTGACGATCATGCTCATCCCGCAATCGCTGGCCTATGCGCTGCTGGCCGGCCTGCCCCCGCAGGTCGGGCTATATGCCTCGATCCTGCCCCTGGTTGCCTATGCCCTTTTCGGCACCAGCCGGACCCTGGCCGTGGGGCCGGTCGCGATCCTCTCGCTGATGACAGCCGCAGCTGCCGGGCGGATCGCCGCGCCGGGCAGCGAAGCCTATGTCCAGGCCGCACTGATCCTCGCCCTGCTTTCGGGGCTTATCCTCCTGGTCATGGGCCTGTTCAGGATGGGATTTCTCGCCAATTTCCTCAGCCATCCGGTGATCTCGGGCTTTATCACCGCCTCCGGAATCATCATTGCCGCTTCCCAGCTCAAGCATATCCTCGGGATCGAGGCGCATGGCCACAATCTCGTCGAGATCACCCATTCGCTGGTCATTCACCTGCCCGACACCAATCTTCCGACACTGGTCGTGGGCGGGGGCTCGCTGGCTTTCCTGTTCTGGGTGAGGGGGCGGTTCAAGAGTCTCCTGAAAGGGGCCGGGCTCAGCGAACAGGCGGCGACGATCCTTGCGCGCACAGGGCCCGTCTTCGCGGTGATTGCAGGCATACTGGCGGTCTGGAGCCTTGGCCTGGAGGACCGCGGCGTTGCCATTCTTCGCGACGTGCCGCGCGACCTGCCGGAGATCGGCCTTCCGGCCTTTGACGCACAGGTCTGGCGCCAGCTGGCCGGCTCGGCGGCGCTGATTGCCCTGATCGGCTTCGTGGAATCGGTTTCGGTCGCCCAGACTCTTGCCGCCAAGAAGCGCCAGCGCGTCGATCCGAACCAGGAGCTGATCGGCCTGGGCGCGGCGAGCCTCGCGGCGGGTGTGTCCAGCGGTTATCCGGTCACCGGCGGGCTGGCGCGTTCGGCGGTGAATTTCGATGCCGGCGCGCAGACCCCGGCGGCGGGCGCGCTGACCGCCATCGGGATCGGGCTGGCGACCGTCTTCCTCACCCCGCTCCTGTTTTACCTGCCCCAGGCGGTCCTCGCCGCGACGATCATCGTGGCGGTTCTTACCCTCGTTGACCTGAAGGCGGTGCGCACGACCTGGCGCTATTCGAAAAGCGATTTCGCCGCCATGGCCGCGACCATACTCGTCACGCTTGGTGCCGGCGTGGAACTCGGCGTCACGACCGGTGTCGCGCTGTCGCTCTTCCTGCATCTCTACAACACCTCGCGCCCGCATTTCGCGATTGTCGGGCAGGTCCCCGGCACGCATCATTTCCGCAATGTGAACCGCCATCGCGTCGTGACCTCGCCGCGGGTGCTGACCGTCCGCATCGATGAGAGCCTCTATTTCGCGAATGCGCGTTTCCTGGAGGATACGATCTATTGCATTCTCGGCGCCCGGCCGGACCTGGAGCATCTCATCCTCATGTGCCCGGCGGTGAACCATATCGATGCCAGCGGGCTGGAAAGTCTCGAAGCGATCAATCATCGCCTGAAGGATGCCGGCGTGACCCTGCACCTGTCGGAGGTGAAGGGCCCCGTCATGGATCGTCTCAGACGCACCGATTTCCTCGACGAACTGAGCGGACATGTTTTCCTGCACCAGTATGAGGCGATCCGCGAACTGGATTTCGACACGGCGCGCGGGGCGCTCGAGGACACGGCCCGCACGACCGAGCCCGGCGGCGACCCCTGCCCGTCGCAGGAGCTGGCCGGCCTGGCGAGGCTGGAATGACTTCCTTCCCCCCTTCCCAGGACAGGCAAAAAATGCGATAGCCCCGGGGCCGAGGCGAGCAACGGATGCTAGCCGGTGCTGGACGACATCCCGGCCCGCGCTGAACATCTGTCGCCCTCCCCGAAAGACCGCCCCTCGCGGGCCTGACAGCAACACGCCCGATGGGCGCAGATGAAAGACCTGTTGACGATGTCGATCACACCGCAACGCAAGACCGAACTGATCCGGAAATTCGCCCGTGAAGAGGGCGATACCGGCAGCCCCGAAGTGCAGGTGGCCATCCTGACCGAACGGATCACCAACCTGACCGAGCACTTCAAGACCAATGCGAAGGACAATCATTCGCGCAGGGGCCTGCTGAAAATGGTGGCCTCGCGCCGCAAGCTGCTTGATTATGTCAAGCGCAAGGATGAGGAGAGATACCGCAACCTCATCAGTGAATTGGGCATCCGCCGCTAGCGGGCCCGATCAGACCCGCCGCGCCATGGGGGCCGGCGGGTTTTTCGTATGCCAATGAAAGACGAAACGCATGTTCGACAAACACTCTGTGTCGCTGGAATGGGCCGGCCGCACGCTGACGATCGAGACCGGGCGCATGGCCCGGCAGGCCGACGGGGCCGTGCTCGTCACCTATGGGGACACCACGGTCCTCGCCACCGCCGTTTTCCAGAAGCAGGCCAAGCCGGGCCAGGACTTCTTCCCGCTGACGGTGAACTACCAGGAAAAATTCTATGCTTCGGGCCGGATTCCCGGCGGCTTCTTCAAGCGCGAGGGCCGGCCGACCGAAAAGGAGACGCTGACCTCGCGTCTGATCGACCGGCCGATCCGCCCGCTTTTCGTGGAAGGCTTCAAGCATGAGGTGCAGGTCATCCTCACCGCCGTGTCCTATGACCTCGAGAACGATCCCGACATTCTCGGCATGATCGGCGCCTCCGCGGCGCTGGTGCTGTCGGGGGCCCCCTTCCTGGGTCCCATCGGTGCGGCGCGGGTCGGCTACAAGGACGGCGAATATCTCGTCAATCCGATGGTCGAGGATCTCGAGGAGTCCGAGCTCGACCTGGTCGTCGCCGGCACGGCCGATGCGGTGATGATGGTCGAGTCCGAGGCGCAGGAGCTTTCCGAAGAGGTGATGCTGGGCGCCGTGATGGCCGGCCACGAAGCGATGCAGCCGGTGATCGACGCGATCATCGACCTGGCCGAGAAGGCCGCCAATGAACCCTTCGATTTCGAACCGGAGGACCTCTCGCAGGAGCTTTCCGCCATCCAGGAACTGGTGGGCAAGGATATCGAGGCAGCCTACCGGATCACCGACAAGCTCGAGCGCCAGGACGCGGTCGGCGCGGCCCGTGAAAAGGCCGCCGCCGAGCTGGTCGCGACCGAGGACAAGCCGGACGGCATGGATCCCCTGGTCTTCAAGTCCGCCTTCAAGGCCGCCGAGGCGGCTGTCGTGCGCGGGGCGATCCTCAAGACAAAGACGCGGATCGACGGGCGCGGCCTTGCGGATGTCCGCCCGATCGTGGCCGAGGCCGGTGTCCTGCCGCGCACGCATGGTTCCTCCCTGTTCACGCGCGGGGAAACACAGGCGCTCTGTGTCGCCACGCTGGGCACCAGCGACGATGAACAGTTCATCGACGCCCTGCACGGCACCTACAAGTCGCGCTTCATGCTGCACTACAATTTCCCGCCCTATTCGGTCGGCGAGACGGGCCGCATGGGGGGAACCTCCCGGCGCGAGACCGGCCATGGCAAGCTTGCCTGGCGGGCCCTGCGCGCTGTTCTGCCCAAGGATGAGGACTTCCCCTACACGCTGCGCCTCGTTTCGGAGATCACGGAGTCCAATGGCTCCTCCTCCATGGCGACCGTGTGCGGCAGTTCGCTGGCGATGATGGATGCCGGCGTGCCGATTTCCCGGCCCGTTTCCGGCATTGCCATGGGGCTGATCAAGGAAGATGACGGTGTGGCCGTCCTGTCGGACATTCTCGGGGACGAGGACCATCTCGGCGATATGGACTTCAAGGTTGCCGGCACCGAAGCGGGCGTGACCTCTCTCCAGATGGACATCAAGATTGCCGGTATCACGCGCGAGATCATGCAGACGGCGCTCGACCAGGCCAAGGGTGGGCGGATGCATATTCTCGACGAGATGGCCAAGGCCCTGAACACCAGCCGTGAGAGCCTTTCGGAACACGCCCCGCAAATGGAAATGATCCAGGTGCCGGTCGACAAGATCCGTGAAGTCATCGGCTCGGGCGGCAAGACGATCCGCGAGATTGTCGATTCCACGGGCGCCAAGGTGAATATCGAGGATGACGGGTCGGTGCAGATTTCGGCGCTCGACCGGAAGTCGATCGACGCGGCCATCAAGCGCATCCGCGAACTGACGGCAGAGCCGGAAGTCGGCGAAATCTATGAAGGCACGGTCGTGTCGGTGAAGGATTTCGGCGCCT
Source organism: Alphaproteobacteria bacterium (assembly GCA_009909065.1). Classification (GTDB taxonomy): domain Bacteria; phylum Pseudomonadota; class Alphaproteobacteria; order Caulobacterales; family Hyphomonadaceae; genus UBA5336. The sequence continues at coordinate 16,875 of JAAANZ010000095.1, read as the reverse complement.
TCGTGAACTTCTTCGGCCCGCGCGACGGCCTCGTGCATGTCTCGCAGATGGCCGAGGAGCGCGTGAAGCACCCGTCCGATGTCGTAAAGGAAGGTGACAAGGTCTTCGTCAAGCTCATGGGTTTCGACGAGCGCGGCAAGGTGCGTCTGTCCATGAAGGTGGTTGACCAGGAATCGGGCAAGGAGCTGGCCGGCGAAGGCGCGGGCGAGGCCTGAGCCGAGTCGCCAACCCCTCTCCAGTTCGTGAAAGGCCGCCTTCGGGCGGCCTTTTTTTGTCTTCGGCCCGGAATCGGCCGTGTTTGCAAGCCTTTGAAAACCCGTAGCTTCCGCACAAACCGTTCGTATACGGATTAAATAATCGTCCGAAACGGGAGCATTTTTGGTTGACATAAAACTGTCACACAACAATCCTCGGCCTTATGTTACAGTTTTATGACAAACATTGGTCGATTTCGGTGCTGGCCTTCGCGGCACTGGCGACCCCGATCACAGCCAGCGCAGACAGTGCCGAACCGGTGCCCGCAAGCGCATGTGAGCTCGATGATGGCTATGCCGGAGACCTTGCCGGTTTCGTTGCCGAGGCGAATGCCTGCCTGGATCAACGCGCCGAGAGCGGCCTTGAGGCAAAGGCCGAGGATGTGCATCGTCTGACCCAGCGGATGCGAGAGAAGAACGCGCTGGCGCCGCAGATCCGGCATGTCAGCCTGGATGCGGCCGCGCAGATGCATGCCCTCGATATGGCGGCGCGCGGCTATGCCGCTCATGAGGACCTCGAAGGGCGCGGGCATGAAGACCGGATCCGCGCCATGGGTCGCCAGCTCGTCTTCGGCGCGAGCGGTGCGAACATCACGGTGATTGAAGCCGATGGCAGCGCGCCGGACATCTACAATGCGCTCATCGCTGACGAGACGAGCCGGAACAATCTCTTCCGGGACGCCTTTACGCATACCGGCTTCGGCCTGGCGCAAGGCAATGGCCGTCTCTATGCGGTGCAGGTCTTTTCCCGGGTCGATGGCGAGCTTGCGGCGCCCTTGCCGGTAGATCTGCCGGCCATGACGCCGATCCCGGTCGAATTCGCCGATCCGGCATTCCGGCTGGAGGGCTGGCGCATCGAGGACTCCGAGGGCCGCCAGCTGGCCCGCGGACTGGCGCCGCGGCTTTATCGGGCGCGCCTGGCCGGCCAGGCGGGCCACCTCACGCTTGAAGCGCGGCGCGGCACGGCGGTCTATTCGCTGAAAGGTCCGAGCGTTTCCGCGCAATAGAGCCATACAGACGACATGGCTCCTGAGGCATGTGCTCTTCCCCTCAGTTGACCCGCATGCCTTGCGTCATGTCCCGCGGCCGGCCGCCCCTTCCGGGTGAGCCGGCCGCGTCCCTTCCAGACCGGCAAGACCGCGCTCAGTTGCCCCGCGGATGGGCCGAGGCGTGAACCGCACTGAGATGTGCGCCATCCACACCGGTGTAAACCTGTGTCGTAGAGAGGCTGGCATGACCGAGCAATGCCTGAATCGCGCGCAGATCGGCCCCATTGGCCAGAAGATGCGTGGCAAAGGCATGGCGTAGCGCATGCGGCGTCGCCGTATCCGGCAGACCAAGTGCGCCGCGAAGCTGCTGCAGTTTGCGCTGAATGATCCGTGGGCGGAGCGGGCCGCCCCTCAGTCCACGGAAGAGTGGCTCCTCGTCCGGAACATGAAACGGCACGAGCGCTCCATAGGTATCGAGCGCCTCGCGCACGGTCGGAATCAGCGGGACAATCCGCACCTTGTCGCCCTTGCCGCGAATGCGCAGGCGTTCCGGCGCCGGCAGGTCGCGCCCGGTCAGGGACAGCGCCTCGGAAATGCGCAGCCCCGCTCCGTAGAGCATGAGGAGCAAGGCGCCATCGCGCGCGCCGACCCAGGCCGGCTGATCGCCCGCCTCGGCTCGGTCAATGAGCTCTTTCGCGGCCGGCAGGGAGACCGGCCGCGGCAGCCGGCCCGGCCGCGACGGGCCCTCCATGAGGGCAATCTGGGCATTGGAAACGCCGTGAGCGCGCTCCAGCCAGTCATAGAATGTGCGGATCGCCGAAAGCGCGCGCGCAATCGACCCGTCCGAAAGGCCCTCACCGCGGCGCCGGGCGAGGAAAGCGCGGATGTCGCGCGCGCCGAGGCCGGCAAACGCCGCTGTATCCGGGGCGTCGCCCAGATGCCCGGTCAGGAAGCCGAGAAATGCCGACAGGTCATGGCGATAGGCCTCCACAGTGTGCGGAGACAACCGGCGCGCCTGGCCGATATGGGCAAGAAAGTCGTCAAGAAGGTCCATCGCTTCCAAGTCTGGCGCCATGAGTTTAATCATTGGTGTCGAGGGCCCGGCCGGGTGTTCGCCGCCTGGCCCCGGGCCCGTCATCCGGGTCCCTTCCCATTGCCGCCGGGAGCCAGAATCTCGCCATGCCACGCCTTCCCCGAACTCCCGCCCTGGACTGGAAGCCCGATGGGACGCCGATCGATACGCGCCATGGTGACGTTTATTTCACGGCCGGGGATGGGCTGGAGGAAGCGCGGGCCGTTTTCCTGGCTGGCTGCGGCCTGCCGGACGGCTGGGTCGGACGGACACGCTTCACGGTCGGCGAGACGGGGTTCGGCACGGGGCTGAACTTCCTTGCGACCTGGCAGCTCTGGCGCCGGTCGCGGCCGTCGCCGTCGGCCTGGCTGAATTTTGTCAGCTTCGAAGGCTTTCCCCTTCTCGCCAGCGATGCGGCCCGGGCGCTTTCAGCCTGGCCGGAGCTGGCGGAACTCGCCGGACAGCTTGTATCCCACTGGCCGGATGGCGCGCGCGGCGTGCGCGAGCTTGTCTGGCCACAGGACGGTGTCCGGCTGGTGCTTCATGTCGGTGAGATCACCGAAACACTGCCGCAGGCGATGCTGGAAGCCGATGCCTGGTTCCTCGACGGGTTTTCACCGGCGCGCAATGCGCAGATGTGGTCGCCGGCCCTTTACCCGTTGCTGGCCGAGCGCGCGGCGCCGGGGGCACGGCTGGCCACTTTCACAGTGGCGGGCGACGTGCGCCGTGGCCTGCGAGAGGCCGGCTTCGAGGTGGCCAAGCGTCCCGGTCATGGTCGCAAGCGTGAGCGGCTCGAGGCGCACCTCTGCCCGACCGGAAAGCCCCGCCGGCCCGACAGGCATGGTCTGCGCAGCCCGCCCGAGCCGATGCAAAAGGTCGCTGTCCTGGGGGCCGGCATTGCCGGGGCGTCGCTCGCCAGCCAGCTGGTCGCTCGCGGATGCCAGGTGAGCGTGTTCGACCGCGCAAAGGGGCCCGCGCAAGGGGCGAGCGGGAACCGGCTTGCCCTTGTCATGCCGCGCCTCGACGCGGGCGACACGCCCGAAGCGCGCCTTCTGGTGGATGCCTATCTGGCCGCGCGCCGCGCCTATGACGGCCGGCCGGGCGTTTGCGAGACACAGGTGCGCCAGATGCCGCGAAATGACCGGGAGGCCAGGCGATTTTGTAAACTGCTTGGCGATCCGCCGCTTCCTCTTGAGGATCTCGAAGCCCTGCCGGGCGGGGGGCTGCTGCACAAGCGCGCCCTTATCGTGGAGCCGGCAAGACTGATCAGCGCGCTGCTTGACGGCGTCGACACGCGGTATGGCCGCGATCCGGCGCCGGACCTTGCCACCCGGAAAATCGAGGGCGAAACCTTCGATGCGATCATCCTCGCTCATGGTATGGGCGCGGCACAGGCGGCGCCGTTCCTCGGGCTTGAAGCGCGCCTCGGTCAGGTGGAAAGCGTTTCCGGCCTGCCCGACGCCGCGCCCTCGGCGACGGCAAGCGGGCATTACGCCTTGGCGCTCGGCGGTGAACGCCTGTGGGGCGCCACATTCGAGGCGCATGACGGCCCGCCGCGGATCAGTGAAGATGCGCGGAGCCGCAATGCCGCGGCGCTGGAAGGGCTTTCCCCCTGGTGGATGCGACAGGCTCTGGACAGGCCTGCGGTCTCGCGCGCAGGGATCCGCGCGACCACGCCGGACCGGTTGCCGGTCGCCGGGCCGCTGCCGGACCCGGAGCTTGCGCGTGAACGTTTTGGCGGGCTGCGCCACGGGCGCGAGATCACTGGAGACGCGCCCCGGGTGGCCGGCATATGGCTGGCCACTGGCCTGGGCAGCCGCGGCTTCACATTCGCGCCCTGGATCGCAGGCCTCCTGACCGCGCAGCTCTGCGGGGACCCGGCGCCGGCCAGCCGGGAGGCGTGCGAACGTGTCAGCGCAATGCGATTCCTGTTGCGCGGGTTTCGCCGCGGATCCCTCTGAAGGCCGGTGTTTCGTTTCTCTCCCGTCCGGAGGATTTTCATTACCGGTTTGGCGCCGTTTTCCGTCCGTGATCGATCCCGGGGGCTCCGGACCTCGGCCAATTCTTATGGCAACAAGTATATAAATTGATCGTCATTGAATGCCATGAAATCGCCACATTACACGCCCGTCACGGCCCTAATTCGAGCGAATACTCACACTCAAACAGGGCTCTTCGCAGGCGAGGGACGCGCCGCGAGAGGGGCGGCGCGCGGAAGGGGGCTCTTGAGAATCCCTTGCTGCGCGTCGCTTCCCGCGCCGTGCTCAGCGGAAAATGCTGAGCGCTGCCGGGCTGGCAAGTATCAAGACAAGTCCGAGGACCAGGCGGTAGATCACGAAGGGCAGGAAGCTCATCCGCTTCAGGAGGGCCATCAGCGCCCAGATCGAGGCGAAACCCGACAGGAAGGACAGGATCGCCACGATGAGGCCGTCCGAGAGGGTCGCGACCGCCCCGGGGGCCGGCGCGGCGGTGGCCAGCTGGACAAGCGCATATCCGCCCGCCGCGGCCAGGAGCGGCGCCCCGATCAGCATCGAGAACCGCGCCGCCTCGGTGCGCTCATAACCGAGCGCGCGCGCCGCCGTCATGGTGATGCCGGAACGCGAGGTGCCGGGGATCAGCGCGGCAATGGCCTGTGTCGCGCCGATCAGCAGGGCATGGGTCATCGTCATGTCCTCCTCGCGGCGCGTCAGCCCCCCGCGCATATCGGCCCACCACAGGGCCAGGCCGAAGAGGATCGTCGCGCCCGCCACGGTCCAGACGCTGCGCATCCATCCCTGCCAGGCCGCCGGCAGGAACGCCTCGTGGAAAATGCCGGCGATCACGGCAATGGGTGTCGCGGCGAGTATGAAAAGCGCCAGTCGCGCCTCGCCTGACAGCGCATTGCCCGCCTCGCGGCCTATGCCGATGAGTTCCAGCCCGCCCCAGAAGGCGCGAAGGATGTCCCGCCAGAAATATGCGAGCACGGCGAACAGAGTGCCAAGATGCGCCATGGCGTTGATGAGCAGTTCATCGCGACCTTCAAGCCCGAAATAGCCGGCCGCGAGCAGGACATGGCCCGATGAGGAGATCGGCAGCCACTCGGTGACGCCCTGCACCAGGGAAATGATGATAAGCTGTATGAGAGACATTCCGGGCGCCTTGTGCTTGTCGGTCAAGTCTTATTGGCAACATCCGCGCCAGACGCAACCGGACACAATCAAACATCATTTCGATATTTTAAGTGGATTGAGTGGGGCTCAGCCTCCCAATATCCCGCGTTTTTCAGATTTTAATGTATCATTTCGATATTTTTAGGGCATTTCCCGCTTGCTGTAGGCCCGGCGCAACGCTTATATTAAGCTTGGTTGAATTCAGGAGACGTGGCCTTGGCCCACAATATGCTCAAATTCACGCGGGTCGAACGCGCGATGCCGGACAAGCGCAGCGTCGAGGTGCGTGCGAGGGATTTTGACGAGATCTATGAGGCCTACTCGCCCGAAGCCGTGGCCGACCAGGCCGGGCGCTGTTCGCAATGCGGTGTGCCGTTTTGTCAGCAGGGCTGCCCCCTGCACAACAATATCCCCGACTGGCTGATGCTGGCCGCCGAGGGACGGATGGAAGAAGCCTATCGCGTCTCGGCCGCGACCAATAACATGCCGGAAGTGTGCGGGCGCATCTGCCCGCAGGACCGCCTGTGCGAGGGAATCTGCACGATCGAGCAGTCCGGCCATGGCACCGTGACCATCGGCGCGGTCGAAAAGCACATCACCGACCATGCCTGGGAACAGGGATGGGTCGAGCCGATCCGCCCGCCGCGTGAGCGCGACCAGTCCGCCGGGATCATCGGCGCCGGGCCGGCCGGCCTCGCCGCGGCCGAACAGCTGCGTCGCAAAGGCTATCAGGTCACCGTCTATGACCGTTATGACCGCGGCGGCGGCCTGCTCGTCTACGGCATTCCCGGCTTCAAGCTGGAAAAGGAGATTGTCGAGCGGCGCATCAAGCGGCTCGAGGACAGCGGCATCGCGTTCGAATTCGATTGCAATGTCGGCGAGGATGTCACCCTGCGCGAACTGCGCACCCGCCATGACAGTGTCCTCATTGCCACCGGCGTTTACAAGGCGCGCGACCTGAAACTGCCGGGCGTGGGCCATGACAGCGTGGTCGCCGCGCTCGACTATCTCACCGCGTCCAACCGCAAGGGCTTTGGCGACAGCGTGCCGGAACATGACAGCGGCCACCTTGATGCAGACGGCAAGCGCACGGTCGTCATTGGTGGCGGCGATACGGCGATGGACTGTGTGCGCACGGCCGTACGCCAGGGCGCGAAATCCGTCACCTGCCTCTATCGCCGGGACCGGGCCAACATGCCCGGCTCCCAGCGCGAGGTCACCAATGCCGAGGAAGAGGGCGTGAAATTCGAATGGCTGGCCGCGCCCGAAGCCGTTCTGGACACGAAAGCCGGCAAGCTGAAAGCCGTGCGCGCCTCGCGCATGAAGCTCGGCACGCCCGATGCCTCCGGCCGCCAGAGCCCGGAAAAGACCGGTGAGAGTTTCGATGTGAAGGCCGACCTCGTGATCAAGGCACTCGGCTTTGACCCCGAAGACCTGCCCGCCCTGTTCGAGGAGCCGGGCCTGACCGTCAATCGCTGGGGCGCGGTGCGGATCGATTTCAAAACGATGGAAACAGGGATCAAGGGCGTGTTCGCCGCCGGTGACATCGTGCGCGGCGCTTCGCTGGTCGTCTGGGCAATCCGTGACGGGCGCGACGCGGCCGAGGCGATGCACCGCCACATGGCCGCGGAAGCGCCCTCCGAAGCAAAGCCGCTGGTGGCAGCGGAGTAGACCATGACCCATATGGCATTCGAGGCGTCGGCGCCGCCCGCCCCCGAGACTGAATTTGACACCTTCCTGAAGCTGGATATCCGCGTCGGGACGGTTCGCAGCGCCGCGCCGCTCGACGGCCTGCGCAAACCCTCAATGAAGCTCGTCATCGATTTCGGCGAAGGCGTGGGCGAGAGAAAGAGCGTCGCACAGATCACTGAACGCTACGTGCATGACGACCTGATCGGGCGTCAGGTGATGGCTGTGATCAACTTCCCGGCGCGCCAGATCGGATCTTTCAGATCGGAAGTTCTCACCCTCGGCGCGGCTGATGACGCTGGCGCAATCTGCCTTGTGGGGCCAGACGACGCCCTTCCGAACGGCGCAAGACTGGCCTGACACCATGAGCAAGACATCTCCCAGGCCCCAAGTGAAAGGGCGCGACATGACCACCTCGATCGCCGGCTATCTCGACAACCGCCAGCGCCTCATTGACGCTCATGCTTATGATCCGCGCGATGAGCGCGATGCCTGCGGCGTCGGTCTCGTGGCGGCGCTGGATGGCCGGCCGCGCCGGGAAATCGTCGAGATGGGCCTGAAGGCGCTGAAGAATGTCTGGCACCGCGGCGCCGTTGATGCCGATGGCAAGACCGGCGACGGGGCGGGAATCCGCATCGAGGTGCCGCAGGACTTTTTCCGCGAACAGATCCAGCGGACCGGCCATGGCCCGCGCGAAGAAGACGAAATCTGCGTCGGACAGATCTTCCTGCCGCGCACCGACCTGGCCGCGCAGGAGGCCGCGCGCACGATCGTCGAAACCGAAATCCTGCATTTCGGCTTCTATATCTATGGCTGGCGCCAGCCGCCGGTGGATGTCTCCGTCATCGGCCAGAAAGCCGCCGACACCCGCCCGGAAATCGAACAGATCATGTTCCGCGATGACCGCCAGCGCTCGCCCGAGGCGCTGGAGCGGGCGCTCTATATCTGCCGCCGGCGGATCGAGCGGCGCGCGCGCGAAGCGGCGATTCCGGCTTTCTATATCTGCTCGCTCAGCCAGAAATCCCTGATCTACAAGGGCATGTTCCTGGCCCAGGATATCGACAATTTCTACCTGGACCTGAAGGATGAGCGCTTCGTTTCGCCCTTTGCGATCTATCACCAGCGCTATTCGACCAACACGTTCCCGCAATGGTCACTGGCCCAGCCCTTCCGAACGCTGGCCCATAATGGCGAGATCAATACGCTGCAGGGCAATCTCAACTGGATGAAATCCCATGAGATCCGCATGGTCTCGGAGCATTTCGGCAACAATGTCGAGGACGTGAAGCCGGTGGTGCCGCAAAGCTCGTCGGATTCCGGGGCCCTTGACGGGGTTTTCGAGATGCTCTGCAAGGCCGGGCGGACCGCGCCGATGGCCAAGGCGATGATGATCCCGGAGGCCTGGTCGAAGCGCGCCTCGATCATGCCGGACAAGCATGCCGCGCTCTATGCCTATTGCAATTCGGTGATCGAGCCATGGGACGGTCCGGCGGCGCTTTGCGCCTATGATGGCCGCTGGGCCGTGGCCGGGCTCGACCGGAACGGGCTGCGCCCGCTGCGCTGGGCGCTGACGGCCGATGGTATTCTCGCGGTCGGTTCGGAAACCGGCATGTGCCCGCTCGGCGATCACAGCGTCACAAAGCGCGGCCATGTGCCCGCCGGCGGCCTGATCGCTGCCGACCTGGAGACCGGGCGTTTCTATGAACATGAAGAGATCGTCGATCTACTCGCCGCGGCCCATCCCTTCCAGGACTGGCTGGAGAATGTGAAGGATCTCGACAAGCAGGTCGGTCCTGGCCCGGAACCGCGCCTCTATGACACAGAGGAGTTGTTGCGTCGCCAGTCGGCGGCCGGGTTCACGCTGGAAACGCTGGAACTGATCCTGTCCCCGATGGCCGAGACCGCCAAGGAAGCGGTGGGCTCCATGGGCGACGACACCGCCCCGGCGGTGCTCACCAACGAGTTCCGGCCCCTGAGCCATTTTTTCCGTCAGGATTTCAGCCAGGTAACCAATCCGCCGATTGATCCCTTGCGGGAAGACCGGGTCATGAGCCTGAAGACCCGGTTCAAGAATCTCGGCAATGTCCTGGCGACCGATGAAACCCAGCAGGATGTCTTCGTGCTGGAAAGCCCGGTCCTGACGACGGGCATGTATGAACGCCTGCGCGATGCGCTTGGTGTTGGCATGACCGAGATCGATTGCACCTTCGCTGTCGAGACGGCCACCGGGAATGGCCGTGTCCTCAAGGAAGCGCTCGACCGGATCCAGGCCGAGGCCGAGGAAGCCGTTCGCGCGGGCCGGGAACATATCATCCTGACCGATGAGCATCAGGGCCATGGGCGCGCCGCCATCCCGATGATCCTCGCCACCGGGGCGGTGCACAGCCATCTCGTCGCGCAGGGGCTGCGGACATTCTGTTCGATCACCGTGCGCTCGGCCGAATGCCTCGATACGCATTATTATGCCGTCCTTGTCGGCGTCGGGGCGACATGCGTGAACGCCTATCTCGCCCAGGAGGCCATCGCCCAGCGCCACGAAAAGGGCCTGTTCGGTGACAAGACACTCAGCGCGTGCGTGACCTCCTACAAGGCGGCGATCGAGGGCGGGCTGCTGAAAATTCTCTCCAAGATGGGCATTTCGGTCATCTCGTCCTATCGCGGCGGCTATAATTTCGAGGCGCTCGGCCTGTCGCGCGCGCTCGTGGCCGACTATTTCCCCGGGATGACCAGCCGCATTTCCGGGCTGGGCCTGGCCGGGATCGAGGAGAATACGGTCCGGCGTCACGAAATGGCCTTCGACGAGGAGGTGATGTCCCTGCCGGTCGGCGGTTTCTACCGCCTGCGCGCACGCTCGGAGCCGCACGCCCTTGACGGCCAGCTGATCCACACGCTGCAGGCAGCCTGCGATACGGGCCGTTTCGAGACCTTCCGCAAATATGCCGATGCCGTCAATTCGCGCGATCCCATCCAGCTGCGCGACCTGCTCGATTTCAAGCCGGCCGGGCGGGCCGTGCCGGTCGACGAGGTCCAGTCGATCAACGAGATCCGCAAGCGGTTCGTCACGCCGGGCATGTCGCTCGGCGCGCTCAGCCCCGAGGCCCATGGCACGCTGAATGTCGCGATGAACCGGATCGGGGCGAAATCGGTCTCCGGGGAAGGCGGCGAGGTGCGCGAGCGCTACGAACCCCTGCCCAATGGCGACAATATGAACTCGGCCGTGAAACAGGTCGCCAGCGGCCGGTTCGGCGTCACGGCCGAATATCTCAACCAGTGCCGCGAAGTGGAGATCAAGGTCGCGCAAGGGGCCAAGCCCGGAGAGGGCGGCCAGCTGCCGGGCTTCAAGGTGACTGAATTCATCGCGACGAACCGCCACGCCACTCCGGGCGTGACGCTGATTTCACCCCCGCCCCATCATGACATCTATTCGATCGAGGATCTCGCCCAGCTCATCTATGACCTCAAGCAGATCAATCCGGATGTGCGCGTTTGCGTGAAACTGGTCGCACGCTCCGGCGTCGGCACGGTCGCGGCCGGCGTGGCCAAGGCCAAGGCAGATGTGATCCTGCTCGCCGGCAATGTCGGCGGAACGGGGGCGAGCCCGCAGACCTCCATCAAATATGCCGGCCTGCCCTGGGAACTCGGCCTGGCCGAGGCCCATCAGGTGCTCAGCCTCAACAATCTGCGCGACAAGGTCACGCTACGCACCGATGGCGGGCTGCGCACCGGGCGCGACATTGTCATGGCGGCCATGCTCGGCGCGGAGGAATACGGCATCGGCACGGCCTCGCTGGTGGCCATGGGCTGCATCATGGTGCGCCAGTGCCATTCCAATACCTGCCCGGTCGGCGTGTGCACGCAGGACGAGGCCTTGCGCGCGAAATTCACCGGCAATCCCGACAAGGTCGTCAACCTGATGAGTTTCATCGCCGAGGATGTCCGCCGCATCCTGGCCGAGCTCGGCCTGTCCAGCCTCGACGAGGCGATCGGGCGCACTGACCTGCTTGCACAGGTCTCGCGCGGGGCCGCGCATCTCGACGATCTCGACCTCAACCCGCTGCTCGTCCAGGTCGATACCGACAAGCCGGTGACCTATCAGCCGACCCGGCGCGAACCGGTCCCCGACACGCTGGACGCGCAGATCCTGCGCGATGCCGAGCCCTTCTTCACGCGCGGCGAGAAGATGCAGCTGCAATATGGCGTGCGCAATGTGCAGCGGGCCATCGGGGCGCGCTGTTCCTCGGCCATCGTGCGCCAGTTCGGCGAAAAGGCCCTGCCGGAAGGGCGCCTGCATATCCGTCTGGAAGGCTCGGCCGGCCAGTCGCTCGGCGCCTTCTCGGTGCAGGGGCTGACCCTCGATGTCACCGGCGATGCCAATGATTATGTCGGCAAGGGATTGTCGGGCGCCACGATCCAGCTGCGCCTGCCGGGCAAGGCCGCGCTCGATGCCGGCGACAGCACGATCATCGGCAATACCTGCCTTTACGGGGCCACGTCCGGCCGGCTCTATGCGGCCGGGCAGGCCGGCGTGCGTTTTGCCGTGCGCAATTCCGGCGCCGAGGCCGTGATCGAGGGCTGCGGCGCGAATGGCTGCGAATACATGACCGGCGGCAAGGTCGCGATTCTCGGGGAAGTGGGCGATAATTTCGGGGCCGGCATGACCGGCGGCATCGCCTGGATCTGGGACCCGACCGAGCGGTTCGAAAAGGTCGCCAATCCCGACGGGATCGACTGGTACCCGCTCGCCGACATGCCCGAAGCGCATGTGACAAGCTTCCGCGAAATGCTGGAGGAACACGCCGCGCGCACCGGCTCGCTCACCGCGAAGGAACGCCTGGAAGACTGGGACGAGACGCTCGCTCAAACGGTGATGGTGGTCCCGAAGGAGGTTGCGGGAATGATCCTCGGGGAGAAGCAGCCGGAAGAAGTGGCATAGGCCGGCTTGGCCGCTTACGCCCATCGGCGCGGATGGGGACGCATCTGCGCGTTCGGCGCATAAGTGCCGGTGTGCAGTCTCGCTTGCCCCGCGCTGCATCGACCAATGGGGATCCCTTAAGCTTGGTATTACCCCTTTCATTTCGCCGCAAGGGAGGCGAAATAGAGGACATGACAGAGCTTGAGGCCCAAACCCGTGCCAATCGGCCCTGCAGCCCGCAGGAGCACGATGCCTTCCTGAAAGTGGCCGAGGAGGTCGCCGAGGCCCACGGTCAGCGGATGACGAAGATTCGTCGCAAGGTGCTGTCGCTGCTGATCGAGAGTCGCGAACCGGCCAAGGCCTATGATCTGATCGGTCAGCTCGACGGCGAGGGATCGGCCAAGCCGCCGACCATTTATCGCGCGCTGGATTTCCTCCAGGAGCTGGGCCTGGCCCACAAGATCGAGAGCCTCAACGCCTATGTCGCCTGCGGCCATGCCAGCCACAAGCATTCCGCCATCTTCCTGATCTGCGAGACGTGCGGCGGGGCCGAGGAGCTCCATTCGGTCACCACCACGCAGGCCCTGAAGGCCGAGACCGAGGCGGCCGGCTTCCGGCTGCACCGCGCCGTGATCGAGGCGCGCGGCCTGTGCCGGTCCTGTCAGGGGTGACCGGGCGAAGCGTTTGACGGGCCGGCCGGCCGTGCGCCGGGCTCAGTCGTCATCCATACGCAGCGCGGCGACGAAGGCTTCCTGCGGGATTTCCACCTTGCCGAACTGGCGCATCTTCTGCTTGCCGGCCTTCTGCTTTTCCAGGAGCTTGCGCTTTCGCGAGGCATCGCCGCCATAGCATTTCGCGGTGACATCCTTGCGCAGGGCCGAGAGCGTTTCACGCGCGATGACTTTCGAACCGATGGCCGCCTGGATCGGGATCTTGAACATCTGGCGGGGGATCAGCTCTTTCAGCCGCTCGCACATCTGCCGCCCGCGCCCCTCGGCCCGGTCGCGATGGACCAGCATGGCGAGCGCATCGACCGGCTCGTCATTGACCAGGATCGACATTTTCACGAGGTTCTCGGCGCGATAGCCGATCAGCTCATAATCGAAGCTGGCATAGCCGCGCGAGATGGATTTGAGCCGGTCATAGAAATCGAACACCACTTCGTTGAGCGGCAATTCGTATTTCACCATGGCCCGCCCGCCGACATAGGACAATTCCTTCTGGATGCCGCGCCGGTCCTGGCAGAGTTTCAGGATCGCGCCGAGATAATCGTCCGGCGAGTAGATCGTCGCGGTGATCCAGGGCTCGCGGATCTCGGCGATCCGGGCCATTTCCGGCATGTCGGCCGGGTTGTGAAGCTCCAGTTCGGTGCCGTCGGTCATGGTCAGCTCATAGACCACCGAGGGCGCTGTCGCGATCAGGTCCAGATTGAATTCGCGCGAGAGCCGCTCCTGGACAATCTCCAGGTGCAACAGGCCCAGGAAACCGCAGCGAAAGCCCATGCCGAGGGCCGCGGAGGTTTCCATTTCCCAGGTGAAACTGGAATCGTTCAGGCGCAGCTTGCCCATGGCCGCGCGCAGATCATCGAAATCGCCGGCATCGACCGGAAAAAGCCCGCAGAACACCACCGGCACGACTTCCTTGTAGCCGGGGAGCGGCGTATCGGTCTGGCGTTTTTCCTCGGTGATCGTATCGCCGATGGCTGTGTCGGCCACTTCCTTGATCGAGGCAGTGATGAAACCGATCTCGCCAGGCCCGAGCTCGCCGGTGTCTGTCGGCTTGGGATTGAACACGCCGACCTTATCGATGTCATAGGTTGCACCCGCGCGCATCATGCGGATGCGCTGTTTCTTCCTCAGGACGCCGTCAATCACGCGGACGATGACCACGACGCCGAGATAGGGATCGTAATAGGCATCGACCAGCGAGGCCTTGAGCGGCTTTTCGGCCTCGCCCTCGGGCGGCGGCGGCAGGCGATTGACGATGGCTTCGAGCACATCCTCGACACCGAGCCCGCTCTTGGCGCTGATATGGATGGCATCGCTGGCATCGAGGCCGATAATCTCCTCGATCTGTTCGCTGACACGCTCGATATCGGCGGCCGGCAGGTCGATCTTGTTGAGCACCGGGACGATTTCATGGTCCTGGTCGATGGCCTGATAGACATTGGCCAGGGTCTGCGCCTCGACCCCCTGGCTGGCATCGACCACAAGCAACGAGCCCTCACATGCGGCCAGGCAACGCGACACCTCATAGGAAAAGTCCACATGGCCTGGCGTGTCCATCAGGTTGAGGACATAACTCTCGCCGTCTCGAGCGGTGTAATTCAGGCGCACGGTCTGCGCCTTGATGGTGATGCCGCGTTCCTGCTCGAGATCCATGGAATCGAGCACCTGTTCGCGCATCTCGCGCTCGGTCAGGCCGCCGCAGACCTGGATGAGCCGGTCGGCCAGCGTGGATTTGCCATGGTCGATATGGGCGATGATAGAGAAGTTGCGGATTCTGTCGCGAGGTGTCATCCCGGCGATATATACGGGGTTCAGGGCATCGAAAAGCGCGAAGATGCGCGAACCGGAACAAATGCGGAGCCCCAGCGAATGCGTTTCCTCCTTTTCACGGCGTTCCTGACACTGGCGCTCCTGCCCGGCGGCTGCGGCGACGGCACGGACCGGCGCACCCTGGCCGACCCGTCCGTGCCCACGCTGAGCGGTGCTCCTCCTGTTGTCATCGCCCATCGCGGAGCGTCCGGCCTTTATCCCGAGCACACGCTGGCGGCCTATGAGGCGGCCATCGACATGGGGGCGGATTTCATCGAGCCGGATCTCGTCATGACACGCGATGGGGTGCTCGTGGCGCGCCATGAACGCTATCTCTCAACGAGCACGGATGTCGCCGATCGCGAGGAATTCGCCGGGCGCAAGACCGTCAAGCCCGTCGGCGACGGCGAGCGCGAGGACTGGTTCGTCGAGGATTTCACCCTGTCGGAACTCAAATCCCTGCGCGCGCGCCAGACCCGGCCCGGCCGCCCGAGCGAGCATGACGGAATCCACACGATCCCCACCCTGACCGAAATTCTCGGCCTTGTCGCGATCACCAACCAGACCGGCCAGACCGTGGGCGTGTATCCCGAACTGAAATCGCCGTCCTATTTCAAGGTCCAGGGGCTGGCCCCGAAAACAGCCCTGGTCGAGGCGCTGGAGGCGGCCGAACTCGACGCGCTGGGCGTGCCGGTCTTCATCCAGAGTTTCGAGCCCTGGGTGCTGCGCGAGCTGGACGCGGAGACAGACTGGCCGCTGGTGCAGCTGCTTCCCGTGACCACCGGCGAGGTGCTGACACCGAAAGCCATCGCCGGCTATGCCGACGGGATCGGCCCCTGGAAACAGGTGCTGATGG
Source organism: Alphaproteobacteria bacterium (assembly GCA_009909065.1). GTDB lineage: Bacteria > Pseudomonadota > Alphaproteobacteria > Caulobacterales > Hyphomonadaceae > UBA5336. The sequence goes on along the minus strand of JAAANZ010000095.1, from coordinate 1,417 downwards.
GCTTCGAGGGCGGACCGGAAGCGTATATCGCCCTTGCCCATGCCAATGAACTGGTGGTTCACCCCTACACGTTCCGCGATGATGCGGTCGGCCCCGGCTTCGACACTATTCAGGCCGAGCTTCGCGCCTATTACAATCTCGGCGTCGACGGGGTCTTCACGGACTTTCCGGACACCGCGCTGGCCGTGCGGGACGGGGAACTGAACGACCCGTAGCCACACAGATGCCGGCCGGTCCACGCGCCGCGGCATTCATGCTAGGCAGGTTTCGCAATGGCGCAGACAGACCCCGCCCCCGACAAGCCGGTCCACACCCTCACGAAGGAGGGTCTCCTGACCGATAGCTGGTATCTTGCCGCCCGTTCGGTCGAGTTGAAACGCGGCGGGCAGATGCGCCGCCTGATCCTCGGCGAGCCGGTCATGCTCGGGCGAACACGCGAGGGCAAGGCGTTTGCGCTGCGCGATGTCTGCCCGCACCGGCGCGTGCCGCTGTCCGCCGGCCGCCAGGTGGAGACCGAGGGCGAGGCGACAGTGGAATGCCCCTATCATGGCTGGCGTTTCGGGACGGATGGTGTCTGCCGGCTATTGCCAAGCCTGACCGATGACACCCCTTACGAGGCCTCACGGATCCGGGTGCGGCGCTACCCTGTCCATGAAGCAAGCGGCGCGGTTTTCATCCATGTCCATCACGATCCGCGCGAGACGGAACCGCCCGCGCTCGCGCCCCCCGATTTCGGCGCGATGCCGGACCGGCCGAAACTCTCATGGCAGCGCGCACTCGATGTGCCCATGGACGAGGCCGTCACCCGCCTGGCTTCACCGGAACGCACGCCGCTGGTGCAGGCCTGGGGGCTGTGGCGCGCGCAACCGGGCCGCGGGGGGCGAGACCGGTTGCGCCTGGTTGCGCGCGAGCGCGGCTGGGCCATGACCGCTTCGCCCGTTCTCGGCCGGCCGGGGGGGGCAATCGGCCTGTTCCCCGGAAAGGCGCAGCTGGATATCCTCTTCCAGCTTCCCGGCTTTCGTTGGGAAATCCTTGAAAGTTCCGGCGCGCGCCTTGTCGCCCTGACCGGCCTGACCCCTGAGACACCCTGCAGGACACATCTCACGCAACTGGTCTGGTGGGCCGGCGCCCCGCAGCTGAACCTCGTCCGGGCGAAGCTGAAAGCGACCGCCCGCCGGCAGGTCGACACCGCGCAGGGCCGCGAAACGGGCCGGACGGACGCGGCCGAGACGATGCTGCTTGAGAATGCAGGCATGGCGGCCGGCTGGTATGAGCGGCTGAAGTCGCAAGGGTCAGCCGGGCGTCTTCGTGATGCCGGCCCCGGGGACGAGGGCGAGCCTGTCCAACCTCCGCGCAGTTGAGGCATACTCTATCCCTCCTCCCCATGGGGGCCGGGTTGGCCGTTCGGCCTTGCGGG
>JAAANZ010000131.1 GCA_009909065.1 Alphaproteobacteria bacterium | reverse complement strand
GGCTGCGGTCGAAGCGGAGCCGCTCGACCCTGCGTTCCGGAGGGCCGTGCCAGAGCGGCCCGGACTCGCCGAGCCGGGCGCCTCGCGAGTTCATGACACTTCCGACCGGCAAGAGCCGTAGGCGTCACACAGCGCGCCCCATGAGATAGCCGAAAATCTGCCCATCGCGCGGCCAGGTCTCCGCGCCTCTCCTCACCCTTCCCGACTTCTCCCGCGTTTCTGACTCCCCGATTCGCTCGCAAAATCAGACACTTGCCCCATCGAAGATCACTTCAGGGGCAAGACCATGTCAGGGGCCACACCACATCTCGAAACCGATGCCCGGCGCACCGCAATGCTGCGTTCGGCCTTCTGCCCGGTGGTGCGCAGCGCGCTCGCCGCCCCTGACACGATCGAGGTGATGGCCAATCCCGACGGCTCGGTCTGGATCGAGAAAGCCGGCGTCGGGGTCGTTGTCTCGGATGATAATCTCACGCCGTCCGACCGGGAGCGGGTCATCCGCCTGGTCGCCTCCGGGGTGGGAGAAGCCGCGGGCCGCAATTGCCCGATCGTCTCTGCCGAACTGCCCGCCAGCGGGGAGCGGTTTGAGGGGCTTCTCCCACCCATTTCGACGGCGCCCTGCTTCTCGATCCGCAAGCCGGCGGCGACGCCGTTTCTTCTGGCTGATTATGTCGCGCAGGGAGCTGTCTCACCGGCCATGGCCAGCGCGCTTCGCGGCGCGGTCTGCGCTCAGGCCAATATCCTGATCGCGGGCGGCACATCCTCGGGCAAGACCACGTTCACCAATGCGCTGCTGGCGGATCCTGCGTTTCAGACCGACCGTGTGGTGATCCTGGAAGACACGCGCGAGCTCAAATGCGCCGCGCCCAATGTGGTCCAGCTTCGCACCCATCGCGGCCGGGTCTCGCTCCAGGACCTTGTTCGCTCGACCCTTCGCCTGCGGCCCGACCGAATTGTGGTTGGCGAGGTTCGCGGCGCTGAGGCGTTGGATCTCCTCAAGGCCTGGAACACCGGCCATCCCGGCGGGATCACGACGCTGCATGCCAATTCCGCGCTCGGGGCGCTGTCGCGCCTGGAACAACTCACCCTCGAGGCGACCAATCAAGCGCCCTTCGGCCTCATCGCCGAGGCCGTGGACGTGGTCGTGTTCATGAGCCGCGCCGGCGGCCGGCGCCGGGTCGAAGAAGCGATCCGCATCACCGGTTTCGCGCACGGCGATTACGTCACCGAGCCGCTCGTTCAGCCCTCACTGTCCCTCGTCAAACATGGAGACCCCCAATGACCCCTCATCCCCAATTCAGGGCGATCCACCGCGCCGTGCAGGCCGGTGTGGGCCTTGCCATCGGATTTGCGCTTGCCGCGCCGGCCCATGCCGCCGGCTCCGGAATGCCCTGGGAAGCCCCGCTCGATCAGATCCTGCAATCCATCGAAGGGCCCGTGGCGCGCATCGTGGCGGTCATCATCATCACGCTGACCGGACTGACACTGGCCTTCGGTGAGACCGGCGGCGGCATGCGCAAGCTGATCCAGATCGTGTTCGGCCTGTCCATCGCGTTTGCGGCCACCTCCTTCTTCCTGACCTTCTTCTCATTCGGCGGTGGAGCGCTGGTCTGATGGTGACGACTGGTTTTCCGCAGGAAAACGAAACGCTCGAGGAGCGTTTCGAGGGAGGAACGCATGAGCACTAGCGAATGCAAAGGCTATGAAATCCCGCTCCACCGATCGCTGACCGAGCCGATCCTGATGGCCGGCGCGCCGCGCTCGGCCGCCATCGCCATCGGGACGCTGGCTGCGGCCCTGGCGCTCGGTCTTCGCCTCTGGATCCCGGGCCTTCTGCTCTGGGTGCTCGGGCATTCGGCAGCCGTCTTCGTGGCGCGCACCGATCCGGATTTCATGGCCGTCCTGTCGCGTTCGACCCGCCACAAGGAGCATCTGTCATGCTGAACTTGCGCGAGTTCTCGAAGGCCCCGACCCTGCTGGCCGACTATCTGCCCTGGGCCTGTCTCGTCGCGCCCGGCGTGGTGCTCAACAAGGATGGCAGTTTCCAGACCACGTTCCGCTATCGCGGCCCGGACCTGGAAAGCTCCACCGAGGAAGAGCTCGTCTCGGTCATGGCGCGGGTGAATAATGCGCTGCGCCGGTTTGGCTCCGGCTGGGCGCTCTTCTTCGAGGCCGCGCGGTCCGAGGCGCGGGATTATCCCCATTCCGACTTCCCGAATGCCGCCGCCTGGCTGGTCGATCAGGAGCGCGCACACCAGGGCGAGGAAGCCGGCGCAAGCTTCGAGAGCCGGTATTATCTCACCCTCGTCTGGCTGCCGCCCGCCGATGTGACAGGCCGCGCCGAACGCGCCCTGATCGAGCGGGCCGAGACGCGCGAGGCGCAAGGCTGGCGCCAGCGCCTGGAAACCTTCCAGCAGCATGCCGCCCGGGTCTTCGACCTCCTCGCCACCTGTCTCGACGAGATCGCCGAGCTTACCGATGATGAGACCCTCACCTATCTGCATGACTGCGTCTCGACCCGGCATCATCCGGTGGTGACGCCGGACCTGCCGGTCTTCCTGGACGCGATCCTCGCCGATGAGGCGTTCACAGGCGGGCTTGAGCCCATGATCGGCGAGACGCATCTGCGCACCATCACGCTGCTCGGCTTTCCGGCGTCCACCCTGCCGGGCCTGCTCGATGAGCTCAATCGCCAGGGCTTTGCCTATCGCTGGTGCACGCGGTTCATCGCCCTGGACAAGGCCGAGGCGGAAAAACTCCTCGGCAAGAAGCGCCGCCACTGGTTTGCCAAGCGCAAATCCATCGGGGCGGTGCTGCGCGAGACCCTGTTCAACGAGCAGGCCGCCCTCGTCGACAATGACGCCGACAACAAGGCCGGCGATGCCGATCAGGCGCTCCAGGAGCTCGGCTCCGATCTTGTCTCCTATGGTTACATCACCACAACGATCACGGTGGCCGATGAAGATCGCCGGATCGTGGACGAGCATATCCGCCTTGCCGAGCGTGTCATCAATGGGCGTGGTTTCACGGCGATCAAGGAAACCCTGAACGCCGTCGATGCCTGGCTCGGCTCATTGCCGGGACATGTTTACGCCAATGTCCGCCAGCCCATACTGAACACGCTCAATCTCGCCCATCTGGTCCCGCTCTCGGCGGTCTGGCCGGGTGAGGCGGCCAACCGGCATCTCGGCGCGCCGGCCCTCATCCAGGCCCGGACCCATGGCACCACGCCCTTCCGGCTCAATCTGCATATCGGCGATGTGGGCCATAGCCTGGTCGTCGGACCCACAGGTGCCGGCAAGTCGGTCCTGCTGTCGCTTCTGGCCCTGCAATGGCAGCGCTATGAGGGCGCGCAGGTTTTCATCTTCGACAAGGGGCGGTCTGCCCGCGCGGCCACCCTGGCCATGGGTGGGGTGCATCTGGACCTCGGCGGTGCGCGCCGGCCGAGCCTGCAGCCCCTGCGCGACATCGACACTGAGCGCGGGGCAGGCTTTGCCGCCGACTGGATCGCCGGCCTCTGCGCGGGACAGGATCTGACCCTGACACCGGAGCTGAAGGAAGCGCTCTGGGCGGCGATCCAGGCGCTCAGCAGCGCACCGGAAGCCGAGCGCACCCTGACGGGCCTCTCGCTGATGGCCCAGGACCAGGACCTCAAAGCTGCGCTGCATCCCTTTACCCTGGAGGGTCCCCACGGACGCTTGCTGGATGCCGATCATGAAACCCTGACCCTCTGCGACACGGCCTGCTTCGAAATGGAAGAACTGATGCAGGCCGGCGCGGCCGTCGCCCCGGTCATCACCTGTCTTTTCCACCGGCTGGAAGAGCGGTTCGACGGTCGCGCGACGCTTCTCATCCTCGATGAGGCCTGGCTGTTCCTCGACGATCCCATGTTCGCCGCGCGCATCCGCGAATGGCTCAAGACCCTGCGCAAGAAAAACGTGTCGGTCGTCTTCGCGACGCAGAGCCTTGCCGACATTGCCAATTCCTCCATTGCGCCGGCGCTGGTGGAAAGCTGCCCCACCCGGATCTTCCTGCCCAATGAACGCGCCCAGGAGCCCCAGTCGCGCGAGACCTATCAGCGCTTCGGCCTCAATGCGCGCCAGATCGAGCTGATCGCGCGGGCCACGCCCAAGCGGGACTATTATTACCAGTCCCCGCTCGGCTGCCGGGTGTTCGAGCTGGGCCTCGGCCCCGTCGCGCTCGCCTTTTGCGGCGCGTCCTCGCCGGAGGACCAGGCCAGGCTCGACCGGGTGATGGCCGAAACCGAAGGCGAGGGCTTTGCCGAATGCTGGCTCCACGAGAAGTCGCTCGCCTGGGCTGCAGAGCTGCTCGATCAGTGGCCCGGCGCGGCTTCCACACTCACCGATATTCCCCTCGCCGCCGAATAGGAGCCCCCCATGAAACGCCTGCTTGTGTCCGCCGCGCTCTGCGCCCTGTCCGCCCCGGTCATTGTGTCACCGGCCCACGGCCAGTTCCCGGGCGGCGGGATCGTCTATGACCCGGCCAATCATGTCGAGAACATCATCACCGCCGCCCGGTCGGTCGAGCAGATCCGCAACCAGATCGCCCAGCTCACCCATGAAATCGAGATGCTCGAGAACATGGCGCGCAATCTGGAAAGCCTCGACCTGGAGCTCGCCGAAGCCATCATTGCCGACCGGGTGCGCCGCATCAGTGAGCTCATGCGCGAAGCCGAAGGCATCGGCTACGGCGTCGAAGACATCGAACGCGAATATGAAAGGCTCTACCCGGAAAGCCATGGCGAGACCCCGCCGCGCCAGGCCGTGCTCGTCAGGCAGGCCCGCCAGCGCTGGCAGCAGTCGCGCACCGCCTATCGCGACACGCTCACCACATCCGCGCTCATTCTGGAGGACAACGCCGCCGACGCCCGCGCCATCGGCCAGCTCGTCGAGGAAAGCCAGGGGTCGGTCGGCGCCCTTCAGACATCCCAGGCCGGCAACCAGCTCCAGGGCCTCACCATCGCGCAACTCATGCAGATGGAAACCATGATGGCCGCCTTCTACCGGGCGGAGGCCCTGAAAGAGGCCCGCCAACTCGCCGAGGCCGAACGCGGGCGCGCGCGCACCAGATCCTTCCTGGCGGACTGACCGGCCATGGACGTGATCGACACCTTCCTGGCAACCTTCATTGCCTATATCGACTCGGGCTTCGGCCTGCTCGCCGGTGATGTCGCCTATCTGTCGACCACGCTGATCGCCATCGACATCACGCTGGCCGGGCTCTTCTGGGCGCTCTCGCAGAATGGCGATGTGATCGCCGGCCTCCTGAAGAAGGTGCTCTATGTCGGCGTCTTCGCCTTCATCATCGGCAATTTTTCCCTGCTCGCCAATATCGTCTTTTCCAGCTTCGCCCGTCTCGGTGTCACTGCCGGAGGTGGCACTCTCACCGCGGGCGACCTGCTCCGGCCGGGATTTATCGCCAGCGTCGGCTATGACGCCGCCAAGCCGCTTCTCGAAGAGGTCGGCGACATGCTGGGCCCCATCGCCTTCTTTCACAATTTCATCATGATCGGTGTCATGATGATCGCCTGGGTCGTGATCATCACCGCCTTCTTCGTGCTCGCCATCCAGCTCTTCATCACCATCCTCGAGTTCAAGCTGACGACGCTGGCCGGCTTCGTGCTGGTGCCCTTTGCGCTCTGGAACAAGACCACATTCCTGGCCGAACGCGTGCTCGGCAATGTCGTCACATCCGGCATCAAGCTCATGGTGCTCGCCGTCATTATCGCAATCGGCTCGACGCTTTTTGCCTCTGTCACCTCCGCCTTCCGGACCGGCCCCGACATCACGCTCGCCCAGGTCATGGGCACGGTGCTGGCGGCGATGGTGTTTCTCTGGATGGGCATCTTCGCGCCCGGCATCGCGTCCGGCCTTGTCACCGGTGCGCCCCAGCTTGGAGCCGGATCGGCGATCGGGGCGACCACCGGAACGCTCGCCGGCACCTATTTCATGGGCGCAGGCGGGCGCGCGGCCATCGGCGCTGCCGGAACGGGTGTGTCGTCAGCGGTAAAGGCCGGCGCCTCCCTGACCGGCGCGGCGCGCACCTCCTATTCCATGGGCGCTGTCGCGTCCGGGGCAACCGGTCCTGCCGCCGCCGGCGCAGGCCTTGCCGGCATGGCCCGCGCCGGGGGCGAGGGCCTGCGCCGCGCCGTGGCCGGGCCCGGACAGGCGATGCGCGAAGCCCACCAGACTGCCAGCCGGTCGGCCTGGCGCGCGACCGGCGGCGCCGGCGTCGGGGCCGACAGCGCGGACCCAACCACCGGCAGCAGCCCGAACTGGGCGCGCCGGTTCCAGACGCAACAACGCTTGGGCCAGGCCGGACAGATGGCCGCCCATTCCATCCGTGACGGCGATCGCGGCTCGCCCGGTGCCAACCCGACCCTCAGTGACAAGGACGATTAGAGATGGCTTTCAGGCGATCCTCCTCGAGCTATGGGCCAAGCCCTTTCCCGCAGACGCCTTATCAGAAGGCGGGCCAGGTCTGGGACGAGCGCATGGGCTCGGCCCGGGTGCAGGCGAAGAACTGGCGGCTCATGGCGCTTGGCTGTCTCGGGCTGTGCTGCCTGACCTCCGGCGCGCTGGTCTGGCGCTCGATGCAATCAACGGTCACACCCTATGTGGTCGAGATCGACGAGACGGGCGCGGCGCGTGCCGTCGGTCCGGCGACGGAAAGCTATGTGGCCTCAGACGCCCAGATCGCCCACCATCTGGCGAATTTCGTGGGCCATGTGCGCGGGCTCTCCACCGATCCGGTCGTCGTGCGCGAGAACTGGCTGCGCGCCTATGACTTTGTCACCTCGCAGGCGGCCACCACGCTCAGCGAATACGCCTCCGCAAATGACCCCTTCGCCGATGTCGGCCGCAAATCCCGCACCGTCGATGTGGTGAGCGTGGTGCGCGTCTCCGAGGGCAGCTTCCAGGCGCGCTGGGTCGAGAAGACCTTCGAGAATGGCGCGCTGATGAAGACCGGGCGCTTCACCGGACTTTTCTCCGTCATCACCCAGACCCCCACCGATGCGGAAACCCTCCGCGCCAATCCCCTCGGCCTTTACGTTCATTCCCTGAACTGGGGCCAGGATCTCGACACAGGAGACCGTCCATGATCCGCATGCTTCTATCTGCCTCGGCCCTCGCCACGATCACCGCCTGCGCCTCGCTTGAGGCGCCCCCGCAACCCGTCGACCCCGACGCCTTCATGGCCGCGGCCGCGGTGGAAGACGAGGCCGACCGCCCGGTCGAGATCGTCGAGACCGTGCGCCCGCTGCCCCTGCCCGGGCAGATGATGCCCGTCAGCCGCGCGGGCGATGACGGCCAGGCGACGCCGGCCGGCGACGACCCTGACGATCCCGCCGAAACCATTGCCCGGGGCCGTGAAGGCGCCCTGATCGAACCCTCCGTCGATGGCTATGTGAATGCGATCCAGGTCTATCCCTATACGCAAGGCGCGCTCTACCGCCTCTATGCCAGCCCTGGCCAGGTGAGTGACATTGCCCTTCAGCCCGGCGAGGAGCTTGTCTCGGTATCGGCCGGAGACACGGTGCGCTGGGTGGTCGGCGATACGCTTTCAGGCGCAGGTCCGACAGCGCGCTCCCATGTCATGGTCAAACCCATCACGCCGGGCATCCGCACCAATCTCATGATCGCCACCGACCGGCGCACCTATCATCTCGAGCTCGAAAGCGTAGATGGCGGCTATATGGCCGCGCTCTCCTGGCGCTACCCGGCCGATGAACTGGCCGAGCTCACCGAGCGTAACGCCCGCGCGATCTCTCGCGAGGCGCGCACCATCGGCGCAGGCCTGGCGCTGGAAGGCCTCGATTTCGACTACCGGCTCTCGGGCGATGATCCCGACTGGAAACCCGTGCGCGTCTTCGATGACGGAAAGCAGGTCTTCATCCAGATGCCGGAGGATATCGCGGCGACAGACATGCCGCCGCTCTTTGTCCTCGGCGAGGAGGGCGAGGCCGAGCTGGTGAACTATCGCGTCCGCTCGAACTATTATGTGGTCGACCGGCTGTTCCGGGCCGCCGAACTGCGCATGGGCGAGCAGAGCCAGACCGTGGTGCGGATTTCGAAGCGGGCGGAGCGTAAAAACCCCCTCGCGGCACTGTTCGGGAGCTGAAGGGTTATGGCCGATCCCGCCCCCTTCGACGAAACCGCCGAGCGGCTGAAAATCCGTTCGAGCCCGAGACCCGTCGCCCGGATCAACCGGAAAATGCTCCTGGCTGGCGCCTGTGTCGCAGCACTCCTGCTGTTTGCCGCCGCCAGCATTGCGCTCGCCCCGCCCGGGGCCGGCGGCCCGGTCGGCGAGGAACTCTACAATACGACGAACACACGCACGCCCGACGGGCTCGCCTCACTGCCCTCAGGCTATGGCGATGTCTTGCCCGTAGAGGAAGGCGTGGCCCGGCTCGGCCCGCCTCTCTCGGGCGATCTCGGCTCGACCATACTTCAGGCCGAACGCGATCTCGGGATCCAGCCGGAATATGTGCGCACGCTGGAGGATGATTTCAGGCCGAACCCGGCAGATGAAGCCGCCCGCGCAAGGCGCATGCGCGCCGCCGCCATGGCCGACGAAGCCGCCCGCGCACCGGTCTTTTTCCAGCTTCAGTCCGAGGCGGG
>JAAANZ010000076.1 GCA_009909065.1 Alphaproteobacteria bacterium | reverse complement strand
GCAGGGCATCCTGTGCCAGGGGCGCGGCTCGGCGGCGAATTCGGCGGTCTGCTTCTGCCTTGGTATCACCAGCGTGGATCCTGACACGACCAGCCTCCTGTTCGAACGATTCCTGTCGAAAGAACGCCGCGAGCCACCCGACATCGATGTCGATTTCGAGCATGAACGCCGCGAAGAGGTGATCCAGTATGTCTATCGCCGCTATGGGCGCGCGCGCGCCGCGCTGACGGCGACCGTGATTTCCTATCGCCCGCGCTCGGCGGTGCGCGAGGTGTGCAAGGCGCTGGGCCTGACCGAGGATGTCGCCGCGGCGCTGGCCGGCACGGTCTGGGGCAGCTGGGGCAGGGAAATCCATCTCGAACAGGTGCGCGCGGCCGGGCTCGACCCTGACAGCCCTGTCATCCGCCGGGCCGTCGCTCTGACGCGCCAGCTGACCGGCTTTCCGCGTCACCTGTCCCAGCATGTCGGCGGCTTCGTGCTTACGCGTGGCGCGCTGAGCGAGACGGTGCCCATCGGCAATGCGGCCATGGATGAGCGCACCTTCATTGAATGGGACAAGGACGATATCGAGACGCTGGGCATCATGAAGGTGGATGTGCTTGCGCTCGGCATGCTCAGCTGCATTCGCAAGGCCTTCGACATGCTCGCCCTCTACAAGGGGCTGGAATACGATCTGGCAAGCCTGCCGCAGGAAGATGCGCCGACCTATGACATGCTCTGCAAGGGCGACAGTCTCGGTGTTTTCCAGGTTGAAAGCCGCGCCCAGATGAACATGCTGCCGCGCCTTCGCCCGCGCACATTCTATGATCTGGTGATCGAAGTGGCGATCGTGCGGCCCGGGCCGGTCCAGGGTGACATGGTGCATCCCTATCTGCGCCGGCGCCAGGGGCGGGAAAAGGCCACCTATCCCCGACCGGCGCCCGAATATGGCAATCCGAAAGAGCTCGAGAACATCCTCGGGCGCACGCTTGGCGTGCCACTCTTCCAGGAACAGGCCATGCAGATTGCCATGGATGCGGCGAAATTCACCCCGGACGAGGCCAATGGCCTGCGCCGGGCCATGGCAACCTTCCGCAAGGTCGGCACGATTGCGAACTATCAGGACAAGATGGTCGAGCGGATGGTGGCGCGCGGCTATGAGCCGGAATTCGCACGCCGCTGTTTCGATCAGATCAAGGGCTTCGGCGAATATGGCTTCCCGGAAAGCCATGCGGCGAGCTTTGCCCTTCTGGTCTATGTGTCATCCTGGCTGAAATGCCACCATCCGGATGTGTTCTGCGCCGCGCTGCTCAATGCCCAGCCGATGGGTTTTTACGCGCCCGCTCAGATCGTGCGCGACGCGCGCGAGCATGGCGTGGAGGTGCGCCCGGTCGATGTGAATCATTCCGACTGGGACACTACGCTTGAGCCGGGCTGCCAGGAAGGCGGGCGGCTCGCGGTCCGTCTCGGTTTCCGGCAGGTGGACGGGCTGCGCGAGGATGAGGCGGAAAAGCTGGTGGTCGCGCGGGGGCAGGGCTATTACCGGGCCGAAGAGCTGCGCCGGCGCGGCGGACTGATGCGCGGCTCCGTGGAATTGCTCGCAGCGGCCGATGCGTTTGGTTCAATGGGACTCGACCGGCGCGGGGCGCTCTGGGAGGTGCGCGGCGAGGCGCCCGCTCCGCCCCTGCCCCTGTTTGCGGCCGCCGATATCGCCGATCAGGGCGACGAGCCGGTCACTCCGCTGCCGGTGATGCCGGCAAGCGAGCATGTCTTGCAGGATTACCAGACCACGCGCCTGTCGCTGAAAGCCCATCCGGTTTCCTTCCTGCGCGCGCGGTATGCCAAAGCCCGGCTGCAGACGACGGCCGAGGCGGTGGCGGCCCCAAACGCGAGCCCGGTCATGACGGCAGGGGTCGTCCTGGTCCGCCAGAAGCCGGGATCGGCCAATGGGGTCGTCTTCATCACGATCGAGGATGAGACCGGGATTGCCAATCTTGTCCTGTGGCCGCGCACAGTGAGCAAGTATCGCGCGGCAGTGATGGGCGCGCGCATCCTGGCGGTGGCCGGGCGTGTGCAGCGTGCCGACAATGTGACCCATATCGTTGCCGATCGCCTGATCGACCGCACGGGCGACCTGGACCATCTCGGCGAGGAGGCCCGCGGGCGGATTCTCGAAGGGGCCCTGGCGCGCGCCGATCATGTGCGCAGCCCTGTGCCATCAAGGCGAGAGGGCACGGCGAAGCGCGTGGCCAGGCTTGGAAAGGATGATCCGCTGCGCGGCGTGCTGTCGAATGCCGACGAGGTCGCGCGTCCTGTAGCCGAGGATCCGCGCGGCCATCCACGAGACGTGCGGATCATACCGAAAAGCCGCGATTTTCACTGAAACCGCCAATGGTGTCGCAAGGATCCCTAACCGGCGGCCACGATTCATTAACCAATTCCCGGATAATAGAATTCAAAGAGTTTCCGGTCACGAAGGGCGGTGCCGGAAAGGACCGACAAGAGACAAAGAGGGCTGTGCCCCATGCGCATGAAAATGTTTGCCGCCGCCACGTTCGAGGATGCGAAGTCGATGATCTTCGCGGAAATGGGCGAGGAAGCCGTCATCCTTTCGGAACGCGAAGTTGATGGCGGTGTCGAGGTGCGCGCAGCGACCGACAAGATGGGTGGCGGCATGGTGCCGAACGAACCGCTCTTCATGTCGCGGTTTTCTGATGCGCCGGCGGCCCATCAGGGCGACACTCCGCTTCGCTCGCGTGTGCGCGATGCGCTGAACTGGCATGGTGCGCCGGCCTCGTTCGCCCGCCGCATCAGCGATGCCGGAACGATGCAGGCGCCGGCAAACGATCCGGTCGCGGCAATCGAAGCCGGTCTCAGTCAGATGATCGATTGCCGTCCGATACCGGCGCTGCCCGATCACGACATCATTCTTGTCGGCGCGCCCGGCCATGGCCGGACCGCGGTGGCCGCGAAACTCACCCGGCGCGCCGCGATTGCCAATGCCGAACTCATCCCGGTCGCGGCTGATCTGGACGCCACGGCGGGCGGCGACCAGCTCGCCGCCTATCTCGAGCGCGAGCGTGGCCAGATCCGCATGGCGTCTTCGCCCGACCGGCTTTTCGACATGATGCGGGCCCTGCGTGCGCAAGGCCAGCGATGTGTCATCGACATGCCGGCCATCATACCCGGCGATACGCGTGAGATGGCCCAGCTGACCGACCTTGTCGCCGCGATCAATGCCGAACCGGTGCTCGTCATGTCGGCAGAGGGCCACCCGGACGACCAGGCCGAAGCCGCGCGGGCCTTTGCCCGCGCCGGAATTGCGCGCGCCATTCTTACCAAGCTTGATGTTGCGCGCCGGCGCGGCGGGGCGATTGCGGCCCTGTCAAATGCCGGGATCGCCTTTTCGCATCTCGCTGCCACCCCGTTTATCGGCGGCGGCCTGGTTCCGGCAGCTGCGTCAAGGCTCGCGGCATTGTTGCTGGAAGAATCGTCGGGGCAAATGGCCCTGAAAGGAGCAGCATAATGAGCTTCATGCTTCGAAAGTCGATGGACCGGCGGTCCGCGCCTTCGCCGCGCGTGGCGCCAGCCTCGATCATAGCGGTGGCGTCCGGAAAGGGCGGTGTCGGAAAGACCTTCATGGCCATCACGCTGGCCAGCGCTTTCGCCCAGTCCGGCAAGCGCACCCTTCTCGTGGATGGGGATCTCGGACTGGCCAATGTGGATGTGCAGCTTGGCATCGCGCCGGAAACCGACCTGGCTGCCGTGATTGCCGGCTGGGTCGAGCTTGATGATGCGGTCACGCCAGTCGATGGCGGGGCCAGCAAGGGTGGTTTCGACGTGCTGCCGGGGCGTTCGGGTTCCGGGGCGCTTGCCGAACTGCCATCGGAAGAGGTGGCGCGCCTTGCCGCCGGCCTCTCGGCGCTCGCGCTTCAGTATGATCAGGTGATCGTCGATCTCGGGGCCGGGATCGAGGCCAATTGCATGCGTCTGGCGCGTGCGGCCGACAAGGCGCTGATGATCATAACCGATGAACCGACATCCATGACCGATGCCTATGCCTTCATCAAGGTGCTTCGCGGTTACGCCCCGAATGTCGAGTCGGCGATTGCGATCAACCAGGCCGACACCCGTGCGGGCGGGCAACGAACTTACGAGGCCATCGCCCGCGCCTGCCAGACCTTTCTCGGTTTCCGCCCGCACCTTGCGGGCGTCATCATGAATGACCCGAAGGTCAGGGAGGCCATCCGCAGCCAGAAGACCCTGATTTCGACCGATCCGCGCGCCCAGTCGATCCAGGATGTCATCGCGATTGCCCAATCCCTGATGACCGACGGTCCGTCGGCGGCGGCGATGCAATACTGACAAAAAGCTTACGCGCAGGGCGAAATTTCCGTACACGTTAAGTCAGTGTTAGGATTAATTTTCTAGGGTATCTCATAGTTAACGAATGCGGCTAGTGTGGTCGCTAGACTGATTCGGGAGCGAGAACATGCGGGTCCTTCTCATAGAGGATGATAGCGCTGTCGCCCGCAGCATCGAACTGATGCTCAAGGGGGCAGGGTTCAACATTTACACGACCGATCTGGGCGAGGAGGGCCTCGAACTCGGAAAGATCTACGAATTCGACATCGTCGTGCTCGACCTGACCCTGCCGGACATTTCCGGTTATGACGTGCTCAAGCAATTGCGCATGGCGCGCATCAACACCCCGGTGATGATCCTGTCGGGCAATCCCGATATCGAGGCGAAGGTCAAGACACTCGGTTTCGGGGCGGATGATTATCTTACCAAGCCGTTCAACAAGGACGAGCTGGTCGCGCGGATCACGGCCATCGTGCGCCGTTCCAAGGGCCATGCCGAGAGCGTCATCCGCACCGGCGACATCCTTGTCAATCTCGATGCCAAGACGGTGGAGGTGAATGGCGACCGTGTCCACCTGACCGGCAAGGAATATCAGATGTTCGAGCTTCTGTCCCTGCGCAAGGGCACGACGCTCACGAAGGAAATGTTCCTCAATCATCTTTACGGCGGCATGGACGAGCCGGAACTGAAGATCATCGACGTTTTCATCTGCAAGCTTCGCAAGAAGCTGGAACGCGCGGCCGGTGATCATTTCATCGAAACGGTCTGGGGCCGGGGTTATGTCCTGCGCGATCCGAAGCCGGAAAAGAAGGACGAGGCTGCTGCGGCCTGAACGCTTCACGACGCATGCAAGGCTCAACACCGTCCGCCGCACCCGCGCCGGGCGGTTTCGCATTGAGCCGCCATGCGGGGCGCGAATGGCAGGGGTGCCGATGACACGAACGCGGCGGCAGGTTAACCCCTTCCGCTACGATCGTGGTCTGAAGGGTTGATGCAATGTGGCGGTTTCTGCCTTTCGCAGTCATACTGGCCGGGCTGGCCCTGTGCCTTGCCGGTCTTTCTCATTCCACCTGGCTTGCCTTGCCCGCACTCCTTTTCGCGGGCCTGTCGATTATCGGTCTTTATGATCTTCTTCAGACGCGCCACACGATCTGGCGCAATTTTCCGGTCACAGGGCGCATTCGCTGGCTTGGCGAGACTCTCCGCCCGTTTCTGCGCGCCTATATCGTCGAAAGCGAGACGGAGGGGCGCCCCTTCAACCATGAAACCCGCGCGATGGTGTATCGCCGGGCCAAGGACGTGACATCCGTCGAGCCGTTCGGCAGTCAGGTCGATATGGATCGCCCACCCTATGAGTGGTTGTCTCATTCCATGAATGCGTGCCTGCCGGACACTACGGATCCGCGTGTCACGGTGGGTGCGCCGGGTACGGCCCGGCCCTATTCGGCGAGCGTGTTCAACATCTCCGCGATGAGCTTCGGCTCGCTCGGTGCGCGGGCCATAGAGGCGCTCAATCGCGGCGCGGCGGAAGGCGGGTTCTATCATGATACCGGCGAGGGCGGCGTTTCGAAGTATCACGAAGCGGGCGGCGGTGATCTCGTATTTGAACTCGGCTCGGGCTATTTCGGCGCGCGGGCCAGGGATGGGTGTTTCGATCCCGGCATGTTCCGCGAGACGGCAGCCCGCGAACAGGTCAAGATGATCGAGATCAAGCTCAGCCAGGGCGCCAAGCCGGGCCATGGCGGGGTGTTGCCCGGCGAGAAGGTCACCCCCGAGATTGCCGCAGCCCGGGGTATCGAGGTCGGCCAGACCTGTTACTCGCCGGCTTCGCATTCGGCCTTTGCCACGCCTGTCGAACTGATGGAATTCGTCGCCCGGCTGCGCGAGCTGTCGGGCGGAAAGCCCGTGGGGCTGAAATTCTGCGTCGGCAATCGCTGGGAGGTGCTCGCCCTGATGAAGGCCAGTCTCAAGACGGGTATCCGGCCGGATTTCATGGTGATCGACGGCGCCGAGGGCGGAACGGGGGCCGCGCCGGTCGAATTCCAGGATCATGTCGGCATGCCGCTGCGCCAGGGATTGGTCTTTGCGCGCAATGCCCTGGTCGGCGCGGGCCTGAAGGACGAAGTGCGCCTGGCCTGCGCAGGAAAACAGCTCTCGGCCTTCCAGCTCGCCGCCTCGATGGCTCTGGGGGCCGACTGGGTGAACACCGCGCGCGGCTTCATGTTCTCGCTGGGCTGTATCCAGTCGCTGAACTGCCACAACAATACCTGTCCGACAGGCATCGCAACCACGGATGCCGGGCGCCAGCGCGGCCTCTCGGTCGCCGACAAGGCCGCGCGCGTGGCCAGTTTTCACCGCAACACGATCCGGGCGCTGATGGAGGTTGTCGGCGCGGCGGGCTGCGCCCATCCGAGCGAGCTGACGGCGCGCCATATCGTGCACCGGGTGACCGAGGATATCGTCGAACCCGCGCAACGCGCCTATCAGCTTCTTGAGCCCGGTGAATTGATCGAGGCGCCGGACGGCACGCATCTGGCGTGCGAATGGGCCATGGCGCAGGCGGAAAGCTTCGTGCCGGCCGCGATTTCGGGCGCGCCGCCTTGACCTGGAAGCCTGTGTTGCTGGCCGGCCTCGCGGCCCTCGCCGTCTTCATCGCCGCGGTGCTGACAAAGACGCCCCGTCATGATCGCGACTGGGTGGAACATTTGTCGGTGACGCCGAAGATCCGTCGCGATGGCGAGGCCTGGCGGGTCAGCCCCGTGCGCGACTGGCGTTATGATGGCGACGGTCCGGTTGTGCGCGAATGGATCGAGGGCGCCCGGCTGGATCCTGAACGTTTGCAGCGCGTCTGGCTGATGGTCGAGCCGCATCCCGGCCTTGATATCATGGCGCACACTCTGGTCCTGTTCGAGTTTCGGGATGGTGGGCTGATCGGCCTGACGATAGAGGCGCGCCGGGAAAAGGGCGAGACCTATGATCCGCTGCGCGGGGCGCTGGGCCGGTTCGAACTCATTTATGTCTGGGCGACGCCGCGCGACCTGCTGACCCGCCGGGTGGTCCATCTCGATCATGAAGTGTATCTCTATCGGCTCGAGCTGACGCTGGTAGAGGCGCGCGCCTATCTGACATCCCTTCTTGAGCGTAGCGCCGCCCTCGAGATGCGCCCGCGTTTTTACAACACTCTGACGTCGAACTGCACCAATGAACTGGCCAAATCCGGCCGGCTCGCCTGGCATCCGGCCTTCATCCTGACAGGCGGGGCGGCGCGCGCGCTGCATGGACGTGGCCGGATTGCGGGCGACGACTTCGATAAGGTGAAAGCCTCGGCGAACATGACCGAAACCGTCAGGGCGCTGGCAGCCGAGCCGCCCGGGCAGTTCAACGCGGCGCTCCTGCAGAGACTGGGGCAGAGCGCGGCCGAGGCGCGATAGAGACCGGCGCTGGTGCCCGGGCGATCATGCCTCGGCCTCGTCCTGCCATCCGAAAACATCCTCGACCCCGACCCCGAAGACACGGGAGATGCGGAACGCGCTTTCGAGGCTGGGCGAATACTTGCCCTGTTCGATCGCGATGACGGTCTGGCGCGTGACGCCAATCGCCTCACCAAGTGCCGCCTGGCTCATATGGCCGTGGGCCTCGCGCAATTCGCGCACGCGATTGGTGATGGGCGGACGTTTGGGCATATCTCAAACGGCGCGGTTGTAATGGGACAATTGGAATCCGGCGCGCAGGAGTTCAGCAATAACCATTCCAGCCACAAGCGAATGAAAAAAGACCGACTCGCTTTTATGCAGAAACCACAAGGCCAGTGCGGCAAAAACTCCGGCCGACGCAACGTGCCCAAAAAAACGCCTCGGATTGTTTACGGACGAACTGGTCGCGCTCATCCTCGCCACCGCGCAATTGTGCCACAGTCGAAACCTCTTGGCGCTCCTTGCGCGCCAGAAGCGAAGTTGCAGCAAATGAGAACGTGATTTGAATGGCAATGTACGAAAGCCACGTCGCCACGCTCGGCGGGGCCAGAAAACCAAGCTGGATTGATTGCCAGGCAACGAGTGAGAAATAGACCACACCGCCAACTGCCGAGCCCAAGCCGAGCAAATAGGTATTCTTTTCCCAGAGCGACATTGCCTTCCTCCATGACCAGCTAGACCACCCGCACTATGTCCAAAAATTTTAACGTGTCAAATGTTTTTTACACGAGCGCATTGTCCCCTCGCTTGACCCGCCGGCGCGCGCTACCTAAGCCCCAGCGCGCGACACATCAGATGAAAAGCCCGCTGCCATGACCGATCTCGCCGCCCTTGCCGAAAACGCCAAAGCCTGGCCGTT
>JAAANZ010000089.1 GCA_009909065.1 Alphaproteobacteria bacterium | reverse complement strand
ATTTCGGTCAGCTCGTCGGCCCGCTCACCGCTGACATGGCCCTGCTTGCCGGGCGCCGAGGAGATCACGGTCAGCCAGGCGATATCGTCTTCACGCGCTGCAGCCTGCAATCCCTGCATGTTGGCGTGGCTGGGGTCATAATGCTTCTGGACGAAAGGGCAGCCATGGTTGGTCCATTCGAGGACGACTGTCTGGCCGGCAAAATCCTCAAGGGAGACTGTCTCGCCTTCCGATGTCGTGCCGGAAAAGTCCGGCGCCATCTCCAGAGGTTCCGCAGGCTTGGGTATCTCGCCAGCGGCTGTCGAGCTGATCAGGGCGGCGGCCGTGAGTGTCACGGCGGCAAACATGCCAGCGCCCAGGCCAATATGGCGTTTCTGCATGAACATGCGATCGACCTCCATGGCGAAGTATAGGAAATGGAGGCGCCGGACATCAGTTGCCAGACACTGCGGCGATCTCGCGCATGACAAGTGACGGGCTCAGCGTCTGCGGGAGCAGTCGCGGCTCGCGCTCACCGGGCCCGTACAGGAGATACATCGGCACGCCGGCGCGTTCACGCCGGCGCAATTCCTCGGCGATCCTCTCGTCGCGATTGGTGAAATCGGCGACCATGAAGACGATTCCTGCTTCCTCCATTGCCGCGCGGACCTCGGCCCGCGACAGTGTCGTGCGCTTGTTGGCCTGGCAGATGACGCACCAGGCTGCGGTGAAATCGACGAAGACACCGTTTCCGTCGGCGAGCGCCTCATCGACCCTGTCCGGCGACCATTCGACGGTTTCAAACCGAGCCTGGCTGTAAGCGGTCTGCGTCACCGCCTCACCGCCCGGCCGCAGGGCCGTGGCCACGGCGAGATAGAGACCGAGACCGATCGCGGCGACGCCGGCCGCGCGCGCCGCCATCCGGATCTGTCCGCCCGCCGACCCCATCAGCCAGATGCCGAACGCGATCGCAACCGCGCCGGCGACCGTCCAGCTGACCGCGCCGGAGCCGGCCTGCTGGGCCAGCACATCGAGCAGCCAGACCGCGGTCAGGAACATGGGGAAGGCGAAAACCTGTTTCAGCCGCTCCATCCAGGCGCCGGGTTTCGGCAAGGCGCGCTGCAGGCCCGGGGCGAAGCTCAGTGCCAGGAAGGGCAGTGCCAGGCCGAATCCCATCAGCGCAAAGACGAGCAGGACAATGGATGCCGGCTGGGTGATCACCGCGCCGAGCGCCACGCCGAGAAAGGGCCCGACACAGGGCGCGCCGACCATTGCGGCCAGAACACCGGTGAAGAAGGGGCCTGCGGGGCCCGATTTGCGAGCCAGACCGGCGCCGGTCCCCTGAAACGAGTGGCCCAGCTCGAACAGGCCCATCAACCAAAGGCCGATCACGAAGACCAGGAGGGCCAAGCCGGCGACAACCGGCGGATATTGCAGCTGAAAGCCGAGACTGACGAACTCGCCGGCCGCGCGTAGCGCTATGAAGACGGCGGCGATGAGCAGAAAGGTGACGAGAACGCCGCCTGTATACCAAAGGCCATGGGCGCGCAGGTGCGCTTTCTCGCCCTGGGCGGCAGCCTGTACCATGCCGACCGCCTTGATTGACAGCACAGGCAGGACGCAGGGCATCAGATTGAGAACGAGCCCGCCGATCAGGGCCAGGCCGGCAATCGCGGCCAGTCCGCCGATTGGAAGGCTTTCGCCGCCTCCGGCCGGAGCCGCGGCCGGCGGGGTGCCGAACGTGCCGGGAAGCAGTTCGCCCGGCTCGGCACTGACCTTATAGCCCGTCCTGGAGCCATCTTCGCGGGTGATGGCAACCACGCCTTCGAGCGATCCGCTGGCAGGCTGATAGCTGTCGGCTGCCATACGCAGCGTGGCCCCCTCCGGCCCGGTTTCCCGGGTCTGCGGTGCCGAATGGATGATGGGATCGCCATAGGGAAAGAACCGCAGGCTGGCGCCCTTGAACAGGTCGCTCTGCGAGGGGGCCAGGCTGAGACGGATCTCGTCCTCGCCGGCGCGGTAACGCGCCTGGCCCTCGAATTCGCGCGGCGCAGCCTCGAGGGCCTGCGCGATCAGCTGCGCGCCGCGCCGGTCGGGGACCTGCTGGTCCTCGATCTGCAGTGTGAAGGATACTGGCGCGGTTTCGGGAATGCACACATCCTTGCAAATCAGGTAATCGGCGGTTCCGGCAAAACGGATCGCGCCGGACGCATCTGCGGGAACACGGAAGGCGAAGGGCAGTGTGACCTCATCATCATAGCCGTAATCCATGATTTCGCCTTCGACGACGGCAATCTCGTGGGGAAGCGGCCAGGTAAAGTCGCCGCCTTCGGTTACTTCGCCGAGGGGGGAGTCCTCCCACAGGATCTGCGGGGGCAGGCCGGCATCGCCGGCATTGCGCCAATAGACATGCCAGTCCTCATCGAGCTGCTTGTGCAGGGCCAGATAGACGGTTTCGCCCGGCACCGCGGCGGCGCGTTCGGACACGAGCTCGACACGGGCATGGCCGGCATCATGAGGCTCGGCAGCCGCGTGCCGGAGGCCCGACACAGACATGGCGAGCATTGCAGCGATCAGGGCGACCAGGCGTAGTGTCATGGCGGTGTGTCTTCCGAAGGATGTTCGACGGGGGCTGTCAATGGCGCGGATATGCGCCGACAAAGGGCGTTCGTGAAGGGGCTCGCGGATTCGTGAGCCCCGGCCGTCGGGGGGCGGACCGAAAAAAGGGCGACCGAAACCGGCCGCCCCTCATCGTCCTGTCAGTCTGGTGCAGGCGTTCAGGCCGCGCCGGTCTGCTGCTGGGCCCGGACCGCACGCTGGATCACGCGCGACCAGTTGAGCAGCGAGATCAGGTGCGCATAAACCGCTCCGATCGCGCCATTGTTCTTGAGCTCCAGATATTGCGCATCGGGAAGCGCATTGATGCGCTCTTCGGAAATGGCCCAGTAATCGGCGATCTTCTGCTGGTCGCCCACAGGATTGCCCTGATTGTCGCGCGGCTGGAAGGCCACCGATTTCTGCTCGAACAGGTCGAAGCGCTTGAGCAACTGGGTGAACTCCTGCGTGGCGCGCCGCTGGCGTTCGAACTCCTTGCAAAACTCGATCGCGTCATTGGTGAACTTGGAGGGCTGGCCATTCTCGAAAAACGGAACCTCCGGCTGCTCGGTCACCATCGGGGCTTCACGGTCCACGCAAAGCAGCAGGCGATCGGAATTGTCATCGGCGGCGAACACGAACGGGTAGCGGCGCACGAAGGCAGGCACATAATAGTCCGGTTCCGTCTGGCCGTCGGGCGTGACATACAGGTTCTGGCCCTGGCGAATGCCCATCACGGCGACCGGGACGCGGTCGTCGCCGACAAAGATCACCGGATAAGCCGCGGCCGCCATGCCGAATTCCGTAACGGTCACGGGCACGGCATGGGCTTCCCTGAGGAACGCGAAAGGCTGCTGGATCTGTTTGACACCGAGCCCGCCATGCGCCTCGGGAGCAAGGGGTTCCGGCTTCTTGTAGAACAGCACGTTTCCCGTCAACTGCGCCGTGCCACCGGGCGGGCCCGCGCCGGCTGGGGCGCCGGGAGGTGGTGAAGCAGGGTTGGAGGGGTTATTGTCCACGGGCTGGCTCCTCGTCTTTGTGCGGCGGACGCTTAACCGATTACCCCGGTCCGAACAACCGTTCTTGTGTGTGGATTTGCATGACAGTCGCGTTGCTGACAGACCCGCCAGGACAGGATGCACAATTGGTCATGATCGATAGAAGAAACTGCCTGCGTGCCGCGCTTCTCGGTCCGCTCGCGCTCCTGGTGCCCCCAGGCTGCCGCGCCGAGCCGGGCGCCCTCGATGACCTGCGGGCGCTCTCGCGGCATGCCAACGGGCTGTTCGGGCAGATTTTCCGCGCCGAAATCGCCGGGCGTCCCGAACTCGTCACGCGTTCGGGGCTTGAAATGCCGGGCGCCCTGGCGCGTCTTGACGACCGCTCGCAGGCCGGTTTCGAGCGCACGCGCCTGCGCCGGATCGAGAGCCTGCGCAAGCTGGAGGAACTGCCACTCGCCCCGCAGGACAGTGCGCTGCGGCGCGACCAGGTCGCACTTGTCACCGGCTACCGGCAAATGGTCGAGTTGTCGGGTTTCGGTCATGGCCGCGTGTCGCAGGCCATCGCGCGGCCCTATGTCATCGACCAGATCAGCGGCGGCTGGCGCGAGGTGCCGGACCTTTTGATCACCCGCCAGCCGGTGTCGGACAAGCGCGAGGCCATGGCCTATCTCTCCCGGCTGTCATTGCTGGCCGACACACTGGATGACGAGCGCCGGCGCCTGATGGCCGAGGCGGAGGCGGGAATCGTGCCGCCGGAATTCATCCTCGAACAGAGCGCCCGCCGAATCGCCGGTCTGGCCAGGGGGCCAGCCGCCGGTCACCCGCTTGTCATCACGTTCGAGGACCTTCTCACGGGTGCGCAAGGATTGACCGCCCGGGAGGCGAAAGACCTTCGCGACATGGCGGTCCGGATCATGAGCACGCGCACGCTGCCGGCCTATCAGCGTCTCGCCGATGCGAGCGATGCGCTGCGCACGCGGGCCAGCAATGTTCCGGGGGTGTGGAACCTGCCCGATGGCGACGCCTATTATGATGCGCTTCTCGCCCTCTACACGCATCAATCGGCCAGCGCGGAGGAATATCATCGTCAGGGCCAGGCGCTTGTGGCCGCCTTGTCCAAAGAGCTTGACCCGCTCCTGCGCCAGGCGGGCCTGGAGGAGGGATCCGTTTCGCAGCGGCTTGCCCGGCTGTGGGCCCGTGACGACCAGAAATTCACCGATGATGGCGCCGGCCGCCGGGCCTTTCTCGACGAACTTGACAGGCTTGCCCGCAAGGCCCGTCGCCGCGCCGGCGCATGGATCGCCAGGCTTCCCGACACCCCGTTGGCCATTACCCCGCTTCCCGGCGCTCTCGACTGGGGGCTTGGCGAGGCCGTCTACCGACCGCCCACGGCCAGCGGCACACGGCCGGGCACCCTTTATGTGTCGACAGGGGATCTCTCGCTGTGGCCGCGTTTCGCCCTGCCGGCCCTGGTTCATCACGAAACCGTGCCCGGCCATCATGCCGAAACCAGTCTCGCCATGGATGCCAGCCGCCAGCCCGACCTGCGCCGGCTCTTCTGGCCGGCCGGCTATGGCGAGGGCTGGGCGACTTATGCCGAAACCCTTGCCGACGAGGCCGGGCTTCACGAGGGTGACACCTTGGCCAGGATCGGCTACCTGCAGTCACAATTGCTCAGGGCGGCAAGGCTCGTGGCGGATACCGGTCTCCATCGGATGCGGTGGGAGCGCGATCGGACGATTGACTATATGGTAGAGGTCACCGGGATGCCGCGCCGGCAGATGGCCGCGGAGACCGACCGGATGGCGGCCTGGCCGGGGCAGGCGACGAGCTATATGGCCGGAAAACAGTTCATCCTGAGTTTGCGCGAACGCGCCGAAGGGGTCCTGGGCAGGAATTTCGACCCGGCCGGGTTCCACCATACGCTGCTGGCCGGCGGGCCCCGCCCGCTGGACATGCTCCGCCACGATCTCGAATCCTGGTACGAAGCCCAGATTCGCGGGGTTGATTAGGCTGTTTCGTCAAGAATTCGCCGTGATCGCACGGGCGATTGCCGGCGCGGTGCCGCAAAGATGACAGATTGGAAGGCTTGACTTCGAGCTACCGACAAATGTCCACAGGAGGGGACTCTCATGAATACACGACACACGCTTTGGCTGGCAGGCTTTGCCAGTATTCTCGTGATCGCGGCGTGCGAAAGCGCCGATGAGGGCTATGAAGGCGAACCGGCTCCGGTCGAAGACGCCACGGCGCCGCCAGCGCCGCCGCCTCCGCCGCCCTCTCCTTCAATGGCGATGGAAAAGTCGAACAGGGTTGCCACGGCTCCGACCGCCGGCATGGCGCCGCCCCAGCAGGTGCCCCAGCCCGTGCCCGGCGATGTCGACCGCGAGCGCTATGAAGATGTCGAGATCAACCCGGTCAAACTCGTGGCCGAAGAGCCGGTCTCGACCTTCTCGATCGATGTCGACACCGCTTCCTATGCGGTCGCCCGGCGCTATCTCAATGACGGCACCCTGCCGCCCAAGGATGCGATCCGGATCGAGGAGCTTATCAACTATTTCGACTACACCTATCCGATGCCGGCCGGCCCGGAGAACCCCTTTTCGATGAATGTCAATATCGCACCGAGCCCCTGGGCAGAGGGACGCGAACTGATGCAGGTCGGCCTCCAGGGCTATGATATCGAGCTCGAAGAGCGCCCACCGCTCAACCTGACCCTGCTGATCGATGTCTCCGGCTCCATGTCCTCGGACGACAAGCTGCCGCTCGCCAAGAAGGCGTTGGCCATGCTGATCGACGAGATGGGCGAGGAGGATTCGGTCTCCATCGCGGTCTATGCCGGCGCAGCCGGTGAAGTGCTCGAACCCACCCGG
The DNA here is from genome assembly GCA_009909065.1 of Alphaproteobacteria bacterium. Lineage (GTDB taxonomy): Bacteria > Pseudomonadota > Alphaproteobacteria > Caulobacterales > Hyphomonadaceae > UBA5336. The sequence continues at coordinate 2,404 of JAAANZ010000089.1, read as the reverse complement.
GCGACAGAGGCCAACAAGGGCAAGATCCTCGCAGCCTTCGAGAATCTCTCGGCCGGTGGCTCCACCGCGGGCGGCGAGGGACTGCGGCTCGCCTATTCCCTTGCCGAGCGCAACCTCGACCCCGATGGCGTCAATCGCGTGATGCTGCTGACCGATGGTGACTTCAATGTCGGCATTGCCGATCCCGAGCGGCTGGAGGATTTCGTCTCCCGCAAGCGCGAGACGGGCATCTATCTCTCGGTGATGGGCTTTGGCACCGGCAACTATAATGACGCGCTGATGCAGAAGATCGCCCAGACGGGCAATGGCACGGCCGGTTATGTCGACAGCCTCAACGAGGCACGCAAGCTGCTCAAGGATGACCTGTCGGGCAATCTCTTCCCGATCGCGGATGACGTGAAGATCCAGGTCGAGTTCAACCCGGCCCGCGTCGCCGAGTATCGGCTTATCGGCTACGAGACACGGCTGCTGAACCGCGAGGATTTCAACAATGACGCGGTCGATGCCGGCGATATCGGCGCGGGCACGTCAGTTACAGCGATCTACGAGATCACCACGACCGACTCTGATGCGCGCCTCATCGACGAGAGCCGCTATGCCGAGGCGCCCGAGGCCACGAATGAGGATATGTCGGATGAATACGCCTTTCTGAAACTGCGCCAGAAAGCACCGGGCGCCGACAGCTCGAAACTCGTCACGCGTCCGATCACCACGGCTGATTACGAGGCCGGCATCGAGGAAAGCCCGCAATGGGCGCGTTTCGCGACCGCCGTGGCCGGTTATGGCCAGCTGCTGCGCGGCGATCCCTACACCGCCAAGGAATACGATTTCGACGATGTGATCGCCCTGGCGCAGACCGCCCGGGGCGAGGATGAGTTCGGCTACCGTGCCGAGTTCATCAACTTGGCCCGCCTCGCCAAGACGGCCGCGGCCCAGGCCCGGCTCGAGCGCGAAGGCGAGGGCCGGCCGCAATAAGCCGGCTGCACAGTGTCCCAGGCGAACCCCGGGCCCCTGCAGCCCGGGGTTTTTCTTTCCCGCAAGCCGATAGGCCCGGCCTTTACCGCCTGGCGGGGCGCCATAGCTCCTGCCCCTACGAAAGGAGCGATCATCATGCGCGCAGTTGTTTTCGGGGTCAGCGGGGGCATTGGCCGGGCACTTGCCGAAGGGCTTGTCGAGCGCGGCGCCGACGCGGTCCATGGCTATTCCCGCAGCGCGATCGAGGACATTCCCGGCGTCAGGATGGGGCGCGCCGACATCACGAACGAGGCCGAACTTGCCGATGCGGCGGCCCGCGTCGAGGCCGATGGCCCGCCCGAACTGGTGATCGTGTCGGTCGGCATCCTCTCGCAGCCCGGCGGGCTGGAGCCGGAAAAATCCTACAAGCACCAGGAGATGGACGCGTTCGAGCAGGTGTTTCGCGCCAACACATTCGGCCCTGCGCTGGTCGCCAAGCATTTCCTGCCGATCATGCCGCGCAAGCAGCGCGCCGTCTTTGCCGCCCTGTCCGCCCGGGTGGGCTCGATTTCCGACAACCGGATCGGCGGCTGGCATGCCTATCGCGCCTCGAAGGCCGCGCTGAACATGCTGATCCGCAATTATGCGATCGAACAGGGCCGGCGGAACAAGGAATTCATTGCGGTCGGCCTGCATCCCGGCACGGTCGACACGGCCTTGTCCGAGCCCTTCCAGGGCAATGTGCCGGACAAGAAACTGTTCAGCCCGACCTATTCGGCCAACTGTTTGCTGGATGTCATCGAAGGCCTTGGCCCGGATCACAGCGGACAGGTCTTCGATTATGCCGGCGCCGCCGTGCCCGCCTGAGCGCGGGCCTGCGGCAGGAGAAAACGGCCCCCGTTCTGGAGGCCGTTTCCATTCACCCGCACCGACCGCCCGGAGGCAGGCCTGTCGATGCGCTGACGACGGCTGACCGGTTCGTTTGCGGGCGGGGAAGGGGGCCCGCCCAGGGATGCGGAAGGGTCGGCCGTTTCGCAGGATGCAAGCCCGGAATGATCGCAGCCGATTGTGGGCGGAGGGCTTGCGCGGGAACAGGAAAGGAAAGCACCGGCTGGACTGAAACGTAAGACCGGTGCTTTCAGGAGTGGGCGTTCAGACGAGGGGCCGCTTGCGATAATCGAAACCACTGGCCGCCACGCGCGGAATGTCCCGGCTGTCCCGGCAGTTGCCGTCTTCGGTGCCGGTCGCCTTGTCAGGGCGGCTATCGGGATTCTCCTCGAAAATCTCCTCCTCGATGGGAAAATCACCTTCTTGAGGCGCTTCGAGATCGGGGGCTGGCGCGGCCTCTCGCCGCCAGTCGCTTGCCCGGCGCCGTGGGATGACACCATCAGAATCAGCGCGCGGGGGCTGTTCGGCGACACGCCGCTCGGTGAAGGCGGGCTCGCCCCCG
>JAAANZ010000047.1 GCA_009909065.1 Alphaproteobacteria bacterium | reverse complement strand
GGCGTGGCCGAGACCGAGCTTGAAGCCGACCCGGGCGCGACGATCCGAAAATTCTATTATGCGATCTCCGGCGATGCTCCGGATGGCACCTGGCCGCTGGACAAAAAGCACGGCGAGCGATTGCTCACCGGGTTGCCGGAACCGGAAATGCCGCTTTCCTGGCTCACGGCTGAAGATGTCGACTATTATGCCGGCCAGTTCGCGGTCTCCGGCTTTCGCGGCCCTCTGAACCGCTATCGCAACAGCCGCAATGACCATGCTTATCTGACATCATTGCCCGGCCAGACCATTCGCCAGCCGAGCCTGTTCATCGGCGGCACGAAAGACCCGGTGCTGAGCTTCTATCCCGGCGACCCGATCGAGGCGATGCGCCCCTATCTGTCGGATTTGCGCGGCGTCCACCTGCTTGAAGGCTGTGGCCACTGGACCCAGCAGGAGCGCCCCGACACGGTCAACGCGCTCATGCTGGACTGGCTGAAGGGCCTCTGAAAGGGGCTGGAAAGGTCTTTCAACGCGGGTGATTGCGCACCGGAATGGTGGCGTAATCCGGCGGCGGGCTCATCAGCGCCAGTTCGAAATAGGCACTGGCCCGGCGGCTGAGTTCTCCGGCTTCTCGGACCAGTCCCATATTCTGCAATTCGCGGGCCTGAAGGAAAAGTGCTTCGGCAAGGTCACGAAGGCGGGTGCGGATCATTCGGTTCATGATGTCCTCCTTTCCCCATACTACGCAGCAGGTGGCGAAATGGTTCAGAAAGGATTTGCCCGCGAGGGCCCGAATCATCCCTCCGGCCCGCCCGGCATCAGAGGGCGCGGGCCGTATCCGCCAAGCGAGATCACCCGGTCATACATCACCAGCGCGCCGGCCAGGCTGACATTGATGCAGAATTTCGTCGGGATCTTCACGACGTGATGGCACCGGTCGAGCATCCGGGCGGTGAGGTCGCCCTTCTCCCGGCCCAGCACATAAGCCGCCGCCTGCGGGTGGCGAAAGCGAGGCAGCTCGACCGCATCCTCTGTCAGTTCTATGCCCACAAGCCTGCAGCCTTGTGGCAGCGCCATCTCCTCGACCGAATCCCACGCATAATAAGGCACATGCTCGGCGCTTTTGGACGTATCGGACTTATAGGCCTGCCGGATCTTCGATTCCGCATCCACCGAGAAAACGAAGCTCGCGCCAAAGGCATGGGCCGTGCGCATCAGGGCCCCGAGATTCATGGGCTTCGAGATGCCCTCCGCGCCGATGCCGAAATAACCGCGCATGAATTTCAGAAGCCTCCGTTCAGCGTTCTGCGGATCGCGACAAGAATGACGATGGCCACGGGAAGGGCCAGGCTGGCGCGGCGGGCCAGGCGCAGATGGGATAGCGGGCGCGGATAGGTTGCAAGCAAATGCGCCACGCAGGCGCGCAACCCGTCCGGAATGTCTTCCATCGTGCCCGGTCGCGCCGCAAGGACCACCGCTTTTCCGGCCATGGCCGGCGTCAGCGAGGCATCATGGGCCTGCAGCGCCTTTCTCAGCACATGCGCCGTAATCACCCGCATCTGAACGGCCAGCGCAAAGCCGAACACCAGGGCGGCAAACAGGCTCCAGAAGGCAATGTCGGCGGTCATGCCCGGCGCCGGGTGGCCACTTCGAAACGGCCGGCCGAACTGGCAACACCGCGCTTCATGGTCTGCGAGGTGAAGGGCATGGTCACATTTCCGAGCACATCAACGGCGATGAGACCGCCATCGCCGCCCAGAAGGCGCACATCTTCCAGCGCATGGCCCGCCGCCTCGCCGAGACCGGCACGGGCATAGCGCACGCGCGCGGAAATATCGGCCGCCACGGCGCAGCGCATGAAATATTCGCCCTGGCCGGTACACGAGACGGCGACACGCTCGTCCGCCCAGGTGCCGGCCCCGATTATCGGGCTGTCGCCGACTCGGCCCGGCGTCTTGCCGAGCAGGCCCCCCGTCGATGTCGCCGCGGCCAGCCGCCCGCGCGTGTCCAGCGCGACGGCGCCCACCGTGCCATGTGCCAGTTCACCCGGCGCCACCGGGCGGGTCACGGCGGGCCGGTAATACTCCCGGGGGTTCCTGACGCGGGCCAGTCGGTAGGGCTTGAGGAAACGCGTTGCGCCCTTGCCGACCAGAAGGACATGCGGGCTGTGATCGAGGACCTTGCGCGCGGCCGCAACAGGGCTTCTGAAGCCACGCAGGGCCGCGACACTGCCCGCCTCGCGCGTTTGTCCGTTCATGATGGCCGCATCCAGTTCCCAACGCCCCTCGGCATTCGGCGAGGCCCCGCGCCCGGCAATGTGGAAACCGCTCTCCTCGAGCGCCGCTACCGCCGTCTGCACCACATCAAGGGCCGGCCGGCCACTGGCGAGCGCATCGCCGCCGGCGCGCAATGTCGCCGCCATGTGCGCCTCGGCGCCCGCTTCGTCGCCCTCGCGCAGGGGACCCGCGCCGCCATGCAGGACAAGGGACCAGGCTGCTGACATGTCGCTCCTTAACGCGCGCCGGGCTTGCCGCCGATATCTGCCGCCGGGTGATCCTTGCTCTTTTGCCCGCCACCCCGCTAGATTGCGCCGCAACATCCAATTGGAGGAGGCCGCGCAATGAAAGCTGTTCTGTCGAAAGCGCCCGGAGGGCCCGAAACGCTTGTGATCGAGGATCAGCCATCGCCGGAAGCCGGCAAGGGCCAGGTGGTGCTGGACGTCAAGGCCGTCGGCGTGAACTATCCTGATGTCCTCATCATTCAGGATCAGTATCAGTTCAAGCCCGAAAGGCCATTCTCGCCGGGCGGCGAAGTGTCAGGGGTCGTGAAAACCGTTGGCGAGGGCGTGACCAGCCTGAAACCGGGCGACCGTGTCATCGGCTCGACCGGCTGGGGGGGCATGGCCGAAGAGATTCTCGTCGATGCCCATCGCTGCATTCCCATCCCCGACGAGATGCCCTTCGACGAGGCGGCGGCCTTTATCATGACCTACGGCACCAGCCATTATGCGCTGAAGGACCGCGCCGATCCTAAACCCGGCGAAATATTGCTGGTGCTCGGCGCAGCCGGCGGCGTGGGAATTGCCGCGGTCGAACTGGGCAAGGCGATGGGGCTGAAAGTCATTGCCGCGGCCTCTTCGCAGGACAAGGTCGATTTCTGCCTGGAAAAAGGCGCCGATCTCGGGCTCGTTTACCCGAGCGGTCCGCTGGACAGGGACCAACAGAAGGAATTGTCCAGCCGTATCAAGGAACTGAGCGGAGGCGGTGTGGACATTATCTATGATGGTGTCGGCGGCGATTATGCCGAGCCGGCCCTGCGGTCGATGAACTGGGAAGGGCGTTTCCTCGTGATCGGTTTTCCGGCCGGAATCCCCAAATTGCCGCTCAATCTCACGCTCCTGAAAAGCTGTGATGTGCGCGGGGTTTTCTGGGGCGCGTTCGTGGCTCGCAATCCCGAAGCCAATGCCGAAAACGTCGCCGACCTCTTCCGTCTTTACAAGGAAGGCAAGATCAAGCCGCATATTTCCAACACCTATCCGCTGGACCAGGCGGCGGATGCCATTACCGAACTGATGGAGCGCCGTGCGCAGGGCAAGGTCGTCGTCACGGTCTGAGGGGCCGTCGGGCTTCAGGCGGCGCGGCGGTCTTCGGCCTGTCGCGCTGCCGGCGTGTACATATAGTCACGCGTGAGCGGGGCCGCCTCGAGATCGGCGAGGAGCTGCAATTGGAAAACCATCATCTGGCCGCTGCGAAAGGCCGCCTCTGACGAAGCGAGATAGAATTCCCACATCCGGAAAAATCGCCGGTCATACAGCGCTTCGATTCGTTCGCGGCTGGCCTGGCTGCGCCGGCGCCAGGCCTGAAGCGTCCGGGCATAATGAAGGCGCAGGACCTCTATGTCCCCGGTCAGGAGCCCGGCCCTTTCGACATGCGGCAGCGTTTCCGAAAGCGCCGGGATATAGCCGCCGGGGAAGATGTATTTCGCAAGCCACGGGTTCGTGTAGCCCGGCCCGTCCATGCGGCCGATGGAATGGATGAGCGCGATACCGCCCGGTGCCAGTCGCCCCCGCACGGTCTCGAAGAATTCGCGATAATGGTCGATACCGACATGTTCGAACATGCCGACCGAGACGATCCGGTCGAACCGGCCCTCCAGTGCGCGGTAATCGACCAGTTCGAAACGCACCCGCCCGGAAAGCCCGGCGGCTTCGGCGCGCTGGCGGGCCACGTCAAGCTGGCGTTGCGAAAGCGTCACGCCGAGAACACTGACGTTCGCCTGGCGCGCAAGCGTGAGCGCCATCCCGCCCCAGCCGCAACCGATATCAAGCACCCGCTGACCGTCCTGCAGGCAGAGCTTTCCGGCAATATGGTTCTTCTTCGCCGCCTGCGCCGCTTCGAGGCCCATGCCCTCATGCTCGAAATAGGCACAGGAATATTGCTTGTCGGCGTCCAGAACCAGGTCGAACAGTCCGTCATCGAGATCATAATGGTGAGCCACATTCCGCCTTGCGCGGCCGGCCGGATTGAACTGGTCCAGCCGGCGCCGCAACCGCCTCAGCGCGCGAAGCCATCCGGCCATTCCACCCGCCCGGCCTGCGCCGCCGGCTTTCAGCAGCTGCGTCAGGGCATCGCCGAGATCGCCATGTTCAAGCGTGATGTCACCCTCCATCCATGCCTCGCCGAGAGCGAATTCCGGATTGAGTGCGATTCGCACCAGTGCTTGCGGGCGTCGGATATGGAAGCGCGCCGCATCTCCCGAGCCGTCGCCGTATTCGCGCACCGCGCCTGACGGGTAGCGCACCGACAGCCGGCCGGAACCGACAAGGCGGTGGCAGAGCCGGTCGAAAGCGCGTTCGCGTCCTTTCAGACCTGTCTGTGTCATGAGTGGCAACATGACAGCTGGGGCGCGCGCCTTCTTTGACTGTCATCAAGCAGAAAGGAGGGGGAAAAAGGCCCCGCAGCCGGTGCGGCCGGCTGCGGGGCTTCGAAGTGGGCCGGTTTCGCGTGAGGAGTGAGAGGAAACGCGCCGGCCGGAAGGAAAGGTGCGCTGTTCCAAGCACCGGTCTTTCGTTTCACTCCAGACCGTTGCTTTACGTCCCTGTTCTGGCGCAAGCCTCCGTGCGCAGAAGATTTGGTTGGCGCCGAGCCTGCTCTAACCGATCAGGCCGACAGCCGAATACATCGCGCCGATAAGGATGGCCGAAAGCGGCAGGGCAGCAAGAAGGCCGATCACGCTGCGGCGGGTATCGCTGTCATTCGAAAGGGTCATGGTCATGTCTCCGGTGAGGGCGGCTTCCAGGCAGGCGACGGCCTGCCATGAGCGTCATATAGCCCAGGCCTGACTCTTGATCAATGAACGAAACGACAAATATTCACTACTCACGAACTTGTGATCGCGGCGGGTCGATCCCGGCCTTGAGCGCGGCATCAATGATCTGCATCACCCCGGTCAGCTCACGCTCCAGCTTCGGAAGCTCCAGCCGGGAAAAAAGCTGCGGATAGCGGAATTTCATGGTCGCGGTCTGGATCATTTCCGCCGTGAAGGCCGGATCGGCAATCGGCGCCAGTTCGCCACTGGCGACACCGTCTTCGAGCACCCTGACCAGGTGGATGCGCTCCTGGGCCAGCTCCTCATTCGCAAAGGTCGGACGTTCCTCGGTCAGGACCTCGGCCACCTCGAGGATCTTGGCGTCGGAAGCAAGCTTCTCGAAGGTCGACTTCAGCCCGTACTCGATAATGGCATGCAGCCGGGCCGTCGCGGGCGTGTCCTGCCGGGCAATCCGGGCATGTTCCTGGTGGACTTCCATGTTGAACTTGCGGGCCATCGCCTCGGCAATATCCAGCTTGGAAGCATAGAAGCGGTAGATATTGCCCGCCGACATGCAGCAATCGCGCGCGATCTCGGACATGGTGGTCTTGGCATAGCCATAGTGCAAAATCCGCTCCATGGCCGCTTCAAGGATCCGCTCGCGTGTGTCAGTTTTCGTTTCCATGGGTCCAGACTAAGGAAATCTGCTGAATGATCAATGCTTCCTTCAATCCATCCGGGCACCGTTCATGACGCGGCTGGAACATTTCGGCGTGATGGGCGCCGGCGCCTGGGGCACCGCGCTCGCCCTGTGCCTGCACCAGGCCGGCCGCAAGGTCAGCGTGCATGCCCGCGAGCCGGAAGTCGCCGAGAGCCTCGCCAGCGGCGGCGGAAACCCGGCCTATCTGCCCGGCATCGAGCTGCCGGCATTCGCCGCTTCGGCCGAACCGGGCATCCTTGCCGGGGCCGATGCGATCCTGGCCGTTGTCCCCGCCCAGTTTGCGCGCACGGCATTTCTCCGCGCAGGTGATCAGGTCGCGTCCGGAAAGCCCGTCATTCTCTGCGCGAAAGGCATCGAGCGGGAGACCGGCCGCCTGATGAGCGAAGTGCTCGCCGAAACGCTCCCCGGCGCCGTTCCGGCCGTGCTTTCGGGCCCGTCCTTCGCCGCCGATGTCGCGCGCGGCCTGCCGACCGCCGTGACCCTGGCCTGCCAGGATCCGGCGATGGGCAAGGCGCTGGTGCAGGCAATCGGCCGCCCGGTCTTTCGCCCCTACTGGAGCAGCGACCCGGTGGGCGCCGAGGTCGGCGGCGCGGTGAAGAATGTGCTCGCCATTGCCTGCGGGATGGTGGAGGGCCTCGGTCTCGGCCGCTCGGCCCACGCCGCGCTCATGACACGTGGTTTTGCCGAAATGAAACGCCTTGCCCTTGCCAAGGGTGCACAGGGCGAAACACTGTCGGGCCTTTGCGGGCTGGGCGACCTGGTGCTGACCTGCTCATCCACACAGTCGCGCAATATGAGTTTCGGCAAGGCGCTCGGCTTAGGGCGCGCGCCCCGAGATGTGCTTGCCGAACGCCGGGCGGTGACCGAGGGCGCAGCCACGGCGCCCGCCATCGTCACGCTCGCCGCATCGCTGCGGGTCGAAATGCCGATCTGCGAGGCGGTGGCGGCAATTCTCGCCGGTGACCTGACCGTCGAGGCGGCCATGCACGCGCTGCTGGCCAGACCGTTCAAACTGGAGGACTGACATCATGCCGCTTTTCATCATCCACGCCACGGACAAGCCGGACTCACGGGACCTGCGCATGGCCAACCGCGCACAGCATCTCGAATGGGTCGCCTCGCATGCCGGGCGGCTCGCCATGGCCGGGCCGATGTTTGCCGAGGATGGGGAGACATTTTCCGGCTCTGTCTTCATCGCCGAATTCGACAGCCTCGAGGACGCGCGCGCCTGGCACCAGTCCGACCCTTATGTGCAGGCCGGCCTGTTCGAACGCAGCGATATCCGGCTGTGCAAATGGGCCATTGGAGAGGGGCCGTCAAAGCCGGCGTGAAGGGCGACACATATCATTCAATTGACGTTCAGGGCGTTTGCGTGACACTGGCCGTCATGATGAACGCAGGAAAGGCAATTGCCTTGAAACCGATCATGGCCGGGCTCGCCGGCACCGCGCTTTTCGCCGGCTGCACGCCGACCGTAAAGGTCGAGGCGCCCCAAGAGCCGATCACGATCAATCTGAATGTGAAGATCGACCAGGAAGTGCGTATCCGCCTGGACGAGGAAGTCGAGAATCTGATCGCCGAAAACCCTGATCTTTTCTAAGGGCCCCGGCGACATGACAGGAGTGACCAGAGCCATGCTAGCGTTTCGACTTTTGCTTGCGGCCACACTGATGGCAGGCGCAGCCCTGGCATTGGCCAGCCAGCCTGCGGCCCATGGCCAGGTCCAGCAGATCGAATCGGCCAAGGCCGCGGGCGTCGTCGGCGAGCGGGTCGATGGCTATCTCGGCATCGTCAGAGACGGGGCCGCCGATTCCTCCCTGATCCGCAAGGTCAATGAAATCAACGCCAAGCGCCGCGCTGTCTATGACGAGCTCGCCGCCGACACCAATACCACGACGGCCCAGGTGGCCCGTGTGACGGGGGAAAAGCAGATCGAGCGGGCCGCGCCGGGCGAGTATTACATGAATGAATCGGGCAACTGGGTCCGCAAGGACGGGAGCTGACCGGCGTCTTGAAACTGCCTCACCTACTCCTCGCCTTTGCCGCGACCGCACTGATCATAACGATTGGCGGGGTTATCGCCATACGAACAATGGTCGGCGGAGACGTGCCGCTGGGCGGCTGGGTGGCTTACGGCTTCGGCGCCGGCTTTTCCATACTTGTGTCGGCCGGCCTGTTCTTCCTGCTCTTTTACAGCGCGCGCAGCGGTTATGATGATATCGACCGACCCGAAGACGATTCGTCCATGTGATCACGGCCGCCATGGCGCGCGAATCGGGTAGAGTATATCCGTCAATTTCACCCGGGACCCTTTCTCGATGATAGATCCAGATCGCCTGACCGCCTTCATCGCCTCGCGAATCTGCCACGATCTGGTGTCGCCGATCTCCTCGGTCACCAATGCGGTGGACTTCATGAACGAGCCGCCGGAATCGGAAATGCGCCAGCATGCCGATGAATTGCTCAAGGACGGATCGGAAAAGGCCGCCGCGCGCGTGGAATTCCTGCGCTACGCCTTCGGCACGATGGGCCTGTCGGATGGCACCTGCGACATGCACGAAGCCAAGCGAATTTCCGAACGGTTCGTGTCCTCGCACAAATGCGAGATCGAGTGGGATATCGAGACCGGCCATCTGAGCTTTTCCCATTCGCGGCTGATGATGAACATGCTCATGATCGCGATCGAGTGCCTGCCGCGCGGGGGCGTGATGTCGGTGCGTGTGCGCAACGAACCCGCCGGCCTGACCATTTCCGTCATCGCGCGGGGAAACCGGGCCCGACTGAATGATGAGACCCGCCTGCCGATGCGTGGCGAGGAGCCGGAGAGCGGCTGGTCGGCGCGCAATGTCCAGCCCCTGTTCGCCCGGATGTGGGCCGAGCGCCTCGGCGGCGAACTGACCGCGACGCTGAATACGGACGAAGTGGTCATCCTGGCTCACGGGGCCCGTGCGGAAGGCTGAACGGGTCGGTCAGGCCTTGGCGCCGCGCTTGCCGCCGCCATAGGCCGGATCGGAAGCCGCGCTGTCTTCGTCAAGCGGCCAGCGGGCGCGCGCGGTGAATTCGAGCCCGTGCGGGGACATCATTCCGGCCTTCAGGCGCTCACCGCCGGCCAGGGC
>JAAANZ010000082.1 GCA_009909065.1 Alphaproteobacteria bacterium | reverse complement strand
TGGCGCTAGCGGGCGGGCACGCCCTGGGCGGAAATCCCCGAACGCTATGGCCGGCCAACGACCTGCTACAACCGCTTCGTCCGCTGGCGGAAACTGGGGGTCTGGTGTTCCCCGTCAGCGACCATGAGACAGATCGGTCAAATTGCTTAAGGAAGATTTCTGGCACATCGTAGCCCATTCAGGGAGCGAAGATGAGACAGAAATCCGGGCCGGACGGATCGGCCGAGAAACATGTGAAAGAAATCCGCCGGAAGACCCGGCGTAAATTCTCCGCCGAAGAGAAGATCCGCATCGTGCTGGAAGGCCTGCGCGAGGGAATTGCCCAGAGCCTGTATTACACCTGGTCGAAGGAGTTCCTGGAAGCCGGCAAGCGGCGGCTCTCCGGCGATACCGAGCGCCAGGCAACGTCCGGCGAGGTGAGCGGCCTGAAGCGTGAAATGCGGGATCTGAAGGAGGTCGTTGCCGACCTGACGCTGGAAAACCGCATCCTCAAAAAAAGCGTAATCGGGGATGGGGAGGATACCGAATGAGATACCCCGCCTCCGAGAAGCTTGAGATCATCCGGCTGGTCGAGCAATCGCATCAGCCAGTGAAAAGAACGCTGGAACAGATTGGTGTGTCACGTCCGACTTTCTATCGCTGGTACGATCTGTATCGCAGGTTCGGTGAAGCAGCACTGGAAGACCGCCGCGGCGGCTCAGGCCGGGTCTGGAACCGCATCCCGAACGAGGTGCGCAATCAGGTTATGGAAATGGCGCTCGACCGGCCGGACCTCTCCCCCCGCGAACTGGCCGTGACGTTCACAGACGAGAAGCGCTACTTCGTCTCGGAAGCCAGTGTTTACAGGCTTCTCAAGGCCCACGATCTGATCACCAGTCCGGCCTTCATCGTGATGAAAGCGGCTGACGAGTTCAGGGAAAAGACCACTGTACCGAACCAGCTCTGGCAGACCGACTTCACTTATCTGAAGGTCATTGGCTGGGGATGGTTCTATCTCTCCACCGTACTGGACGACTTCTCCCGCCATCGTTCGGCGGGGATTTGATCCACTGGATCAAATCCTTTTCCGCCTCACCCTGGAAGCTCTGCACCGGCATGGCGACGAGCGATGTTGAGGATACGCTCAATCTGGCGCTGGAGGCTTCGGGGCTCGATGAGGCGAATGTGGTTCATCGTCCGAGGCTACTCTCAGACAACGGACCCTCCTACATCTCCGGCGACCTAGCCGAGTTCCTCGAAGACAAAGGCATGAAGCATACGCGCGGGGCGCCCTATCATCCCCAGACCCAGGGCAAGATCGAGCGCTGGCACCAGACCCTGAAGAACCGCATCCTGCTGGAAAACTACTTCCTGCCTGGAGACCTTGAAGCGCAGGTTGATGCGTTCGTCGGTTACTACAACCATCAGCGCTATCACGAGAGCCTGAACAATCTCACCCCGGCAGATGTCTATACGGGCCGCGGCCAGACAATCCTGCTCGAACGCGAGAAAATCAGAAGGAGGACGATGAAACTGCGGCGCTTGCAGCACGCCCAATCCGTTGGTTAACTCAAAACCAGATGTGCCAGACCCTCCTTAAGTCAGGCAGCCTGAAGTCTCAAATTACCTGACGACGGACACCCGGGGCGGTTCACCCCAGCCGTGATCATGCCACAAGGTCGAGGCTGAGCTTGTGGCCTACAGCGTCAGCTGCGCGCGCCAGCGTTGACAGTTCCACCCGGTCATTCGTCGGATCAAGCAGCCGGTCAACCTGGCTGCGGCTGGTGTTCATGCGCTTCGCCATCTCTACCTTGGTGATCGATTGGGCCTTCATAGCTTCGCGGATTTTCCATGCGAAGACACGCAGGAGCGCGGCCTCGCGGGCCTCTTCAAGCAGGCCTTCTTCCTTGAGGAAATCATCGAAGCTGGAGCCGATCCCGGCTTTAATCTTGCTCATGATCAAGTCTCTTTCTTTCGGTCCTTGGCGAGGTCGAGGTCAGCTTTTGGCGTCGCTCGTGTTTTCTTGATAAAGCCATGCAGTAGGATCATCTTTCCGTTCTCCACGCAGAACAGCACCCGTGCGATGCGGTTTCCGGGAAGGCTTGAGCGGACCTCATGCAGGCCGCTCCCCATGGGCCGACACACCGGCATGCCGATGGGCCAGCCATATTCAACGGTCTTAATGTCGGTTCCAATGATCCTTCGCTCTTCCTCGTTGACATTGTCCTTCAGCCAGTCCCGCACGGGCTCGTTACCTGCTGGGGTCTGGAAGAATACGACCTCGATTGTTTTGTCTTTATCGGCCAATCGGGTCTGTCCTTTTCCTCCGGTATATGTACCATTTAAGGTACATAGTCAAGGTAGTGATTCCATGTGTGGACATCGCGTAGTCGTGGAACGGTTCTAATAACGCCCCTGTCTTCTCGACTCTGGCATGGCTCCACTCCCTCAAGAAAAGGCGCCTCCGGCAAACCCGTGTCAACGCCGGAGTAAAATCGGGCCACAGGGCGGCGCAAAAATCGGCCAGTTTGGCTTTGAGCGTCCCGCGTGCCACGAGGCGGGGAGACGCGGGCCATTCCAGGAGGGCTGCCTCGCCTGAACAACACGCTTGTCTGGCCTGATCGCGTTTTCATCCGTGTGCGCATGGCGATGCTAGTATCGGTGAGGCCGGGTCGGTTTGATCCAGCTTCACGCGATCGGCGCGCCGGAGGTGGGGGGACGTCCTTGCCTATGGTGAAGCCTGTCAATGGCCTGCCGGGCTTGGTCAGGTCCATTTCAGGTATCGGGAGCTGTGGACACGAGGCGGGCTGTTCATCACTGTCTTCCAGACAAGCCGGTGGGCAGTTCGCCGCCGGAACTGATTGTAATGGGGCGGAATGGATAAGCGGCTGGAAGACCACTTCGACGCGATCACGCTGGAGCGCGGGCGCGATTATTTCCGCCGCGGACTTGTTGTTTCGGTCGAGCCGCTGCTGGACGGCGCGATCAAGGGGCGGGTCTCGAATGGCAGTGGCAGGAACTATAACCAGCAGATCACCCTGCATGGAGGTCGGGTTGACGGTTTCTGCACCTGTCCGGTGGGCCATAACTGCAAGCATGTTGCCGCGGTTATGATGACATGGGCGGAACGACAAGACGAGTGCCCCGGCCTCGCCGCGCCGGTGCAGGGCTGGCTGCGCCGCATCAAGGACAGCTCACCAGCGCCGCAACTGCCGGACGAGCGCTCGGAAGATTACCCGAAAAACGTAAAGGATCGCCTGCTTTACGTGCTGGCCCGGCGCGACGTACACCTGAAGATAGACACCTACAAGGCCCGGATCAATGCGGCGGGCACCGGGTTCAACGCGTCGATCCGGCGCTATGATGCGTCTCAGACACTGCGCGGCGCGGCCCCGGCGAAGTTCATCCGGCCCGTGGATCTTGAGCTGTTGCCAGCCCTTGCGCTGGCCCGGATCTGGGAGCCACATCATGCCTATGGCTGGCCCGAACTGTTGCGGCCTAAAGGCGATGACGCCCTCGCGCTGCTGCGCCGCCTCAGCGATACCGGGCGGTTCCTTTACGACAATTCCCCCGATACGAGGCTGGCCTGGTCGCTGGAACATCCAGAGCCACGGCTGGGCTGGCAGATGGCCACCGATGGCAGCCAGCGCCTGGGTTTCGAGGATGCAGACGGCCAGCCGCTCGACCTGCTCATGATGGCAGGGGGCACGCTCTGGATCGACCCGGCGCAGGGCCGGTTCGGGGCGCTGGCGCAGGCGATGGACGTCGAGGCGCTGCGCCTTGTCGCGGCCAGCCCCGCGATTGCCCCGCAAGATGCAGAAGCGCTGGTCGAGGCGCTGCCCGACACGCTGGCCGGACTGGCGCTGCCACCCCCGCGCATTGTTCGCCAGACACGGCGCGAGGCAAAACAGCGCGTCGCCCGGCTGACACTCGGGGCAGAGAAAGCTCGCGACGGGCCGCGTCACTGGGGCAGCACCGTGACACTGCCGACGCTGACCTTGCGCTTTGCCTATGAAGGCCAGGCGGTCGCAGCTGACGATGGCGATCCGCGGCTGGTGAATGACGGCAAGATCGTGACCCTGATCCGCGATCCCCTCTGGGAGGCCGCCTGCGCCACAAGGCTGATGGAGGCGGGTGCTCTGCCAGTGGATGCGTTGGACGTCCATTGGCCGGGCGAGCGCATGATGGCGTGGGATTTCGTCTTTGCCGAGGGCGAGATCAATCCGCACAGTCTCGCGTTCAGCGCGCAGTATGAGGCGCTGGAATTCGCTTTTCGAACAGTGCCCGCGCTGCGCCGCGACGGCTGGGAGGTGATCGAGACCCCGAAATGGCCTTACCGCCTGAGCGAGGAGGCGGCCGAGCTGTCAGTGATAACCGAGGCCGAGGCGGGCGAAGCGTTTCAGGGCAATGACTGGTTCTCGCTGGGATTTCAGGTCGATATCGGTGGCAAGCCCGTGGATGTGGCCCCCGTGGTGGCGTCGTTTCTCGAACAGGTGCGCGAGGAATGGGAGGACCTGCCCGACGCTGCAGCGCTGGCCCGGCACCTGGCCGAGCGGCCGGTCTATCTGGACCGCGGCAAGGCGGGATATGCTGCGGTGGATCTCAGCCCGCTGTCACCGCTGCTGCATCTGTTCCTGACCCATCACGCCGAACTGGGCGCGCTGCATCCCAGCGATGCCGATGCCGCACGGCTGGCCGAGGAGGCGCTGGCGGGCAGTTCCATACGCTTTGCCGACAAGGCCGGGATCCTGCCGCTGGCGCGCAGCCTGCGGGCGCTGGCGGAGGCCGACAGCTTCGCGCCACCCACGGGCCTGACTGCGCAGCTGCGCGACTATCAGGCCTACGGGGCTGCCTGGATGGGCAGCCTGCTGGAAGCCGGGTTCGGCGGCGTGCTGGCCGATGACATGGGGCTGGGCAAGACGGTGCAGACGCTCGCGCTCCTGCAGGCGCGGCGCGAAGCGGGCGCGTCTGGGCCGGCGCTGCTGATCGTGCCCACGAGCCTTCTGCATGGCTGGCAGACGCAGGCGGCGCAGTTCACGCCAGATCTGCGGCTGGTGACGCTACACGGCACGGGCCGCGCGGCGCGGCGCGAGGATGCGCTGCAGGCCGATCTGGTGGTGACGACCTATCCGCTGCTGGCGCGGGACCGCGACTGGCTGGCGGCCCAGGACTGGCCGCTGGTCATTCTCGACGAGGCGCAGACGCTGAAGAACCCGGCCTCGCAGATGGCCAAGACCCTGCGCGAGGTTCCCGCAGAGGGACGACTGGCGCTGACTGGCACGCCGCTGGAAAACTCGCTGCAGGATCTCTGGACGCTGATCGACTGGATCAATCCGGGCCTTTTGGGCGACCGAAAGCGATTCCAGACCCTGTTTCGCACACCGATCGAGAAACACGGCGATGCGGGCGCGCAGGCCCGCCTCAATCGTCGGCTGCGGCCCTTCATGTTGCGCCGCACCAAGGAAGAGGTCGCCGCTGAACTGCCGACCAGGACCGAGATCCTTGAGCGGGTAGAACTCCCAAAACCGCAACAGGCGCTGTACGAGACGGTGCGCAGTGCGATGGATGCCCGCGTGCGCGAAGCGATCGGCAAGAGCGGGCTGGCGGCGGCGCGGATCACGGTGCTCGATGCGCTGCTCAAGCTGCGACAGGTCGGTTGCGACCCCGCGCTGGTCAAGACCGAAGCGGCGCGATCGGTCACCGACAGCGCCAAGCGCGCGCGACTGCGCGAACTTCTGGGCGAACTGGTCGCAGAAGGGAGGCGTGTGCTCGTGTTCTCGCAATTCGTCGAGATGCTGCGCCTGATCGAGGCTGATCTGGCCGAGGCGGGTATTTCCCACCTGACCCTGACGGGGCAGACGCAGAACCGTGCAGACGTTCTGGATAGCTTCGCACAGGGTGACGCAGCGGTGTTCCTGCTGAGCCTGAAGGCGGGCGGCGTCGGGCTAACCCTGACCGAGGCCGACACGGTCATCCTGTATGATCCATGGTGGAACCCGGCGGTCGAGCGTCAGGCGATGGACCGCACCCACCGCATCGGCCAGGACAAGCCGGTCTTTGTCCACCGGCTCGTGGCCGCTGGCACGGTGGAAGAACGGATCCTCGACATGCAGGCGCGCAAACAAGCGCTGGCCGATGCGCTGTTTGACGACAGCGGCGCGGCTTCGGAAAGCCTGCTGGACGAGGCCACCTTGCAGGACCTGTTCGCCCCGCTTGGCCGTTGACGGCGGCGGGTTTCGGGCTTTTGCGGCCGTCGGCCACGGTCCTGCCAAATCGCCGGTCAGGCGATCGGACCGATGCTCTATTCTGAGAGAGCGGTTGAAGCGGGTCGTAACCGGCTGTATCGTTTCAGCCATGGCGCATTTCGCAGGCTGTCTGTAGAACGCCAACCACCTTGTCCTTGAGCGACAACTGTACCGGGGCACGGTTATGAGACAGCGCGTTGCGCTTGTCATGCCGCCATCTTAACCCCCGTGGCGGCTTCGGTTTCAAGGCCTTTCTGTTCGGCCCGGATCTGATTTGGCGTCTTGTAGCCGTGTCGCTGGCGGAGCCATGAGGCGTTGTACTCCGCTGCGAAGGCGGCCAGCGCCTGGCGCAGGTCTTCGACTGTCTTGAAGTGCCCTACCCAGAGCAACTGCTCCTTGAGGGTGCGGCTGCGCGCCAGGCGCTTTTCGATGCGCACCAGCAACTGGGACATGACCGGTTTCCGCCACGCTTTCACGGACCCGCCGGAAACGCCAATCACAGCCATGCCAGCTTTCTCAGCGAAGACCCCGACGAGGACGGGCGGATCGACCGGGTGATCCTCGTCGCCCCCTCGGGGATAACCGCAAGCATTCTCGCCGCAGCGGCGCTGGTCGGAGCGATCAATGTGGCCGGGCAGCGCTACCGGCTGGCGCCCGAAAGCATGGGGCGCCTCGACTCGCTCGCGCTGGCCACACCCGCCCGGATCTGGCGGTCGGTGACGCCTTTCGTCACCTCGCGCCATCGACTGTCGAAAACCGGAAAGGCGCGCCCGGCCCATCGGCCTGAACGCCAGCTTGAAGATGAACTGGCTTCGCGTGGTCTGAGTGCGGCGGGCTATGCGTTCGCGCCAGCCGCCTATGCCGGAGAGCGCATTGTGACCCCGGAGGCCTTTGCGATTGCCGGTGCCGCACGCCGCCCGGCCCGTCCTCCGCCGCGGGACGCGGTCGCGGCCTTTGTGGAACTGGGTTTTGAAGCGCCGGTCCGCGGCCCGCTTGCACTCGGCTACGGCGCGCATTTCGGCCTGGGGCTGTTCTTGCCTGTTGAGGGTTGAACGGCCCGGGACAGCTCCACTCGCCAGGTCACGGATCCAGACGCCCGACGCTCACCAGAAATGTCACCGGCGCTCGGAAAGGATCTCGCGCAGATCGTATTGAAAGATGCCTTCACGATCCGCCGGCGTCTCGTGTTTCAAATAACTGGCACGTATTTTGAATCGCCTCTCGCGCGAGCCGCAGGGAGAGGATTGTGGGCCAGGGCATCGTCGAAAAACACTATGATTACATGCGCAAGCTCAGCGCCAGCCGCTGGGCCTGGGAAGCGCTCAGGCGCAACGCGGAGTATCGCCGCGATGCAGCCGATCGCCCGGAAGGCGAGCTCGAGATCCGTGAGGCCTGCCGCGGCATCAAGCTCATACGGCCCCGGATCGACCAGACCCTCGCCGAGCGCTGGGGCCTCGCCTTCATGCCCGATCCGAACCTGAACGCCCTTGAAGCGGAGCTCTTCTGGAGCGACCAGGTCTATCCGCGCAAGCTCACCGTCCAGGTCAGCCCGCGCCAGCCCGGCGAAGTCTGCGAGTTCTTCGAACGCACCACGGCAATCTGCAGGATCACCCATTTCACCGACCGGGTAGGGCGCGAACAGTTTGTGCTGAAGACCGACAGCTGCGCGGTTCAGGTGCGCTGCGAAGGCCTGTCGCTGGTCTCCGGCGCGCCGGTGCGCATGAGCGTCATGTTCAGCCAGCTCGAACAGATCGAGCACAAGCTGAAACTGCTGGAACGCGCCCTCGGGCTTTACGGCGAACCCGCACCGGTCGAAAAACCCGTCTGGCGCCGCGACAGCCTTGCCCTGCGCAATGCCATCATCGCCCTCGACTGTATCGAGGCCGGCCTGTCACAATATGAGTGCGCCCGCATCGTCTATGGCGCCGAACATGCCGAGGCCGACTGGAAGGCCCCTGGCGGCGCCCTGAAATCGGAAATCAAGCGGGCCTTCAGGAAGGGCGTCTATCTGCGCGATGGCGGCTATCGCGACCTGCTCGAAAGCCCGCAGACCCGGCGCAGGGCGGCCTGAGGTCTGTCGGGCCCTCTCATTTTCCTGGTATGGTTTCAAGACAGACCTGAGCGCGCAGAGGGCCCGACCTGGCCGCAGCGACCGGCAACGCGATCATGGTGTCCTGCGCCCTGCCCGCGCCTCTGGCGCGGGGCGGTTCGCCCGGCTGGATTGTTCGTTGACAGGTATAAGGGCGGTCCGGCGTGATCGCCGACCTGCGCCCGGCGCTCACCCCGGAGCCGCAGGAGCCGTCACGCGCCGACCGGCCCGGCGAGGCGCGATGAGGGTCCGGTTGTTCGTCTGGAGGACGTGCCTCCGGGCCTCGCCGGCTGGCCGCGCCCCCCGCGCTTCCTGCTGGCTGACGCGAAGCGGGTCGCGGGCGCTCTGGACAGGAGCCGTCAGCTGAATTGGAAGGATGGGATCAATATTGTCGGCGGGATTCCTCAGGCTCCCGGGGCTGCGAGTGCAAAAGCAGGCGCGCACATCGATTGGCGACCTCATCGAGATCTTCCTTCACCTCGCACTCCCAGACCGTCAGGACCGTCCAGCCGAGTTTTCTCAGGGCCTCCTCGTTGCGTGCATCACGCGCGACGTTTTCCGCAAACTTGTTCTGCCAGAACTCGGGTCTTGTGGCTGGTATGGTGGCAAATCGGCAGCCCGGGTGACGATGCCAGAAACAGCCATGCACCTGAATAACGGTTTTCCACCGTCGCAACACGATGTCCGGGCGCCCGGGCAGTTTCCGATCGTGCAGGCGGTACCGGAATCCTCGCGCAAAAAGTGATTTACGCAGAAGGACTTCCGGCCTTGTATTGGCACCACGAATGCCGGACATCATTCGCGAGCGGACGGATGGTGAGACGATGTCGGTCATTGCGCACAGCCCTGGCCTTGCGCCATCAATCATGCAAGATGGTGCGAAGGGGTGAATCAGAAGTCCATGAACAGCGTCTATCATGTCATCGACCTTTTCGCAGGTCCGGGCGGCCTCGCCGAAGGCTTCTGCGCAAGCCGTGGACCCGACGGGGAAAGGCGATTCCGTATCGCTCTCTCCGTTGAAAAGGAACCTTCCGCTCACCGCACCCTGCAACTGCGCTCCTTCCTGAGGCAGTTCGAGAACGGCTATCCAGACGAGTACTATGATTGGATAAACAGCGGAGGAGAACAGCCGGACTGGCAGGACCTCTACCCCGAACAATGG
>JAAANZ010000121.1 GCA_009909065.1 Alphaproteobacteria bacterium | reverse complement strand
GCCAGGTAGAGCCGGTCCTTCCAGAGCCCGGAAAGCCGCGCCAGCATCGACTCATATTCCGCATCGGGACGTGCCGGTGGCAGGGCAATGAAAATCTGCCCTTCACCATGGGCGATAACATCGTCGAGGGTGATATGACAGCGGCCCTTTTGCGCAGCCAGCTTGCCCTTCGACAGGAGCTGCGAGAGCCGGCCATAGGCCGCCCGGTGCATCGGATAGCACAGGAAACTCAAGCCCTCGGCCAGGTCGAGGCGGGCGCCGACCAGGAGGTCGAGCCCATGCTCACGCGCAGCCGCATGGGCGCGCACAACGCCGGCCAGCGTGTTGCGGTCGGCCACGCCCAGCGCGCAGAGCCCCAGCGCCCGCGCCTGCGCGACCAGTTCCCCGGCATGGCTAGCGCCCCGCAGGAAGGAGAAATTGGTCACGCATTGCAGCTCGGCATAACCGGTCATGCAAACACCCCATGCACATACCATTGCGGCGCCCCGCCACGGCCATCGCCATAGAGCCCGTCGCGAAACACCCAGTAACGCCGGCCCGCCTCATCCTCGATCCGGTAATAGTCTCTTGTTCGTTTGACCGCCCGCTGCGCTGGCGCTGCGCGATGGGTCGCGCTCAGGGCTGGCTGGGCTGCGCCCGCCCGCTCCGCTCCGCTGGGCGATGGGTCGCGCTCAGGGCGGGTCGTCGCGGTTGCCACCTCATGGACCGGCACGGGAGTTGGCAGGCTGGTCCCGCCTTCCATCCACCATTCCGGGGCGATCCGTTCGGGCCCGTCAGCGCGCGCCACACGGCGTGCCATACGCCGCCAGACGAAACGGATCGGAGGCCCGTCCGGAACCTCGGCCAGCACCTCCACCGGTTCCGGGCGCGCGAACAGGCGCAGGGGGCGGTCCGCGCCAGCGCCATCCCGGGCCGGCCAGTCCGCCAGCTCGCCCTTGAATGATACAAGGCGTTCGGCTTGTTCGGGGATATGGCGGCTCTGCGGGACGGCCACCTGCACAGCGCCCTCGCCCAGCCGCGCCATGATCCGGTCGGCAAGCGCGGATACCTCATGCATGTCGAGCGTATGGCCCGCCAGCTCCGCGGACAGGACCGGCCGGCCCGCATGCATGCTGTCGGGCCTGAAGGCCTCCAGCACCATCAGGTCGATCCCGAAACCCGGATCGATCTCATCAAGCCTTTCGCCGAACAGCCTCAGCGCATGGCCCGGCGCACGCACCGGGCGGGCGGCGCGCACACTCACGCAGGACACGCTGCCATCGCTGCGATAGGCCGCAAGGCGGAAACCGCGCGCGCCGCGGCCATGCCAGGCAAGTTCCCGGCAAGCCTCGCCGAGCAGCCTTTCCAGCCCGGCCCATACGCCCTCACGATGCAGGAGCGGTTCGGGACAGGCCAGCCGCGCCGAATGCGCCGGCGCCGGGCGAATCGGGGCCAGCGGCTCACCGCGCAGGCCGAGCGCCTGGTCGAGGCGCATTACCACCGCCTCGGCCGCCTCGCGCGAAGCAAAGCGGCGGGCCAGCGCCCGGCGGTCAACGCCATAAAGCTGGCCGATCCGGTTCAATCCGAAACGGCGCAGCAGGCGCGACGACGCATCCTCCAGGCGCAGGGCCGACACGGCCAGCCCGGCAAGACCGTCATGCTCTTCACCCGGCGCAAGGATAGCCGGGCTTTCAGGCGCAGCGCGGGCCAGCGCATGGGCTGCGCCCTGCGTGCCGGCCAGACCGATCCGTGCGGTAAGACCCAAGGCGTCGAGCCGGTCTGAAATCTCGGCCGCCATGGCATCTTCGCCGCCGAAAAGATGGTCGCAGCCCGTGGTCTCCAGCATCAGCCCATCGCTGCCATGCCGGGCGACAAGCGGTGAATAGCGCCCCATCCAGCCCGCCAGCCGCCTGAGCGCGAGCCTGTCGCCGGCCCTGTCGATTTCTTCGCTTTCCAAGCGCGGCAGGCGGGCCATCGCATCGCTGAAGCCGAGCCCCGGCACGACCCCGCCGGTGCGCGCCGCCCGGTTTGCCGCCACGATGGAAAGGCCATGGGCGCCCGCCTCGATCAGCGCGAAGGGGCAGGCCGGGTCATCCGGTCTCGCGCCAGTCGCCGCCGTCCCCTGCCGCCGGCGATGGCGGGCGAGACGCTCCAGTGGCCAGTCGGGAAACCATATGCACAGATAGCGTCTCATGGTCGAACTCCAGATCATGCGTACGCCCGGCCGCCCCCGGCGCGGTGCGCGAGCGCTCCAGGACGGCCTGCCAGCGCGGATGGCCCGGCGCACGCGGGTCCCAGCGATCGGGCGCCGAGGGACGGGCCCTGACCCGCCAGCGCGCCGCAGCTGCCGTGGCGCCCTCACAGCGCGGGCCCAGCAGCAGGACAGCCGGAACGCCGCGCGCCTCGCTGGCCAGTGACAGGCGCCGGCTGGCCGTGAAATCGATCCCCGGCAATTCGGCCGCGACCAGGGCCACCGCGCCACACCCCATCGCCTCCTCAACGGCCCAGAGCGCCTCGCGCGGCTTGCGCGCATGCACGAAAAGCACACGCCCTGGATCCAGCCCGAAGCCTGCAAGCCCGTGCCCGGCCAGAAAGCCGAAATCCCGCCGCCGGCCATGTTCACTGACCCAGATGATGGCCCCCGGCCCGGCCCGTTTCAGGCCGGCACAGAATGCAAAGCCGGCACAGGCCGGCATGTCGCCATGACCGGCCGCCGCGATCTCGTGGACACCCCGCTCCCCCAACCCGTATGGGAAGGCCGGTGCCGCGCCGGTCCGACATGAAAAATCCACCAGTTTGAGCGCTGCCGCATCCATCTGCATCACCATTTGTTCTTATTATGTTCCGGGCGGTGAGTGAGTCAAGCCGCCGCCGGAGCTCAGCCAAGCGCGGCGTTCAGGGCCTCGATCTCGGCATCGCCCGTGGTCCAGGCACAGACGAAACGGTGGCAATCGCCCGGCCAGGGATAGAAGCGCGCACCGGCCGCTCTCAGCCGCTCGGCCAGTTCCCCCGGCATGCGCACGAAGACTTCATTGCCATCGACGGGATAGACAAGCTCCACGCCGGGATGCGCGCAAAGGCTGTTCGACACCTGGCGTGCGGCCTTGTTCGCCTGCCCGGCAAGGCTCAGCCAGAGATCATCGGCCAACAGCGCCAGGGCCTGCGCGGCCAGGTAGCGCATCTTCGCCGGCATGTGACCGGAGCGTTTCGCCCGGGCGCGTAGCTCTGCAAACCGCGCGCGCATCGCCCCGAAAAGGAGGATGATCTCGCAGCCCATGGCACCGGTCTTGGTCAGCCCGAGCGTGAGAACATCCACACCCGCCTTCCAGCTCATATCAGCCGGGCGCTCCCCCTGTGAGACCAGCGCATTGGCCAGGCGCGCACCGTCAAGGTGCACATTGAGCCCGGCCTCGCGGGCCAGGGCAGCAAAATGGGTGAGGCGCGCGCGGTCATAGGCCGTTCCGCATTCGGTCAGCTGCGTCAGTGAAAGGGTCTCGGCCGGGGTTTCATGAACGAAGTCGCGGTCAATGGCAGATAGCGCGGCGCGCAATTCGGCCTCGTCGACCTGCCCACCGCTGCCCGCCAGCAGAGCCAGCTTGCCCCCGCCAGTGAAGAATTCCGGCGCCCCGCGCTCGTCACGCGCAATATGCGCTTCGTGATGACACAGCACCGCGCCGGTCGGCGCGCACATGACGGACAGGGCCAGCGCATTCGCCGCCGTGCCCGAAGCCGTTATCCAGAAATCGAAATCCTCGGTCTCGAACCGCTCCGCCAGGGCCGCGCGCAAACGCCGGTGAAGCTCATCTGCGCCATAGCTGGGGGCATGACCGCGATTGGCTTCGCCAAGGGCCTCGATGACGCCAGGATGGGCGGGCGCGGAGGTGTCGGAGGAAAAATCCATCAGATCTGCGTATCGGGGGTCTGCCAGTTCAGGTGCTGGCCGCCGTCACTGGCGATCATCTGGCCGGTCACGCTTTCAGCCGCCACCAGGTAGAGCACCGCCCGGACGATCTCATCGGGATTGGAGCCCTCGCCCGTCAGCGTAGCCGCGCATTCCGCCGCAAAATCCGCCTCGTTCTGGTGAACGCTGCGCAAGGTCGGGCCCGGGGCCACGGCATTGACACGGATCCGCGGGGCCAGGGCCTGGGCCAGGGTCTGCGTGGCGGTCCAGAGCGCGCTCTTCGAAAGCGTATAGGTGAAGAATTGCGGGGTGAGCTTCCAGACACGCTGGTCAATGAGATTGATGATCCCACCCTTCTCGGCCGACGGCAGCGCATTGGCGAACCTCTGTGCAAGGAGAACCGGCGCGCGCAGATTCGCCTCCATGTGGTGGTCCCAGTCGATACGCCGATGACCCGTGGCTGTATCATTCTCGAAGGTCGAGGCCGAGTTGACGAGAAGTGTCGGATGGGCGCCGAGCGCGGCCTGCGCATCCGCCACGAGCCCCGCGGTCTCAGCCTCATTGGCGAGATCGGCGCGTATCGCCGCCGCGCGCCCGCCTGCCGCCTTTATCGCGCGGACCACGTCATCGGCCTCATGCGCGGAACTGCGGTAATGCACCGCGACTTCCCAGCCGGCCGCGCCGAGCGCCTCGGCAATCGCGCGGCCGATCCGCCGGGCCCCGCCGGTGACCAGCGCTCGCCCGGCCTCAGCCATTGCCGCCTGCGAAAAGCGCCAGGATGTTCCAGCCCTGTGTCAGACCATAGATATAGAGGGCATAGACGAGCAGGAGCAGCACGCCGGCCAGCCGCGTGACGGGCCGTTTCGGCAGGATGAACAGGGCAATGGTCAGCGCAGCCGCCCCCATTGCCCAATGGTCGTAGCGCTGGAAGCTCTCGGCCATGCGCACCGGCGGGTCGGCAGCGCCGGAAAACAGCGCGACCAGACCGCCCGCGCCCAGGATGTTGAAAATGTTCGAGCCGAGGACGTTCCCGATGATCACGGAGGAATTCCCGCCCCGCACCGCAGCGACGGCCGCGCCGAGCTCGGGAAGGCTGGTGCCAACCGCAATGAGCGTCAGGCCGATGACATAGTCGGGAATGCCCAGCGCATCGGCAACCTCGACACCGCCGGTCACGATGAAATGGGCGCCAAGGGGCAGGCCGACAATTCCGATTGCCACGAACACAAGCGTTTGCCAGAGCGAGGAATACGGCGCGTCTTCTTCGAGGCCGATATCGATGCCGCGTGCCTTGGCGCGGGAGGCGGACACGAAGGTGTAGACCGCATAGCCGATCAGGCCGAGGATGAAGGCCGCGCCGATACCGGCATGCAAGGGTATTGTCGCGCCTATGATGATCCACACACAAGTGGCGATCAACATGGCCGTGAGCGAGCGTTTCTCGCCGAAACCGCCGCACATCAGGGGCGCGAAAATGGCCGGCAGTCCCAGCACCAGCCAGACATTGGCGATGTTGGATCCGACGATATTGCCCTGGGCGAGCTCGGGGTATCCCTTGATTGCCGCATCCACGGCGACGAGCATTTCCGGCGCCGAAGTCCCGAACCCGACAATGAAGATGCCCGCGACAAGCGGGGAAACGCCAATGCGGCGGCCTAGCGATACGGCCCCGCCGACAAGGAACTCGCCGGCCACACCGAGCAGGATCAGACCGCCGACAAGCGCGGCGATGGACTGGATATCTGGCATCTCGAGAGGGCGCCTCTAATCGATACGGCGGAAATCGATCAGATTGAGCACGGCGAAAAGAACGACGACAGTTGCAATGGCGATCAGCGCATACATAACGCACCCCTTGGCGTAACACTTTGTTTCACAGACAAGCCCTTAGCGCCCAAATCGGTCCTTGGCGAGAGGGGAAGCGTTTGCCGATGAAGAAAGTGTCAGCATGGCGCACGCGCGTGTTCCAGAGCTGGTTCCGGCTTTCACGCCCGATGACGCTGGGCGTGCGTGGCCTTGTCAGCGATGAGGATGGCCAGATCGTGCTTGTCCGGCACACCTATGTTGAGGGCTGGTACCTGCCCGGCGGCGGCGTCGAGAAAGGCGAAACGGTGATTGAAGCGCTCCGCCGGGAACTGGCGGAAGAGGCCGGGGTCGAGCTCACAGCAACCCCCTCGCTCATGGGCATCTTTTCCAACCATCGAGCCTTTCCCAATGATCACGTCCTGCTCTACAGGGTATCGGCGAGCGGCTGGAGGCCCTGTCAGACCGATTGTGCCGGTGAGGTGGCCGAGATCAGCTGGGTGGAGCCGGACCGGCTGCCCGAGGGGGTCACGGCGGCAACCGCCCGACGCCTGCAGGAGTGGCTTTCGGCCAGCCCGCCCGACCCGTTCTGGTAACCCGAACCGCGCTTCACCCCGTCGGTCTCGTCCGGTGCGCGGCCCAGCGCCGACGCCTCAGCGCAATTAACGCCACGTTAACCAAATCTGCCGGATACTGTATTCACTGGCGGCGCGTCGCCAGGCAATTCAGCCGGCGTCATTCCGATCCCCCCCTCTCTGGCGCCGGACCTGCGAGCGGCCGCTCCTGCCCCCAACGGAGCGGCCGTTTTCATGGCCGGCGCGCGGCCAGGGCGGTGCGCGCAGCACGGAAATATTTCAGGCCGGTCAGGACGGAGGCGAGCGCAGCCAGCCAGAGACAGGCAAGGCCGGACCAGACGACGGCCCCCGACCGTCCATCAGACGCAAGCGGCGCCGCCAGCAGGAGCCCGATCGCGATCATTTCAAGAGCGGTCTTCCATTTGGAAAGGCCCAGCACCGGAAGCGCATGGCCTCCGCCAAGGCGCATTCGCCAATGGCTGACCATGGCGTCCCGCAGGATGATCAGGCCCGTCGGCACGATCAGGGTCCAGGAAGGCGATTGCAGGCTCAGGGCGGTCAGCACCAGGCCGGCCAGGAGCTTGTCGGCAATCGGGTCCAGCCAGGCGCCAAAAGCGCTGATGGCATCGAGGGCCCGGGCCAGCCAGCCGTCCAGGAGGTCCGTCAGCGCCGCCAGGACGAACGCCGTCAAGGCCAGCGCGGGCCGGCCCGAGAGTATGGACACAGCGCAGACCAGCGCGCCGGCAATGCGCCCGATCGTCAGCGAATTGGGGAGCCAGGAAAGTTTCATGGCTCCGGGGGGCCTTCCTGCCGGGTCGATTTGAGACGATAGACGAGATCGAGTGCCTCTCGCGGTGTCAGGGTGTCGGGGTCGACCTCATCCATTATTTCATCCAGCGGGCCGGGCCCGGAGGGCTGCGACAGAGGCGCCGGGGCCGCGGCAAACAGCGGAAGCGACTCAGCGCCCGACTTGTCAGCCTCGAAGCGTTTCAGCATCTGCTCGGCCCGCGAAACGGCACGCCCCGGCAGTCCGGCCAGCCGCGCGACCTGCACGCCATAGGACTTGTCAGCAGGTCCGGGCTGGACTTCATGAAGAAAGATCAGCTCATCGCCCCATTCCCTGGCCCGCAGGGACGCGTTGGCCGCCGCCGGCAGGCCGTCGGCGAGCTCGGTGAGTTCGTGATAATGCGTGGCGAACAGCACACGGCTGCGATTGATGTCATGCAGATGCTCCACGGCCGCCCAGGCAATCGCCAGGCCATCGAATGTCGATGTGCCGCGCCCGACCTCGTCGAGGATCACGAAACTGTCCGGCGTGGCTTGCGAGAGGATCGCAGCGGTTTCCACCATCTCGACCATGAATGTCGAGCGTCCCCTGGCCAGGTCGTCGGAGGCGCCCACGCGCGAGAAAAGCCGGTCGGCAAGACCGAGGCGCAGCCTGCGCGCCGGGACGAAACAACCCGCCTGGGCGAGGATCACCGCAAGCGCCGCGGCGCGCAGATATGTGGACTTGCCCGCCATGTTCGGGCCGGTGATCAGCGCCAGGCGCGCGGCCCGCTCACCCTGGCCGTCCAGCTGAAGGTCGTTTGCCGTAAAGCCGCCGCCATCCTTTTTCAACGCCGCCTCGACAACCGGATGACGCAGCGCCTCGGCCTCGAAGACCGGCGTATCGGCAAGCTCGGGGCGCACCGCCCCCGTCTCGCCGGCCCAGGCCGCCTGGGCCAGCGCCAGGTCGAGCTCGGCAAGGGCATCGCCGGCCTGCGAAATCTCGCGGCCACATGCCTGAACACGTTCCACGAACGCCTCGAATATTCCGGTCTCGCGCGCGCGGGCCTCTTCCTCGGCGCGCGAAATCCGCCCCGCCAGTTCGGCCAGTTCGCGGGTCGAGAAGCGCACATTCTTTGCAAGCGTCTGGCGATGGATGAAGGTCTGGTCGAGCGGGGGCGACATCATGGCGTCGCCATTGCGCGCGGGCACGTCAATGAAATAGCCGAGCACATTGTTGTACTTGATCTTCAATGAGGGAATGCCGGCCTTCTCGGCATAGTCGGCCTGCAGCCCGGCGATCACCTTGCGACTGTCATCACGCAGCCCGCGGGCTTCATCCAGCGCACTGTCCCATCCCGGCGCGATGAAATTGCCGTCACGCGGCAGGACCGGCGGGTCAGGCACCAGCGCGCGTGAAAGGTCAGCGGCCAGTATGGAAAGTTCCGGGCTGTTCGAGAGGGTGAGCCTTTCGAGCGCAGCTTCCAGCAATTCCGGCGGCGAGGCCATTTCGCGCGTGAACTGGGCGACCAGCTTTTCGCCGGCTCTCAGCGCGCGCATTACAGCGGCCAGGTCGCGCGGGCCGCCACGTCCCAGCACGAGCCGCGTGCGCGCGCGTTCCAGGTCCGGAACCTCGCGCAGAATCTCGCGGAGGCGGTCGGCAAGCTCGCCCTGGCTGACCGCCCAGGCAATGGCGTCATGGCGTGCCGATATCGCGCCGGCATCGCGCGAGGGGCGCGCCAGGCGGCCCGCCAGCTTGCGGGCCCCGCCGGCCGTGACCGTCCGGTCGATCGTGGCCATAAGGCTGCCCTTTCGCCCGC
This sequence comes from Alphaproteobacteria bacterium, assembly GCA_009909065.1. Taxonomy (GTDB): domain Bacteria; phylum Pseudomonadota; class Alphaproteobacteria; order Caulobacterales; family Hyphomonadaceae; genus UBA5336. Next base: position 649 of record JAAANZ010000121.1, on the reverse strand, counting down.
CTCCAAGACTGTGCTCGATCTCCAGGCTGGCGCGCGTGGCCGGGTCTATGGCGAGACTGGCAGTGCCCACCTGCTGGCGCGGCGGATCGAGACGGATATCGGCGCCGGCCTGAACGACCGAGACATAATCGAGCAGGAGGCCCATCGCGGCGAGTTCGCCGCGGCTGAAATCGCCGAACGCGTCGAGCGCACCGACCTCGAAGACCTCCTTGACCCGCCGCTCGCCATTGCGGGCATTGGCCGCGCGGGCCGGACGCTCGACACAGGCCGCCCCTGCCTGGCTTGCCAGGCCCGAAAGCGTCTCCAGCGTGGCCGGATCGTCGGCCAGCAGCAATTCCTTTACCGGCCAGGCGGAGATGACATCTGCCAGTGCGCACGTCTCGCAGCTTGCCGTTTCGAACTGCCCGGTGGAGACATCGGCCACGGCAAGGCCGGCGCGCCGCCCGCCCTCGACCAGCGCAACGGCCATCAGCGCCTGGCCCTCGCGGGCCGGTAGCAGCGTATCCTCGGTCAGCGTGCCGGGCGTGACGATCCGCACGATCTCGCGGCGGACCACGGCTTTCGAGCCGCGCTTGCGGGCCTCGGCCGGCGTCTCGGTCTGCTCGCAGATCGCCACGCGCTCCCCGGCCCGGATAAGGCGCGCCAAATA
>JAAANZ010000053.1 GCA_009909065.1 Alphaproteobacteria bacterium | reverse complement strand
GGGGCCATCAACAAATCCATCGTTCGCGACATCAACCAGGCCGGCGGGCGCGCCGTCGGCCTTTCGGGCTCGGACGCCAACCTGATCCGCGCGCGCAAAGTGTCACGCACGGTGCCCACCCCGGGCAGCCATATCGAGGAGGTGATCGATCTCGGCTTTGTCGGAGAGCCTGAAGCCATTGATCCGGGCGTGCTCAGCACCCTCGCAGCCGCTGACGGGGCGCATATCCCCGTCGTCGCGCCGGTCGGCATCGGCGCGGACGGGCACCGCTACAATATCAATGCCGACACGGCCGCCGGCGCGCTCGCCGAGGCACTGGACGCCTCGCGGCTGGTGCTGCTGACCGATGTCACCGGCGTTCTCGACGCAAATGGCGAACTCATTCGCACAATCGCCCGCAGCGAGGTTGCCTCGCTGATCACGAACGGCACGGCTGCAGGCGGCATGATCCCGAAGCTTGAAACCGCGGCGCATGCGGTGGATCATGGCGTCGGGGCGGCTGTGATACTGGATGGACGCGCCCCTCATGCCCTTCTCATGGAGCTGTTTACCGAACATGGTTCTGGAACGCTGGTTTCGTAATGCAGTGTGCATCGCCATTGCCGCCACTGCCCTCCTGGCCGGACGGGCACACGCCCAGCCTGAACAAGGCTGGCGGCTTTGCAACCAGACCTCATATGTGATCGAGGCGGCGATCGCGCGGCCCGAGGGCCAGGGCATCGTCGTGGAGGGCTGGACAAAACTGCGTCCCGGCGCCTGCAATTTCGCGATTGCCGGCACGCTGACACCGGGTCTGCATTTCCTTTATGGCCGTTCCTCGTCCGCGCATCGCGGCGGCGCGCGCCACTGGGGCGGCGACCAGAAGCTCTGTGTCGACCCCAGCGGATCCTTCTCCGTCGAGAATCCACCCGATTGTTCGAGTTACGGGCTTGAGCAGCGCCGCTTCAGGCCCGTCCTGATCGAACGCCGCTCACGCTGGCAGACCACTTTCACAGAGACCAATGAATACAGTCTCGAAAAGGCCGAGGCGGCCGGGGTCCAGCGGCTGCTGGAGGATGCCGGCGTATTCTCCGGGCGTGTCGACGGCCTCCTGGGGCGCAAGACGCGCGCCGCCATCTCGGAATTCCTTAGCATGAACGACCTGCCCGCGGACACGTCTGACGCCGACCTGATCGACCTGCTCGAACAGGCGGCCACGGAACAGGCCCGCGAGATCGGCTTCACGCTGTGCAACAGGACCGATAACCGGATCTGGTCGGCCATCGCCCGCCGGCGCGGGGAGGACTGGGAAAGCCGCGGCTGGTGGCAGCTTGAAGCGGGCGGCTGCGCACGCGCCATCGACGAGCCGCTCGTCCAGACCGACTATTTTGTCTATGCGGAAATGGAAGTCGGCGATGGACGTGTGCGCACGCTCAAGCGCGCCTCGGACTCCTTCTGCGTGGCCCGTCCGAAATTCGCCATCACCGGACGCCAGGACTGCGAGGCGGCAGCTTACAGAACGGCACGCTTCACGGCGACCCCCGCGCCGCAGGACGAGAAACTGGTATTCGAATTCTTCGAGCGCGATTTTGACAGGGCGCGCACCCCGGCCGATGGCTGACACATATCCCGAACTTGCTCATGTCACCGACTGGGTCTTCGATCTGGACAACACGCTCTATCCGGCGCGTACGGTCTTTCCGGAAATCGACCGGCGCATGACCCAGTTCGTGGCCGGCTATCTCGGCATAGACGAGGAGGCGGCGCTGGCGATCCAGAAAGATTACTATGCCCGCCACGGAACGACCCTGAAGGGGATGATGGACGCCCATGGCATGGCCCCGGGCGGGTTCCTTTTTCATGTCCATGAGGTCGATCTGTCCGGCGTGCCGCGCTGCGATCTCCTGGCCGGCTCAATCGCCCGGCTCGAGGGGCGCAAATACATATACACGAACGGATCGAAGCGGCATGCCGACCGTATGGCAACGCATCTGGGCATCGACCACCTGCTGGACGGCCTGACCGGCATCGAGGACACCCGGTATCACCCCAAGCCGGACCTGCGGTCCTATATGGCCTTTTGCGACACGCACGGTGTGGACCCGGACCGGGCCGTGTTTTTCGACGATATGTCGCGCAACCTGCGGCCGGCTCACGAACTGGGCTTCACGACTGTCCTGGTCCGCTCGCATGACCGGCCGCCCGGCGAACCGGAAAGGGCCTGTCATCGCCCTGACGGGGGTGAAGCTGCGCCGCATGTCCACTATGTGACAACCGATCTGGCCGCCTTCCTGGAAAGGGCGGCCGCATGGAAAAAGCCGAACGGAAAGGAATGACCCACATGCCCGACGCCCTTGCCCGCGTGATCGATGATGCCTGGGAGCGCCGGGACGAGTTCTCCGCGCAGACACAAGGTGAAATCCGCGAGGCGGTGGACGCCGCCCTGGACCTGCTCGATTCCGGAGAGGCCCGCGTGGCCGAGCCGGCCGAGGCTGGCGAGTGGCAGGTTCATCAATGGCTGAAAAAGGCCGTGCTCCTGTCCTTCCGGCTGAATGCCAACACGCTCGTGGAAGGCGGCATCGGACAGGACGGACGCTGGTGGGACAAGGTTCCGTCCAAGTTCGAGGGTTGGGGCGAGGATGAGTTCCGCGCCGCCGGTTTCCGCGCCGTCCCACCCTGCGCGGTGCGCCGCGGCGCCTATATCGCGCGAAACGCGGTGCTGATGCCCTCCTATGTCAATATCGGCGCCTATGTCGGCGAGGGCACGATGGTCGACACCTGGGCCTCGGTCGGTTCCTGCGCGCAGGTTGGCGCCGACTGTCACATCTCGGCGGGCACGGGGATTGGCGGTGTCCTGGAACCCCTTCAGGCCAATCCGACCATTATCGAGGATGGCTGCTTCATCGGTGCGCGCTCGGAAATCGTCGAGGGCGTGATTGTCGGCGAAGGTTCGGTGATCGCCATGGGCGTGTTCATTACCCAATCCACACGGATCGTCGAGCGCGACAGCGGAAAGGTAATCTATGGGCGGATCCCGCCCTATTCCGTAGTCGTTCCCGGCACGCTGCCCGATCCGAAAGGTGGGCCGTCGCTCGCCTGCGCCGTGATCGTGAAGACGGTCGATGCCGGCACCCGCGCGAAAACCGGGGTCAACGAACTCCTGCGCGAAGCGGGCGCTTAGGGCAGATTCCGCCCAAATTGAATCACTTGGCCGCTTGGATTTTTCATCAGGGCCAGGAGCGTGAAGTCCGGCGATGCGGGCATCGTCGGACCGGCGCGCGACGACGATCCTGGCGGAAAAGACGAGTGGCTGTTGAGGCTCTAAGAGTTTTTCTTCTACTTTTCAGCAGTCTGACGCCTGGAAACGCTGGGGCGTCTTTTGCGCTCTGGCCGCGTCGCAATCCTCGCAGGATGCTCGCATCCTGCTCCGGTCTGCTCCTCGCCAGACCACAAAATACACCCCGCCAAGTGATGCAATCTGGTCGGAACCTGCCCTAACCTGGCAGCAACCATGAGGCACACCGCTTGCAGGGCCACGCTTCATGCGGATCCGCCCCGAGCGCCTGAAAAAACTCGCCGACATCGCCTGCGCCGCGACCGCGGGGATCGTGGCCGCGCTGATGGGAGAAGCCTTCGCATTCAAGCCGCTGCCGGGCTTCGAGACCTCCGATCTGGACGCGATCATCGCGCAGATGGAGGCAAATGCGCTCGATTGAGCCACCGGCGCATTCAGCGGGTCGGAACGGGCGCCTCGCCGGAATAATCGTAGAAGCCACGCCCGACCTTGCGCCCGACCCATCCGGCCTCGACATATTTCACCAGGAGCGGACACGGCCGGTATTTGGTATCGGCCAGCCCGTCATGCAGCACCTGCATGATCGAAAGACACGTATCGAGCCCGATGAAATCGGCAAGCGTGAGCGGTCCCATCGGATGGTTGGCCCCAAGGCGCATGGCGGTGTCGATACTCTCGACCGTGCCGACACCTTCATAAAGCGCATAAACGGCTTCATTGATCATCGGCACCAGGACGCGATTGACGATGAAGGCAGGATAATCCTCGGCATTCGTGGTGGTCTTGCCAAGGCGGCCGGCCAGACGAGTGGCCATTTCATAGGTTTCCTGCTCGGTTGCCAGCCCGCGAATGATCTCGACCAGCTTCATCAGCGGAACAGGATTCATGAAATGCATGCCGATGAACCGGCCCGGCCGGTCCGTCACCGAGGCCAGCCGGGTCACGGAAATCGAGGACGTATTGGTCGCAAGAAACGCATGTTCGGGAATGACCTCGCAAAGCCCGCGGAAAATCTTCTCCTTCAGGTCGCGGTTTTCCGTAGCCGCCTCGATCACGAGGTCAATGTCCGAAAACTTGCCGATATCCGTGCCGGTCTGAATGCGCGCAAGTGCAGGTTCGACTTCGTCGGCACTGATCAGTTCCTTGCTGACCTGACGGTCCAGATTAGTCCGGATCGTTTCAAGCGCTTCCTCAAGGGCATCGGCCGATATGTCATTGAGCCTGACATCATAGCCTGACAGCGCGCAGACATGGGCAATCCCGTTTCCCATCTGGCCTGCGCCCACGACACCGATACGCTGGATTTCCACCATCAATAGCCTCCGGCCGCGTTCAGATCCGAAACCTTAGCCTGATTGTGCGGCGCGTCAAAAATCAAGGACAGTCTGCAATGCCCGGATACTCCGGCGATCGCCTGTCGCTTCAATGACACAGATTTGCAAAGCTTCCAAACAATCCCCGGCGTCAGCTTGGGGAGGACGGGTCGTTGGCAAGCCTTCCGAGCACGGCCTCCCCCATGGCACGGCAGCTCAGATCGCCGCCGAGATCCCGGGTCCTCGCGCCCGCGGCCAGTGCGTCGGAAACCGCTGCGAACACCCTGTCGGCGGCTTCAGGACGCCCCAGCGACCATCGCAGCGCCATTTCGAGCGACAGAATGGCCGCGCAGGGATTGGCGATGCCCTGGCCGGCAATGTCCGGCGCAGAGCCATGAACGGGTTCGAACAGGCCCGGAGTGCCCTCTTCGCCGAGAGCCGCGGATGGCAACATGCCGATAGAGCCGGTCAGCATCGCGGCTTCGTCCGACAGGATGTCGCCGAACAGATTGCCGGCAAGGATCACGTCAAACTGTTTCGGTTCGCGCACCAGCTCCATCGCGCAGGCATCGGCATACATATGGCTGAGCTCCACACCTTCCCCTTCCGCCGCGTGCAGGCTCGTGACCTCCTCGCGCCAGAACAGGCCACTCTCCATCACATTGGATTTCTCGACAGAGCACAAACGCCCGCTGCGCCCGCGGGCAATCTGAAAAGCCACCCGCGCGACCCGCGCGATCTCGGAAGCGGTGTAAACACAGGTGTCGAAACCGCGCCGTTCGTCTTCATCCTCCGTGTGCCGCCCGCGCGGCTCACCGAAATAGACGCCGCTGGTCAGTTCACGCACGATCATGATGTCGAGCCCCTCGACCTTTTCCCGCTTGAGCGAGGAGGCCGGGACGAGTGCGGGAAAACAGAAGGCTGGCCGCAGGTTGGCAAAGACATCCAGTTCCTTGCGCAGGCGTAGCAGCCCGGCTTCCGGACGCCTGTCGCGCGGCTGGTCCGCCCAGCGCGGGCCGCCGACCGACCCCATCAGGATGGCGCCGGCCGCGCGCGCCTGGTCCAGCGTCTCCTCGCTCAGCGGCTCGCCATGCGCATCGATGGACGCGCCGCCGACAAGGCCGGTTTCGATCGTCAGGTCGGGCGCCACGATTTCGGCAACGCGCCGGGCCTCGGCCGTGACTTCCGGTCCTATGCCGTCACCGGACAAAAGCAGGAGTGTCTCGCTCATTCCGTCTCCATGATGATCACCGCGCCCGCCCGTCACGCTTCGCGCGCCAGCCAGGGCATGGCAAGGCGGCGCCGCGCCTCGAACTCTTCGATCTGGTCGCTGGCGCGCAGGGTGGCCCCGATTTCGTCAAGGCCCTCGAGCAGGTTCTGCCGGGCGCCCGAACCGATCTCGAAAGGATGCACACCGCCATCCGGCGCCGTGACGACCTGGGCCTCAAGGTCGACAGTAAACACATGATTGCCGCCGCCTGCCTGGTCGGCCAGCGCATCGCAGACCTCGGCCGGCAGGACAACGGGCAGGATGCCATTCTTCAGGCAGTTGTTATAGAAGATGTCGGCGAAGGAGGGAGCGATCACACAGGAAATGCCCTGGTCGAGCAGCGCCCAGGGCGCATGTTCGCGTGAGGAGCCGCAGCCGAAATTGTCACCCGCGATCAGGATCCCCGATTTCTCGAAAGCCGGCTGATTGAGGACGAAATCCGGGTCGGGCGAGCCGTCCGGCAGGGTCTTGAGCTCGTGGAACAGCCCTTTCGAAAGCCCGGTGCGCTCAACGGTCTTCAGGAACTGTTTGGGGATGATCATGTCTGTATCGATATTGGCCATCAGCTGGCCTTTTTCGCGCAGCGGCGCTGCCGTGCCGGTGAGTTGTCTGAACGCTTTCATGGCATGCCGTCCTAGTCGCCCTCATGAGAAATGAACAGGGTCGGCACGCCTAGCGTGCCATCGCGCAGTGTGAAGACTTCGCTGCCCGGTTTGCGCCCCTTGCGGATTTCGGAAACCTCGAGGCCAAGCCCGGACAGTCTCTGGCGGGCGGCCGGAAGGTCATCGCTGGCCCAGGTCAGCCCCCAGAGCCGGTCCCCCGCCTCCGGCGCGCGCGGCTCATCGAGACGCTGGACGACCTCGACGGTGAGCCCGCCCGTCCGGAAGAAGAGGAAACGCGTGTTCCATTGCTCGGCAATGCGATCGAGCGCGAAACGCAGGCCGAGGCGCGCGCCGTACAGCGCCGCGGCGCGCTCGGCGTCACGGGTCTGGATGACCACATGATCCAGCGCAGATGCGCCCTCCGGCGGAGTCTCCGCGGCCGGCAACGGACCGGCGTCATGCTGGATGATGAAGGTCCGCAGACCGCCGGTTCTAGCGTCATCGCAGCGGAAACGGCGCCATTGCCTCCGGGCGCCGGTGGCCAGGTCGCGGCTCTGGCCCTCTGAAATATCCTGCGGCGCCAGCCCCCGGCGGGTGCAAAGCCTGTGCATCTCGTCGAGATCCGCCGTCGCAAAGACGAGACTGGCCAGGCCGGGCCCGTCCGTGTCGATCACCTGGCGCAAACGGTCGCCGACGGGGCCCTGTCCCGCCGGTGCGACAAGCTCCAGCGAGGTGTTCGACACGCGGAAGAGACAGCTTGCCGTGCCGCTTTCGTGATCCTCGGACTGCCAGGCCGGCATGCGCCCCAGTACCGCCTCATAAGCTGCCCGGCCCGCGGCGATGTCCGGGCAGACAAGGACGAGATGATCAAGGCCGGTGATCATGCGGGCACACTTTCTTTCGGCAGGCCCGTGGCGATCGCGAAAAGGCCGGGCCTTGCGCCAGCTGCGCGGCAGATGGGGCTTGCAGGCGTCATAACGGGCTTGCTCTGCCAATCTCGGGCGCGCAATGCCTCGTCATATCGTGTCTCCCGTCTTCACAGCCAACCCGGTTGATCGGATCGCAGCCTTGGTTCCCGGCCTTCAAGGCAAATGGGCCGCCTGCGGAAAGCACCCGCCTAGCCGATAACCCCGTTCACAGCCGCCCGCGCGGCCAGTTGGGGGCTCATCAGGTGGGTGCGCCCGCCCCGGCCCTGGCGGCCCTCGAAATTGCGGTTCGATGTCGAGGCGCAGCGCTCGCCGGGGGCCAGGATATCGGGGTTCATGCCGAGACACATGGAACAGCCCGGCTGGCGCCATTCGAAGCCCGCCTCGCGGAAAATCACGTCGAGCCCCTCGGCCTCGGCCTGCGCGCGCACCAGACCGGAGCCGGGAACGACCATGGCGCGCACGCCTTCGGCAACCTGCCGGCCCCGGACAATATCGGCCGCGGCGCGCAGGTCTTCGATGCGCGAATTCGTGCATGAGCCGATAAACACCCTCTGGACCGGTGTCCCGGCAATCGGTGCGCCGCCTTCAAGGCCCATATAGTCGAGCGCACGCGCAACCGCATTCTGTTTCGACGGTTCGGGATAATCCTCCGGGCGCGGAACGCGGCCGCTCAGCGCAATGGCCTGTTCCGGACTGGTCCCCCAGGTCACAGTCGGCTCGACTTCGGCCGCGTCGATATTGATCACTTCATCCCACGGGGCGTCGGCATCGGAGTGCAGTGTCTGCCAGTAGGCCATGGCCGTTTCCCAGGCCCCCGCCTTCGGCGCCATCGGCCGACCAGCCATATACTCGAATGTCGTCTCGTCAGGGGCGATGAGCCCGGCGCGCGCACCCGCCTCGATCGACAGATTGCAAAGCGTCATCCGCGCTTCCATGGACAGCGCGCGGATGGCCTCGCCGCGATACTCGATCACATGCCCGGTCCCGCCCGCTGTCCCGATCCTTGCGATGAGATGAAGGGCGAGATCCTTGGCGGTCACGCCATCGGCCAGTTCGCCATGCACATCGACCGCCATGTTCTTCATCTTGCGCGCGCGCAGGGTCTGGGTGGCAAGGACATGTTCGACTTCAGAGGTACCGATGCCATGTGCCAGGGCCCCAAAGGCCCCATGGGTGGACGTATGGCTGTCACCGCAGACAATCGTCAGGCCCGGCTGCGTGCGGCCCTGTTCGGGCCCGACGACATGGACGATCCCGTTATTGGCATGGCCCATCGGGAAGAACTCGATCCCGTGCTCGGCCACATTCCGCGCCAGCGTTTCAAGCTGTGTGCGCGCTTGCGGGTCGTGCACACCGCGAAGGCCCGCCGCCTGGTTCTCGGTCGGTGTGTTGTGATCGGCCACGGCAAGCGTGAGTTCGGGCCGGCGCACGGAACGCCCGGCCTGTCTCAACCCCGCAAAGGCCTGGGGCGTGGTGACTTCATGGATCAGGTGCAGATCAATATAGATCAGGGCCTCACCGGTTTCGGCGTCCTCGCCCACCAGGTGGGACTCCCAGATCTTGTCGTAGAGGGTCTTCGCGGTCATCAAAGTGTCTCCGTGAATGGGAATGGCAGTCAGACAGCGCGTTGACAAGCATTAAGCCGAAAGGCCGTATCGCTCCCGGTTGCCTTTAAGACCGCGTCGCACATGAAACCGTTTCGGCCTGCGGGACTTGATGCAGGTCAAAACTCGGTGGGCCGCAGGCATCTATCGTTTCAGCAGATCATACCCGTCTTCCGAGGAGAAGGAGTGCATATCCGTGTCCCGACCGCCGGCCTCTTTTCGACATATCCATCTGGAACTCGCCCGGGAGAGCGACCACCCGGCCGGCGACAATGCGCACGGGTATGACATTCTCGCACCGCTGACCGCGGATGGCTTTCTCGACGCCGAGGAATGGCGCGCCCACAGGGACAAATGCCGCGTGCGCCGGTTCCGCCCCGATGATGACGACCTGATCGGACGGCTCAAGCATTCCCAGGGCGGCAAGTGGTATATCGATTACGATCCCGATCGCGACGACGACGATGAGCGTGCGCTTCATTTCGAGAATGAACAGTTCCGGCCGGGCGAATATGTCGCCATCCGCGAGAATGACGGCACGACGCATACATTCCGTGTCGTGGCTGTACGGATGCTGGACTGAGAGCTCGCCGTGACTCTTCCTGCCCCCCGCTGGTCCGACGCAGAGCTGCGCGCTCGCCATGCCCACCAACAGCGATTATGCGCGGCGTTGGAGAACATTGCCGATGCGCTTCCCGATGCCGTCAAGCCTTGCATGGTGGCCCATGCGCGCGCCTTGATCGCGGACTATTTGAGCATCGTTCCTGCGGTAGGCTGGCCAGCCGGCGACCGGGCGGAAAATGAAGCCGAGAATAATGCCGATGACCTCCTCGAAGAACGCCGCAAGGATATCTTCCTCGCTGAGGAAGTCGCTGAAGCGCTCTCGGCCTGGAGCCGCGGAGAGGGCCGGCTGACGCCGGATGCCATGGGC
>JAAANZ010000114.1 GCA_009909065.1 Alphaproteobacteria bacterium | reverse complement strand
ACGAGAAACACGCCGAAAACTACCTCGCCCTCGTCAAACTCGCCGCCATCAGAATTTGGCTTCGCAGTTATGAGTCGGTGTCCTAGACGGGTTTCGACCGAGATTGCGAGATCAGCGGCCTGAGCCGGTTCCCACCGTCGCGCGCGGTTGGCAGGTGCCTGAACACAGCCGGCGTGCCTGAGACGCGATTTCTCCCCGGTGTGCGCGAAGATAATGCCGCAGCCATTCCGAAAAGTCCTGGGGCCGGTTTGCAATCTGCGTTTCCAGCGTTTCCAGTTCGATCCACTGAACCGCGCTGGCTTCGTCCGGGTTGGGCCGAGGCGTGCCTGCACAGTGACCGAACATCATGTGAACGAACTCGTTTTCGATCAGTCCGTTGCCGAGTGCGGCCCGGTAGCGCGCAAAGAAAGCCGGCCTGACAGAAACATCCACGCCGAGTTCTTCTCTCAATCGGCGTTCTGCCGCCGCGCGCGCCGCCTCACCGGGGCGGGGATGGCCACAGCAGCTGTTCGCCCAGAGCCCGCCGGAATGATATTTTCCCCTGGCCCGTTTCTGCAGGAGCAGCCGACCTGAATGGTCGAACAGGAAGACCGAAAAGGCCCGGTGCAACTCACCCGATCGGTGAACATCGATCTTGCCGGCCGGTCCGATCGCCCGGTCGTCCTCATCGACGCGTATCACCTGTTCACGCAGGTCGGCAGCCGAAAAATCCATCTGGTTCATCGCGATGCCCCTTCCGCGCGCGGTGCGTCCAGCAGGCGCCCGTCAACAAGCGCCATGTGCGGGACCGTCAGCGCGGCAAGACCGACAAAGATGACATTGACAAGCGCGTCATTGATCTCGACCCCCGAAGACACAAGCAGGATGGCCGCGCAGACGCCGAAAACCAGCGAGGCAAGCGTCGCAAGTGCTGAAAGCCCTGCCAGGCGCGCACGCTCGCCCGGCCCGGCCTGCATGAACAGACCTTTGAAATGGCGCGGCGAATGCAGGCCCGCAAAATAGACCGTGAACCAGAGGAGCGGCGTCAGAGCCGCTGCCAGCAGGATGAGCGCGCCCATCTCGAATATGGGTCGCCAGGTTGAACTATCAGGTCGTGGAAGCAGGCTGACGGCGAAAAACACAAGACAGGCGGGCACAAAGAGGTGGCTCTGCCAGCCGACAAGTATTTCCGCCGCTTCGCCGGAAAGGGCCATATAGATACTCGCCACCGCGTCGGGCCAGAACAGGGCAGGCGCACCAAGCAGAGCGACACCCGCCGAAAGGCGTCGCACCAACTCTTCATTCCGGGCAAAATCCCCGCCGAAATGCCAGGCCGAGACGAGCAGGAAGACGGCGAGGCTGATCACGGGCGCCGCCAGCCAGATCAGGATCACCAGCCCGGCCAGCATGACATAACCGCCTAGAAAAAGCATCGCTGGCGCGGGGCGGCTCAGCAGGCCATGCCGCGCAGCCAGCCATGCATCGCCCGCCCCATGGGGCAGTCCGACAACAGCAATCGCTGTCAGGGCAATCGCGATGCGTGCCGAAGGCGCCAGCGTATTGAGCCATGGCGCGGCGGCGAGGACCACCAGGGCGGCCACGAGAAAGGCATACCCGCCCGGAAATGTCTTTCGCGCCGTCAGCATCGGGCGAGCTCCGGACCGGATCTGCGGTGAAACATCTGTCGGAGGGCCGCCGTCAGGAAGGGGCGTTTGGGCAAGGCCAGAACGGTGCGCGTCCAGTCTTGCGGTGTCGCCTTGTCCGACATGAAGCGCGCAAAGCCGTCGCCTGAAAGCGTATCGGCGAGCGCCATGAACAGGCCGGGCCCGGCCCAGGGCTGTCTGGCGAGAGCATCCAGAAAGATATGATCCATCATGCGGCGAAAGAGCGGGTCGGCGGGCTGAGGTATGGGCGCGCGCCCGGCGGCCAGTTCATCGGCGCACTCGTCCGCCCAGGCCTGGATGCGTCGAAATCCATAGCCCGAAGAGGCGCGCAGCGCGCCCGCGCCTGTGCCGGCAAAAATGACCGGGCCATCATTGCGTGATCGCTCCGGCAGGCCCATCGGGAGCCATCCACGTTCACGACGTATGATACGCGCCGCAGGTCCAGCACGCCGGGTCACTTCCGCATTGCATGCGTGATCAAGTGTTTTCGGGGCCAGCGGTCGGGCCGAGAAGACCGTATGCTCGATCAGCGCGCGCCGCGGGGTCAGGGGCAGAACATAATCGAACGCCACCTGGTTTGCATCGCCGCGCAACCGGTCCATGACGAGGGCTGTGGTCGGATCGAACCTGTCTTCGCGCGTTTCGACTTCGGCCCCGGAGAAGACCTGGGCGATAGGCGCGCCTGCAAGCCGGGCGGCATCCGGGGGGCGCGTGTCGACGACCCATTGCGCGTGAATTGTCCCGGCATCGGTCTCGACATGGGTGCCGCGATCATCGCTCTGGATCTGGCCGGCACGGGTGCCAGACTGCAAGGAGATTGAAGGCGCCGCCGAAATTTCCCCACAGGCCGCATCATAATAGGTGCCGGCCCGGACCATGGCATAATGCCATTCCTCGCCGGCATGCTGGCGCGCCGCAGAACTGTCCGATATCTGCCAGCGGGCCCAGCGCGCGGCGACGGGGCCGCAGTGGGGCGTGTCGCTGCGCTGCCAGAAGCACCATGTGCGGTCTTCCGTATACTGTGTCCTCGGCTCGACAATCAGCGCAGAAAGCCCCGCATCGCGCCTGGCCAGTTCCCGGCCAAGGGCAAGCCCGGCGCATCCCCCGCCCAGAATGAGAAGATCGACGTGATGGCTCATTCAGGACCGCCTGCAGGTAGGTTCGCCGATGGCAGGCCGTCCAGCGCGGCATGCAAGTGGCTGTCATGCTGTGCGCCTCGCTGGTGCAGTCGGGATGAGAAGGCGAAATCGCCCATGGCGCCCAGCGCGATGGCGGCCTTGACCGGCCCGGCGACCTGCGCGCGCATGCGCCATGTCTCATGGTCGCCATGTCGGGCCGCGACACCGATCCGCCGATAGACACGCGCGGCGACAAGGATGGCGAGGCGCGCACGCGCCGGCAGGTAGGCCATGCCCGCTTCGCCGCTTTCATAATAGGCCTCCGCCTTGGCAAGCAGCCGTCTTGTCCCGGCGCGAAGGCGTTCCGCGGTGTCCGTATCGGGATCGCCTATCCGGTCTGGCACCAGATCACCCACCCATTCGGCCGGCAGGTAACGCCGGCCCATCGCGGCATCCTCGCCGACATCGCGCGCGATATTGGTCAGCTGCATGGCGATACCGAGGTCGATGGCGAAGGGCGCAGCGGCCGGGTCGTCGACATCGAGGACAGCACACATCATCAGGCCGACCACGCCGGCGACATGATAGGCATAACGCACAAGTTCACGCTCGCTCGCGAATGCGACCGGCCCAAGATCGCTGCGCACACCGGCCACGAGAGCCTGCGCCGCGCGCAGATCCATATTCGTCTCGTCGGCAAGGGCCAGGAAGTCGCCGATGCGCGGTCCGGCCGGGCGCTGGCCATTGATTTCGGCCTCTAGCCGGTCGAGCTCGAAGCCGGCCGCTTGCGCACTCTCGGCATTGTCAGCCGTGTCATCGACATGGCGGCAGAAGGCATAAAGCCGAGCGGCGTTGGCTCCATGGCGCTCGCCCAGAAACTTGCTGGCGAAGTGAAATGAGCGTCCATGCGTCTTGAGAACGGCCCTGGCAGATGGCGCCGTCTCGCCAAGTGCAGGCGCAAGGGTCATGCCGCCGCCCTCCGCGCTCGGCTCGCAGCGGTTTCGGGACCGGCAGTCGGCACCAGCCGGTCGAGCACGCGGGCCGATGACAATACGCCGGGCAGACCCGCACCGGGATGGGTGCCGGCCCCGACGAGATAGAGGTTTTCCGGCCCCTCGGCCTTGTTGTGGAAGCGAAACCAGGCCGACTGGGTGAAATGCGGCGCGATTGAGAAGCCCGCTCCGGCGGGGCTGAGATAGTCAGCGAGGAAGTCTTCGGGGGTCATGAAGAAATCCGAACGTATGCGTGATTTCAGCCCTGGCAGGATTGTCTCGTCAAGCGCGCTGACGACCCGGTCACGCAGGCGCGGCCCGGCCTCGGCCCAGTCGATATCGGCCTGAAGGTTGGGAACGGGCACCAGTGCGTAGAAACTGTCATGACCCGCCGGCGCGAAGGAGGGATCAGTCGCTGTCGGCCGATGAAGATAGAGTGAAAAATCGTCTGCCAGCACCTTTCGCCGGAAAATATCGTCAAGCAGGCCCTTGTAACGCCTGCCCAGCCAGATCGTATGATGCGCGACCTCTTCATAGGTTCCCTCGGTCCCGAAGAACAGCACGAACAGGCCCATCGACTTGCGGGCATGGCGCGCCTTCAGCCGGGCGCTGATCTTCGTATCAGTATTGGCGAGCATGTTTTCATAGAGGAATGCCGGATCCGTGTTCGACACGACAAGATCGCCGGCGAGGCGTTCCCCGCTTTCCAGGCGCACGCCAGTGGCCCGGTTGCCGGATGTCTCGATGGCCTCCACCGTCGTGGCCAGCCGGATCTCGATCCCCGCCTCGCGCATCAGCCGCTCCAGCCCGTCAATCAGCGCGCCGGTGCCGCCCATGGCGAAGTGAACGCCGTGAGCGCGCTCCAGAAAGTGGATGAGATTGTAGATGCTGGTTGTCGAGAACGGGTTGCCGCCAACGAGAAGCGGCTGGACCGAAAAAGCCTGACGCAGCTTTTCATGCCTGAGATGACGCGAAACGAGTTGCCAGACCGTACGCCGACTGCCCAGGCGCATCATGGCCGGCACTTCGGCAAGCATGCGATCCAGCCGGTGAAAGGGCTGGTCGGACAGTTTCTCGAAGCCAACGCGATAGATTTGTTCGGATTCCTCGAGAAGGTTGCGATAACCGTCGCAGTCCTCGGGGCTGATCCTTTCGATTTCGGCCAGCGTATCGTCGATCGTGCCACCATAATCGAACTGGCTGCCGTCAGGATAGTGGAAGCGATACCAGGTCGAAAGCGGCTCGAGGCGCACATAATCTTGCATACGCTTGCCGAGCGCAGCGAACAATTCTTCCAGAAGGAAAGGCGCCGTGATCACCGTCGGGCCGGCATCATGTCGGTATCCGTCCTTTTCGAAAACCTGGGCGCGCCCGCCAAGCCTGTCACACCGATCGACAAGCGTGACGTCGTATCCTTTTGCACGCAGTCGAATTGCCGCGGCGATCCCGCCAAAGCCGGCCCCGACTATGACGGCCCGGCTCATGCCGGCACCTTTTCGCCGGCCAGCCTGCCCGCGCCGGCTTCCGCATAAGCGGCCATGAGTGTGCCGCACCCTTTTGGCAGGCGACGGGCCAGCTCGCCGGCCTCGTCGTAATATCTCGCTGCCAGTTTGCGAACCTGCATGGCTTCGGGGGAGTTCATCGACGCCCCGCCAAGGATCGCGACAATGTTGACCTCGCCGGCCAGCGCATCCGCCATGACATCCTCGATATCATCCGCCATCTGGTAAGCTGCCGCAAAGGCTCCCGCGGCACGCCGAGCCTGATCAAGCCCGTCCCGGCGCCGCGCTGCGATCAGGGCGAGATCGATCGGCAGGGCAAGTAGAGGAGCCGACTTGGACCGGGCAATCCGCTCATATTCCTCCAGGGTCTCGACGGGCCTGTGCCGCGCTTCAAGATCGGCACACTGTCCCTGAATGACTTCGCAGACACGCCCATGAATGTGGCCAATGAGCTGTGGCGCCTGGCTCCCCACCCCGGCCGCCGCCGCGTAAGCGGCCGAAATCATCAGATCGCCGACACAGATCGCCGTGTCCGCACCGAATGCGTCCCAGATGGTTGATGCACCGCGGCGCCGGGCCGAGCGGTCCTGTATATCGTCATGAACCAGCGAGGCGTTGTGGATGAGTTCACTGGCCGCTGCGATCCGGATGGCGGTGTCCTCGCCGAGGCCAAGATGAGAGGCACTGGACAGCGCGAGGCGCGCGCGAATCCGTTTGCCGCCACTGGACAGGTGCTTGATTGCGGCATCGGCCGCCAATCCCGGCGATTGGCTGACGAGATCACGCATAAGGTCTTCCGAACCTTCCAGGGCGTATTTTTCAGCCATGTTTCATCCTCCCGGCTTTATACCTGCCTGAGCGTTTCGCGGTCGAAACGACCCGTAACGGCGCAAGACCACCACCTGCGCACAGGTGGTGGTCAATGGGCTTACTCGGCCGGTTGCATGGCCGGGCCGGATTGATTTTCCGACTCGGACTTGCGCACGGCGATCGTGTAGATCAGCACGCCGAAGGCGGCCTTGGCCACGATGTCGGCGACCGTGTAACCCACTTCGATCACTGCGAAGGAGGCTGAGCCTTCGAGATTGATCACGAAGGGCGCGAAATACACGACCGGGTAGAAGAACCAGGCCACGACCGTCACGTTCCTGGCAAGGCTGACAAGCCCCTTCACGTCATCAGGCTGGCGCTTGATGGCCTCGCCAAGCCCGGCATAGAGCGTATAGACGATGTAGAGGAACGGGATCATCGACAGCACGCCCCAGATCAGACGCGTATTGTTGATGCCATCGGCCACCTCTCCGGGATAGCCGAGAGCAATCATCAGAGCAGCCGCGCCGCCGAGCGAGACACTCTTCGACACTGTCTCGGAGCGCGACAACCGCATCACTAGGATCAGCTCAATCAGGAGCAGCGGCACGGTCAGCAGCCAATCGACATATCTGTAGGCGCGATTGAACTCCTTGCCCGTCGCTTCGACCACTCCGCCTTCGAGCATCACGGCTGCGTCGAAGCTCTGGAAGATGCGCAGATAGTGATAGAAGGCGATGAAGGTGACGAGGCCCGTGATGGTCAACGCGGTCTTGTATTCCCGCGCGACCTGGCCGCGTCCCAGCCAGAAGAAGATGGTGGCCGCGGCGAATGTCGCGACCCCGAACGAAAACGAATTGTAGACCAGCCCATACTGGCCTGGAGACAGACTTCCCAAAATTTCCTGCATTCTCAGCTCCCTTTGACGCCGGACTTTCCGGTGTCCGAGAAACTGTTTTGAACGACGCCGCCGTCCAGACCTGGACCCAGATCAACTGGCGGCTCGCCCGCGTGTGACCGGATTGCGCAGCTGCAAAAGACCGGCTCATTCAACCGCCATCCAGATATCAGCTGGGGTAATTATCCGGTCAGATCGGTGCCTTGACACCGAGAAAACTGTTTTGCACCGCAACAGAGTAATCACCCACTTACATCACACATGTGCGATTCTGTCGCAGAGCATGCAGAGCCGGCATCCTTGCGGTTCATGGCGGCCGTCCCCGGAAACGGATGGTTCGACAATTGTCTTCTTACGGACAGACAAAATTCGTCCGTGATGAAGGTCGCGCATGGAGTCGCGATAAAAAATAAAAATATATAGAAATCAGGTATTCGGAATTTCCAGGGCGAGCAGCGCCAGAAGCACGCAGACCAGAACAAGCTGGACAAGATTGATCACCACGCTGGCCCTGTGACCTGTTTCGAAGGCGCGGCCGGCCGCGTCATCTCCCTCCAGCGACGCATCCCGCCAGGCATTCAGCCGCGGCACGAGCCCCTGGCGTATCGCCAGTGTGGACACCGCCACGATGAGCAGGGCCCAGAATATCAAGGGCCTTGAGACAAATGCGATCGCCGCGACCAGTGAGGTGACGATCATATAGCCGTAATAAAGCGGGAAGAGTCGGCGAAGGAAAGCGCCCGCCTCGGCTTCGGGCAGGGATCTGAACACGGTAGGAGCCACAACCGCGGGAAAGAAGACCATGCCCCCGAAGAGTGCGGCGATAGCAAAAAGGCCCAGGACCGAAACAACCGTTTCCATCAGATCAATCTCCTCCCGCCGGGACATATTCGACAGCGTGACAGCGCCGCTGCAGGGTGTAGCGGGTCATCCGGCGGGTATCGATGCCGCTTCGGGCCAGCCGTTCAACCCCGACCATGCGCCAGCCCTCTGCGCGATAGGCGCGCAGTGTGGCCGCCGTTTCGCGCCGGTATTTGCGCGCCTTCCACCAGCTCGAATTGCCGGTGACGAGGCGTATGGAAATGCGCGTATCCATGATCTATCCGTTCAGTCCGGCTTTCAGTTTACGGGCTGCGGCAAGCTCGGTGTCGTCCATCACGGCCGCGAGCTTGTGCAACTCGCTTGCCGCCTGCCGATTGCCGAGGTCAGAGGCTTTCATGAACCATGCGAAGGCTTGCTGAAAGTCAGGTGGGGCCCCGTGCCCCCCCGCACTGGCCACGCCGAGATTGAAGGCGCAGCGACTGTCACCCAGCCGCGCACCCTTTTCCCAAAAAGTGCGGGCGGCGGCGAAATCCTGAGGTCCGCCCTGCCCGATCATCGCCATGCGACCCAGATGCGTCAGCGCATCAGTATCATCATCTGCGCCGGCCGTCTCGAAAAGGACCCGCGCTTCAGCGGAATCCTGATCGCCGCCCAGCCCCTCCAGCCACATGAAGCCCAGATTGAACTTTGCGGCAGGAAGGCCCCCCTTCGCCGCCATCTCGTAATAATGGCGAGCGGCCTCGAGATCCGGCGATACGCCAAGTCCGTTTTGCAGCAGGGCGCCTAGATTGTTCGCTGCGCCGGCATGACCCCGGCCGGCGGCCTCGCGCATGAGGTCGGCGGCCGCACGAATATTGTGCGCACTGTTCGACTGCTTGAGCAGTCGGTGCGCTTTTTCGAAAAGATCATGCACGCTCATCATGGGCATGAGCTAGTTGGCCGTCGTTCGGAGCCAAGCCGCGATGGGCGATCTCAATTTTTCGTCAGCCGGCTCGCTCTCGCCCGACTGGCCCAAAGCCGGGACATATCCTTGGAGCGCTCTACATGCCGCCAAATGCGGTATATCAATTTCGATACATTCGAGCGCGTCTCGGCCGGTCTCCTGATGTTGGGGATGGCGGTCGTGATCCTGCTGACAATCTTCCATTTCGCCCTGGGCCTCTACGAGTTCACAGTGGGATACTCCGTTTCACTTGATTACGGAGCCTTCCAGCGGATCTTTGACCGCGTGCTGGCGGCGGTGATCGCCCTGGAACTGGCCCGCTCGGTCCATCAGATGGCGCAGGGCAAGCATGGCGTCGTGCAGGTGCGCACCGTCATTCTCATTGGCGTCCTCGCCGTTGTGCGCAAACTGATCCTCCTCGAGATAGAAAGTACGAGCGGTGTCTATCTGATCGGTCTGAGTGCGACGATCCTGTCATTGGGCGCGGTTTACGGGCTGCTTTGCTGGGTCGAGATTCGCGTCAAGCCCGAGCCCAGCGCGCTTGAAGATGCGACCGAAAAGGAAGGCGCGCAGCTTTAAGTGGCTCCGCGGTTTGCGGAACATTCAAACCCCTCCTGGATCTCGGTCGGGGCCAATGTTCGCGCTGGCTGAGGCAACGGGCGCCCGGCTCCAAAAGTATGATCCGAGTTCAAATCCTTCGGTCGCAGCTCTGGCGAGTGCCCGGCTGACCCCCCGGCCTGCGTCTTGAGGGGACATAACGAAAGGTCCCGTTTCCGCATCTCATCCGGCCGAAGGCGCGGGGGGATAAGAGTTCCGATCCTGTATCGCCGGGCAGCTTATCGCAGGTCGGCCGCGCAGCTCGTTTTTACGTCCGTGCGCACGAGGTTGCCCCGCGACCGGTTCTTGACCTGCCCAAATTGTGAAAACTCACCGCTCTCGATCCCTATAGCCGCTTCTCTCAACAGGTTTCACACGCAGGCATAGAGCATGTACTTGGAAAAAGGGGCCGGAGCGATCCGGGGGGAGGATTTCTCGCCAATAAGTCTTCGCGAGGCGCCTCCACAGACCCGCCGATGCGGCGCAAACGCTTGCAAACCCGATTGCCACGGGTTTTGGAAAAACCATTTTCCTGACGATTTTCGAAAAAAAGTGGACCCTCAATCCAATCAGAGCCAGTGAAGATGCTCTAGTGTTCTGAGTCAGACGTTTCTTACC
>JAAANZ010000072.1 GCA_009909065.1 Alphaproteobacteria bacterium | reverse complement strand
CCATTTGTTGCAAAGCTCCGCTCCAACCCGGAGCAAAGATCAGCAACACAGGCCGCGGAAACAACCCGGCGAAGCCGTGGCCGTCAGACATCGCTTACCTATCTGAAACGGCTCATCCTGCTCATGGCGCTCGGCATGGAAGCGCAATTGCCCGCCGACCGGGAACGTGCGCGAGATCGGCGCGCGTGCGCGGCCGGCGGGAAAAGGCCGGTATTGTCCGTGTTGCCCCGCCGGTGCGAGCCTCGCCGGCCCCTCATCTCCGGCCACGGGCTTGATTGCGCCGCGCCGCCGGCACCGCGCGGCGGGCCCGTTGTCGCCCGTGCGCTGCTCAAGCGGCTGTGCGACCTGCGCGGGCTGATCGACCATCCGGCGCCGCGCGCGCGCCGCCTGGCCTGGTATCTGGCGCGCCGGCGGCCGGGCTGGCTGCTGGCGCCGGATGGCCCGGCGGGCCCGTCCGGGCGCTTCGGCACCGAAATGTCGGCGATTTTTGACGCGATGAAGGCGCTCGCGGAACGCGCCAGCCGGGTCCGGCCGGCCCCGCGCGGGCCGGCGCCGCGTCCGCCGCCGCGGATCCGCGCCCTGTGAGATCGAATTCGCCTCCCGCTGGCCCAGCGGGAGGGGTCTGGCGCTGGCGGCGGATGACAGGCGGGCTTGGGATCCGGCCGGAAATTCGGGTCCGGCGCATCGGGTCGGCAATCGGCTCTGGCCAGGCGCGCCCGGCTCGGCCAGACTGGTCCGCATGACCGATCAGCCCTTGCGCACCGGCGCGCTCGCCCTCGTGTCCCTTCCGCTCCTGGCCGGGTGTGTCGTCACCGCGCCGGCCGGCATGGCTTATGATGGCGCGAAACTCGCCGGCAAGACGATGTATGCCTCGGGGAAGGGCGTCTATCAGACCGGGCGGCTCGGCGTGCGCGTTGCCGACGGTGTCCTGGACGGAAGCGAGAGAATGCTGCGGCTGACCATCCTGGCGGCCGATGCCACGGGCGCGGTGGTGCGCACCAGCCGGCTCGTCTCGTCGACCGCTCTGGAGGCGGAGCTGTCCGCGCTGGAACGCGCCGGCGGGGTGGTCAATGTCGTTATCGAGCCGGCCGAACCGGGCCGGGGCGTCAGTTCATTTCCTGATACTTGATATAGGCCGGACCGAGCACGACAAGGAACAGGACGGGCAGGAAGAAAACGATCATCGGCACGGTCAGCTTGGCGGGAAGGGCGGCGGCTTTCTTTTCCGCCTCCGACATGCGCATATCCCTGTTTTCCTTGGCCATTGTGCGCAGGGCATCGCCAAGCGGGGTGCCGTAGCGCTCACCCTGGACAAGCGCCATGCAGACGGATTTGACGCCTTCATGACCGGTCCGCTTGGCGAGGTTCTCATAAGCCTGGCGGCGTTCGGGCAGGTAGGACAGTTCCGCCGTGGTGAGCGTCAGCTCCTCGGCCAGTTCCGCCGAGGAGGAGCCGATTTCCGAACCGACCTTCGCAAAGGCCATCTCGATGGACATGCCCGATTCCACGCAGATCAGCATCATGTCGAGCGCATCGGGAAAGGCGCGCATGATGGATTCCTGGCGCTTTCCCTTGACCTGTTCGACATAGAGGTTCGGCGCGTAGAATCCCGCAGCCGCGCCAAACAGGATCGAGCCATATTTCATCGTCGGCTGGAAGCCGTGATCATTGACGAAGAAGATGTAGAAGAAGGCCAGCGCCGCACCGGCAAAGGGCAGCGAGAAGCGGAAGAAATAGAAGGCCGAGATCGGCCCCGGCCCGCGCATCCCGGCCTGGGCCATCTTGGTTTCGATATTGGGGTCCTCGAGCAGGCGCACCAGGTCCAGCTTCTTGGTCACGTCGCTCATCACGCCCTTGGACTCGCGGCGGATCGACCCCTTGTCGTCGAGGCGCGCGCGCGATTGCCGGCGAAGCTGTTCGCGCCGTTCGCTGACCGCCTTGAGCCGGGTTTCGAGCTTGTCACCCTTGAGCACCGGCATGGCGATGGAAATCACGGTCGCGAACATGGCGAACGCCGCGAGCAAGGAGGCCAGCGTCGGCATGTTGATATAGGTTTCGGCGAACTGCTCGATATTCACGCCAGAACTCTCCGCCTGTCAGAAGTCGAAATTGATCATCTTGCGCATCACCATGATGCCGAGAAACATCAGGAAGGCGCCAAGGGCGAGGATCATGTGGCCGGTCGGGGTGATGAACAGCTGCATCACGTAATCCGGCGTGGTCAGATAGGTCATCACGCCCACGGCAAAAGGCAGCGAGCCGATAATCATCGCGGAGGCCTTCGCCTCCGAAGACAGCGCCTGGATCTTCTCGCGCATCATCTTGCGCGAACGGATGATCGTCGAAAGATTGGCCAGCGCCTCCGACAGATTGCCACCCGTCTTGGACTGGATGTTCAGCACGATGACAAAAAAGTTCACCTCGGAAAGCGGGACGCGCCGGTAGAATTTGGAAAGGGCCTGCTCGACCGTGTTGCCCATACGCAGATTATCCGAGAGCGTGCGGAATTCGCTACCCAGCGGTTCCGGGCTTTCGCGGCCGATAATCTGCAGACACTCATTGAGCGGCAGGCCGGACTTCACACCGCGCACGATGATATCGATCGCGTCGGCAAACTGCTGGCCGAGCTTGCCATGCCGGCGCTTGATCAGGACGCCGAGCAACCAGCGCGGCAGGCCCACACCGCCGCCGAAAGCCGCCGCTGCGATCACGAGGGGGCGCGAACGCAGCTCGATCCCGCTGATCGTAGCGCCGTCGGCTCCCGACAGGAAGGCCAGAACACCCGAGGCGACGGCGAAGATGAGCGAGAAGATCCAGAAACTCGAAACGGGAACGTCCAGCCCGGCCTGTGTCAGACGCGTGCCGATATCGCGCGGCATCAGGGACTGGCGCTTGCGCGCATTCTGATCGCGCAGATTCTGCAGCATCTGCTGGGTCTGGCGGTTGCGCTGGCTCTGCTGCTCGCGCCTTCCACGGCCGCGGGCATTCTTCTGCTCGGCCTGCATCTGGCGCGCGCGCCGCGCCGCACCGGCACTGGCATCGCCACCCGCGAAGGCAAAGCCGAGACCGGCCACGGCAAGGAAGGCCAGGCCCGCAAGGATGATCAGCATCAGGTCCTGTTCGCTCATTGCCCGTCCTCCAGGGCATCAAGCGCGTTTGCCAGGTCCTTTTCCAGGTTGAAATACGAGGCGCGCTCCCAGAAACGCGGCCGGCCAATGCCGGTGCCGCGATGGCGACCGTCGACCTTTCCCTCCGCGTTCTCGCCTTCCATTTCGAATTTCAACACGTCCTGAAGGATGATCGTATCGCCTTCGAGGCCCATCACCTCGGTCACACACATGATCTTGCGCGAGCCGTCGCGCAGGCGCGAGGCCTGAACCACGACATCGATCGACCCGACGATCATTTCACGGATCGTCTTGGCCGGCAGCGAGAAACCGCCCATGGTGATCATGGATTCCACACGCGAGAGAGCCTCGCGCGGGCTGTTGGCGTGCAGCGTGCCCATCGAACCGTCATGACCGGTATTCATGGCCTGGAGCAGGTCGAAGGCTTCGGGCCCGCGAACCTCACCGACAATGATGCGTTCCGGGCGCATCCGCAGGCAGTTCTTGACGAGATCGCGCATGGTCACCTCGCCCGAGCCTTCGATATTCGGCGGGCGGGTCTCGAGGCGCACGACGTGCGGCTGCTGGAGCTGGAGTTCGGCCGAATCCTCGCAGGTGATGACCCTTTCGCCCGGATCGATGAAGCCGGTCAGGCAGTTGAGCAGAGTGGTCTTGCCCGAGCCGGTGCCGCCGGAGATCAGGACATTGCAGCGGCAATTGCCGATTATCCGCAGGACCTCGGCGCCCGATGGCGAGATCGAACCGAAATTGACCAGGTCCTGGAGGCGCAGCTTGTCCTTCTTGAATTTGCGGATCGTCAGTGTTGGCCCGTCGATCGCGAGCGGCGGCGCGATCACATTGACGCGCGAGCCATCCAGAAGACGGGCGTCACAGATCGGCGAGCTTTCATCGACGCGCCGGCCGACCTGGGAGACGATCCGCTGGCAGACATTCATCAGCTGCGAATTGTCCCGGAAACGGATATTCGTCCGCTCGATCTTACCGGATACCTCGATATAGCAGGTATCCGCACCGTTCACCATGATATCGGCAATGTCATCGCGGGCCAGGAGCGGCTCGAGCGGGCCATAGCCAAGCACGTCATTGCAGATATCATCGAGCAATTGCTCCTGCTCGGAAATCGACATCACCACATTCTTGATGGCGATGATTTCAACAACGATGTCGCGGATTTCCTCGCGGGCGCTCTCGGCATCCAGCTGGGCCAATTGCGACAGGTCGATCGTGTCGATCAGCGCGTTGAAGACCGTCATCTTGGTCTGATAATACTGCTCAGATCGGGTATCGACCGGGTTGACCGGTTCGCCAGCCATGTCCGGGGCCGGTTTCAGTTCGGGCTCGGCCCGGGCGGCGGGCGGCCCGGAAGACGGGCCTGCCGGCTTGGGCCTGGGCGGCGCCTCAGGCGCGGGGCGCGCAGCCGCTGCGGCGCCGCCGGCACTCGTTTTCTTCCTCCCAAATCCCATTGTCGGCAACCCTTTCCACTGGCCCTATCGGCCGAGAACCTTATCAATCAGCGACTTCCGGCGCTGCGCGACGGTCTGCCCGGTCAGCAGGGACGCGAGATGGTCGACGGCCTGGGACGGTCTTGCGGCCGGGTCGGTCTCTGAAATCATCTGGCCATTATTCGATGCCGTGCCGAAGAGCTGGGGATCGAAAGGCAGTATGATTGCCGGCTCCAGACCCATGGCCTGGGCGAAATCCTTGACCGGGATCTCGGGGCGCTTGGGAATTCCCGTCATGTTGAGCACGATCTTCGGGGGAAGATCATTGGGCCTCTTGGCGGCCAGATAATCGATCATGTTCTTGCCATTGCGCAGGGAAGCCAGATCGGGCTGGCACACCATGATCACTTCGTCGGCCCCGACCAGGGTTTCGCTCACCCAGGGCGACCAGATATGCGGCAGATCGAGCACGAGCCAGGGCACATTGCGCCGGACGGTTTCGATCACCTTGGCATAGGCATCCGCATCGATCTCGGGGACGTCATCGGCCACGCTGGCGGGCGCGGTAAACAGTGACAGGCGGTCCGTCGCTTTCGCCAGAAGCCGCCCGATCACCGCATCGTCTGCGCGGTCGGGGTCGAGCAGGGCATCGACGACCGTCTGCTGGTTGTCGTGATTGAAATCCAGCGCGGTGGTTCCGAATGATATATCGAGATCGACCAGTGTGGCATTGAAGCCGGCATTCTCCGCCAGCGACCAGGCAAGATTGTGCGCAATGGTCGAGGCGCCAACGCCGCCCTTGGCACCGGCTACGGCAATCGACTTACCGACGAAGGGTGCCTCAGGATCGGTGAACAGATCCGAGATCGACCGGATGATCTGTAACGGGTTGAAGGGCGGAACGACATATTCGCTGACGCCGCGCGCCATGAGCTGACGGTAGAGCGTGATGTCATTGGTCTCGCCGATCACCATGACCTCTACGCCCTCGTCGCAATGCTCGGCGAGCTCGTCTATCTGGGCAATCATTTCCTGGGCGGGCGCATGAGATTCAACGATCAGGAGGTTGGGCGTCGAATTTTCGGCGAGATAGGCCATCGCCGTATCCAGGCCGCCCTCGGCGACCTCCATCGTGGCGCGACCAATACGCCTGTCCGCGCGCACGACACCGAGCAATTCCACGGTATCCGGCTGCTCGACAAAGGCCATGATCGAAATCGCCGGAATGGGCCTGTCTCCGCCTTCGCTCGTCACGTCCGGCAACACGACCTCGCCCTGGCCGACCTCCTTTTGCGGTGCCTGCGGGCTCAACGGCGAGAGAATGTCCTCGACATCCTCGTCGACGATCGAGCCGGCCGGCTCGCCGGGATCATCGGAATGCCGGGCGAATTCCTCCTCGATCTCGAAATCGAGATCGGCATCGAACAATGCGCTTTCCTTGCCCATCTGTCTTCTACTCCAATCCTGTCGGCGGGGACGCTCAGCCGCCTCCACCGCCACCGACGTTCGAAATCGAGACGTTTTCTTCCCCGCCTGTCGCACCCGTGGGCTGGCCCTGCCGGTAGGCTTCCATGATGATCGAGACGCGGCGGCTGTCGCGCGGGTCAAGCTCGCGTTCGGCCAGCAGGTCGGCCGGGTCGGCGATCATCTGCGCGAGATTGTGGCGCACGCTGCAACCGAAATTGCCGAGCTCGTTATTGCCGGAGATGTCACTGAGGTCGAAAGCCGCCATGGACCGGCAGTCCGGGGCCACGGCCTCATAGACATCGAATGTCAGGAGGATCGGCGCCTGGCGCCCGTCCGCCTCATACACGCTGCCGGAAATCTCGTCCCAGGCCACACCCTTCTCCCAGGCCAGCTCTCGCGCGACCTTGATCGCCTCGACCGCCAGCTGCGGACTGGCGCCGTTTTCCGGCATCACCATGCGCAACGGGCCATGCCCGCGATCGCGATAGGCCGCAATGAAGCGTTCGAGCTTGTTCAGGTCCGCGCGCTTCAGGGTCGGGAAAGCCGGATCGAGATGCAGTTCGAGCACTTCGCTGGCCCCGCGCACCTTGATACTGTGATTGTCCAGGGGCGTGCCGGGCTGTGCCGTGGGCCGAGCGGGCTCGGCGGGACGGCTCTGGCAGGCCACGGGCAGGGCCGTGAGGACGAGTGCGAGCAGGCTGAGCGGAAGGCGGTTCATCGCTGTCATCCTCATTCCTCGATAAATCCGACCGGCGCGCGGTAATTCTCCGGCCCCAGGGAATATTCGCCCTTGCCATAAAGGCGGTTGAGCTTGCCGAAGAGCACGGTCTGAATGTCGCTGGCATTGGCGAACCCGTCCGCCGGGGTGCGCAGTTTCCGCTTGGCGGTCGGGTCGACGAGATAGGGAGTGATGATCACCACCAGTTCGCTTTCGTCACTGGTGAAATCACGCGACTGGAAGAGCGACCCGATAACCGGCACATGCTTGATCCCGGGCACCTTGTCGAGTTCCTGGCGCGAACGCGACTGGATCAGGCCGGCCAGCATCATCGACTGGCCGGACGGCAGCTCCACCGTCGAGTCGACACGGCGCACCGACAGGGCCGGGACATCCCCCGCCGCGCCCTGGGCCGAGAGTTCCGACACCTCTGTCGAGACTTTCAGCGAGATACGGTTCTCCGACAGGACGACCGGGGTGAAGCCGAGACCGACGCCGAATTGCTTGAACTCGATTCCGACCCGGCCGTTCTGGTCAGGTGGCGTGGGTACGGGGAATTCGCCGCCCGCCAGGAAGTTCGCCGCCTCGCCCGATACGGCAGTAATGTTCGGTTCGGCCAGGGTGCGCGCAATGCCGACCCGCTCGAGCGCGTCTACATCAAGATCGGCCCGGAATTCGGTGAAGCCTTCATCGATATCGAGGAAGCTCAGCGAGCCCGACGCCCCGCCACTCACGTTTGCCGCGTCATATCCGAGGTTCAGGTCGAGCGGGTCGCCGCTTGTGTTCGACACATCGAGGCTCAGTTCCGGGCTCAGGCCGAGCTGCTTGAGGAAGCTGCGCTGCATCTCGACCACGCGCACTTCCAGAAGCACCTGGTCCTTGGCGGCGACCGTCAGCATGTTCACGGGTTCGGCGCCCTCGTCGGTATAGAGCGAGACGAACTGCATGACGCGCTCGGAATCGGAGACATTGTCGACCGCGCCGGTCACGACCACCGACCCGTTGACCGCCTCGACGGTGACACGGCTGTCGGGCAGGTGACGCGCGAGAAGGTCATTCAGCCCGGAGAGATCATTCTCGACCGTCAGCTCGAGATTGAGGATTTCCTTGCCCTCATCATCATAGATGAAGGCATTCGTCTGGCCGAGCGCCACGCCGCGGAAAATGATCCGCTTGCGGGTCTGCACCACAGCATCGGCAATCTCGGAACTGGTGATGACGACATCGGCCGCCGCGCGGGGCAGATCGACCACCGTCGACTTGTTCAGGCCGAGCGTGACCGATCTGGAGACCGCCGAGTCGCCCGGTTCGGTGATCGACACGCCGATCATGTTCTGCGCGGCAGCCGGCGGCATCGCGCAGAGGGCAAGTCCGAGCAAGGCGGATTTGAGGCGAGGCCTGGCGATCATGCTCAACTTCCCCCCGGCGTTTCGACACTGGCCTGGCCGTCGCGATAGACGGTGACCTGTTCTTCACGGGTCGAGGAGCGCGCCGGGCTGGACGGTTCCGGCGCCGAACCCTCCGAGAAGGGCATGACATCGATGAGGAAGTCGGTTCGCGCCAGTGTCGGGCCGCCCGGTTCGGCATCGCGCAGCGACCGCAAGGCCAGCGACACGGTGCCCAACCTCTCGGCCATCACGATCAGGCGCGCCTGGCTCGGCTCCAGCTCCACCGTCGCGGTCGAGCCGATGGCAAACTGGCTGCCGCTGTTGAACAGCTGGTCGATGGCCAGAACACGGACATTTTCGAGAATGGTCGTCGTCGTGGGACGGTCATAGGTGCCGTCCGCGCCTTCCAGTTCGACATTGTATGTCAGCAGAACATCCACCCGGTCGTTCGGCAGGATGAAACCGCCCGAGGCCGAGTCCGTTGAAATCTCCACGGACACCGCGCGCATACCCGGCGTGAGCAGCGCGGCCATGTATCCGGTGTCGCCCTTCTCGACAATTTTCTGGGGCAGCACCGGCTCGCTCTCGTAAATGGCGGTGCGCACGACCGAGTTTGCGACATCCTCCATCGCAGTGGGCGCAAGCTCCTTGGTGAAATAGTTCACATTGAGCTGGGCTTCGGGCCATTCACGCCACTCGACATCGCCGGGAAGGAGCAGATCGCCGACCGCCAGATCGCGCGTGGCGACGAGAACGGGCGTCTTCGGCTCCTCGACAATCTCGGGCGCTTCGTTCGAGGCAGTCTCCTCGGGCGCAGACGCGGGCGCGGGCGGCTGGGACAGGTTGCGCACCATGAGGGCGGCGCCGGCCGCCGCGGCCGCCGCCACCAGGAGTATGATCAATCGCATTGGCGACATGGGATTGCCTTTCCTGCTCAAGGCCGTTGGCCGAGGAAAAATTTCCTGCCTTCACCACCGGGTTTCGCACCGGCCGGCTAAGACAGGGTTAATTTTCAAAGACTTGTCTGCAGCAGGGCCGCTTCGATCCAGTCCACCCGGGGCGCGGCCATGACGGCGCCGGCGGCAATCGCCACGGCATAGGGCACGCCTTCGCCCGCGATAAAGGGACGACGCACGGCCGCCGGAATCCGCTGCGGGTCGAGGCCAATGCGCGCCACGAGCAGGACGACAGCCAGTGCGCCGCCGGCTACGGCCATCCAGGCGAGGAAGGGCAGGAAGGCCGCCGGACCGATCCAGATGGCGACCGCCGGGATCATCTTGGCATCGCCGCCCCCGATGATGCCGGCCGAGAAAAGGCCGAAACCGACGACCAGGCAGGCCAGCGCGAGGCCGAGATGCGTCAGCGGCGTCCATGTTCCGAAGGAGGCGATGAGAACCGCCATAAGGCCGAGACCGGCCAGCGACAGGTTCAACCAGTTCGGGATTGTCAGGCTCGACACATCCGTGATCGCCGCCAGAAGGCAAAGGCCAAGCCCCATATAAACAATTGCCGCCACCACCATGACACGCCACTCCATTTGCTTTGGCCCAGCCCTGCCATGAAAGGCTGAAGGAAGGCTTGACGGGCTTCGGGGTGGCCCGAAAAAGAAATGCCGCCGGCTGCGCCGGCGGCATTCCCGGGTCCGATCACGAACCCTGCCCTTCAAAGACCTTCCGGTCTTACGCCATCTCGTTGGCGACTTCGTTGAAGGTGGCCCCGGCATTGTCGCCGAGCGAGGTGACGGCCGTGATGACCGCAACAGCGATCAGCGCAGCGATCAGGCCATACTCGATGGCGGTGGCGCCGGACTCATTCTTGAAGAAGCGAGCAATCTTTTGCATTGGAAACTCCCATCATGCAGTTTTGTCAAAGTCCCGAGTTGTCGGGTTTGCCCCGGAACGATGACAGGTCTACAGGAGCCGTCTTGATTTCATGTAAAACGGCCCGGATAATCCGTGAAAACCCGTAGGCGGTTTGTTAAGGATTCCAGCCGGCGGGCGACCCCCCGCATAATCGCAATTTTGGATCAAATCTGAACGGCGCTCTCAACCGTGCTTCAAAGACTTCGCTTTATCTTCCGGCAACGATG
>JAAANZ010000088.1 GCA_009909065.1 Alphaproteobacteria bacterium | reverse complement strand
TTACCGCCGGTCCACCATGGCGCTCTCAAGCGCAAACTGCCGGGGCGTTTCGGCCTGCACACACATGCCACGGCGGCGCAGGCCCGAAAGGTTCTGGGCGCGCGCGTGTTCGACAGCTATTTCAAGTTTGCGGTCGAACGTAATCCCTGGGACCGGCAGGTGAGCCTCTATATGCATCGCTGCTGGAAGACCGGACGGACGCCGGATTTCGACCGCGACATCCGCTCGCTCATCTACCGGTCGAGCGAACATGTGCGCCTGCAGAACTGGAAGATCTATGCGATCGGCAACGAGATCGTGGCCGACAAGATCCTTCACTATCATCGTTTCGAACAGGACCTGGCCGACTTGTGGGACGAGATCGGCATGGAGCCCCTCGAGCTGCCGCGGCGCCGCTCGGAATATCGCGAGGAGCGCCCGCACTATTCGACCTATTATACGCCGGCCAGCCGGGAGCTTGTGGCCTCCTGGTATACGCGCGAGATCGAGGCGCTGGGCTACAGCTTCGAGGACACCCCCGCCTGACCCGAACGCGTTTTCCTATCCGATCTGCGGCGTCACATTGCCATACACGATGAAATGAGGATTGTCGTAGCCACGTTCGCGCTTGCCATAAAACAGGGGCTCACCGGCTTCGCTGAGAACACGCGCGCCGGCGGCCTCGGCAACCGCCTGTCCGGCCGCCGTGTCCCATTCCATGGTTCGGCCCATGCGCGGATAGAGATCGGCTTCACCGGCTGCGATCAGGCAGAATTTCAGCGAAGACCCGGCCGATATCACATCCTGGACATCATGCGCCTTCAGGAACGCATCGGTTTCCGGTGAACGGTGGGATTTGGACGCGATGGCGGTGACACCGGCCTCCGGCACGGCGCGGATCGAGAGCGGCCGGCGATCGGTGACGCTTGCGATATCGGCGCCCGGCCCCACGCTGGCCTGCCAGGCGCGGCCCGGCCCTTCGGCCACGAAGAGGCGGTCCATTGCGGGGGCAAAGACAACTCCCATGACGGGGCGCCCATGCTCGATGACCGCGATATTGACGGTGAATTCGCCGCGCCGGTTGATGAATTCCTTGGTGCCATCAAGCGGGTCGACCAGCGCGAAACGCGCCCCGTGCTCGGGCGTATGACCGGCAGCGACACTTTCCTCGGCGATCACGACCAGCTCCGGGTCTTTCTCGCGCAGCGCGTCAAGAATGAAAGCCTCGGCGCGCTCATCGGCTTCGGTGACCGGCGAGGTGTCATCCTTGGCATCGACCTCGAAATCGGACTCATAGACCTGCATGATGAGTTCCCCCGCGGCCAGCGCGATGCCGGCCAGCGTGTCAGCCGTCAGAGCCATATCGAATTCCCCTTGCCAGTGAAGCCAGACGTTCGGCTACTTGCTTTGCCCACGGGTGTCCAGCCGGGCCGCGGGCCGTATCGATCGCTCAGCCAAAGGCGCCGATGCGCCTGCGAAAATCGAGCGTCGGGGCCGTTTCCTCCATCAGGGAGGCCTTGATCGGCCGGGGGGACCCGAAAACATGCCCTTGGCCGTAGGGAACATCGTATTCGAGCGTCTCGATCACCGATGCTTCGTCCTCGATCTTTTCGGCGATCAGCGTCACGCCATAGCGCGAGAAAACAGCCGAAACATCCTCGCCGGCGATACGGGCCATGACGGAACTTTCCGGCCGCGGCCCCTCGGGGTCGCCCAGCTGGTCGATCAGGCTGCGCGCATCGATCTTGACGAAACGCACGCCGGCATCCTGAAGCCGCGGCAGATCAAGCGCGAGATCGGCGGCATGATCCAGCGAGAAGCGGAAGCCCATGGCCGCGAGCTTGTCCATGTTCTCGCGCATCCGGCGCGAGCGTGTCTCGAACCGGTCGGCCCGCATCTCGAATATCACGGCACCGGAGAGGTCATCATGCTCCGACACGAATTCGAGGAATCGCGGGAAGAATTTGTCATCTTCCAGGGATGCTGCCGAGATGTTGCAGAACACGCCGACACGGCGGTCACGCTCGGCCAGGCGACGGACAATCTGCACGCAGCGGAAAAGGGTCAGCGTATCGATCATGCCGAGAAGACCGGCCCGGCGCGCGGCATCCAGAAACTCGCCGGGAAGGATCAGCGACCCGTCCGCGCGGCGAAGCCGGGTCAGCCCCTCATAGAAGGATACGCGCCTTTGCGGCAGCGAGACAATGGGCTGGAGGTGCAGGTCGAGCCGCGCGGCTTCCAGCGCCGATTTCACTTCTCTCAGGGATGTATCATCGCGCACCGGCGGGGCGTCCTCGCCATTGGCCAGACGGGACTCGAAACTGCGCGACAGCCTGTCGATCAGGCCTTCAAGCTGTTTCATCTCCGAGACGAGCGCATCACGACGCTCGGTCAGTTCATGCTTGAGCGTGGTTTCCACAGCATCGGTGCGCGCCTCGAGGACATTGACGCGCTGGCTGTTATTGGCCTGCGCCGCCGAGACATCCTCCAGGCGGATCTGCGTTTCCTCATCCGTGCCGCTGGCAAGAAACAGGTGCGCCTGTCCGAGCACCAGCCCCAGGACGGCGCCGCTGATAACGGCGATATGCAAGTCCAGCCCGGCATACTGCCAGCCGGCCCACCCAGCTCCGGCGCCCAGCGCCAGATACAGGATAAACAAAGCGAATTTCATGCCCCGCCTTCTTCGCCAGAGTCTCCAATTCCTTAACGCCTAAGGTTCGGAGGTTAACAAAAAACCAGAAATACACGTTTTCGACCGGTTTTTCCAAGCCTTGCTGCAGGCCGGTCCACAATCATCCGCCATTCAGCACGATATCGTCTTGCGGCAAAGGCCAGGCGAGATCGGCGCTCTCGCCCGAACAGCCCACGTGTCGATCCGCCGCAACGGCGCGGCTGCCAGAGGGGTCGCAGGGCGAAAGATGCAGGACACGCCCGTCATAGCCGACATTGAAGGCGATCTGGGAGGCGCCCGCCGGCACGGCTGACACGGTCAGGTCACCCGTGTCGAAAACCCTTGCGCCCTGCCCCGGCGGGACATCGCGCGGAGCCAGCGGCGCGATATCGAAGCCACCCGGCGGCGGTGTCTTCGTCCAGATGATCGCATCGCTCCGGCTCAGCGCGCTTTCCAGCGCCTTCGCCAGGTCCTCGGTGCCATCCGGGCCGACAAGGCCCAGCCGCGAGTCCCGGCCGGCCTGCCAGGTCGTGTTGCGAAGGCGCATGAGGCCCTCAATGCCGCTGCCATGCAGGCTGAACAGAAAGACCCCATCCGGGCTGGCAATGCCGAGTTCTTCAAGGCTCCCCGCAATCCCCTCCGGAGCGCCGAAGACAAGGATCTTACCCCCCGCACGGACAATGGCGCAGGGCGGGCCCTCGATCGCCCCCGGGCAGCCGCGCAGGGCAAAATCGACCGGGCGCACAGAGGATGGCGCCATGCCGGCCTCTGTGCCGGCCGGGGCCGCCGAACCGCGTTTTCCGCAGGCGGCCGGTGCGAGAAGGAACAGGGCCACCACCGCCAGCGCCCATGCGAGCCTCCCGCTCATGGCCCGATCCGCGTGCGGCGCGTCTCCGCGACAATCTCGTTTTCCATGGCACCGACCCCGTCAATCTCGACACGGAACCGGTCGCCGGGCGCCAGGTATTTCGGCGGGTCGAAGCCGGCGCCGACCCCGGCGGGCGTGCCGGTGAAGATCACGTCCCCGGGCCTCAGCGTGAACGCCGCTGTCAGGTGGGCGATCTGGTCGGGAATCGCGTGGATCATCTGGCCGGTATGGCCCTCCTGGCGCAATTCGCCATTGACGTATCCGCGCAGGGCCAGCGCGTCGAGCGATCCCATTTCGTCCAGCGTGACGATGGCCGGGCCGAAGGGGGCATGGGTGTCAAAGCCCTTGCCCATGATCATGGTCGGGCTCGCCTTCTGCCAGTCGCGCACCGAATAATCGCTGCCGCAAGCCACGCCGGCGACGATCTCCAGCGCCCGCTCCGCCGGGACATGGCGCCCTTCCCGGCCGATCACCACGACCAGTTCGGCCTCATAATCGAGTTGGTCCGAAACCGCCGGCAGGATGACCGGGTCATCGGGGCCGTTGGCGGCGGTCACCTGCTTGTTGAACCATTTCTGCACACCCTCGCCCGCGAGGCTGGCAAAACTGGTGCTCTCGGCGGCATGGGCGGCATAATTGAGCCCGATGCCGAGGATCTTGCCCGGTTCGGGCACCGGCGCCAGCAGTTTCACATCGCCAAGCGGCACGCGCGCACGGCCCATCGTGTCCGGCGCCGCGCCTGCCGCGAGCCAGTCGACGACCGGGCGATGGCCGAGATCGACAATCTCTTCGCCCTCCAGGAGTCCGGCGCGCACATCACCGTCCGCCGTCCATGTCACCCATCGCATGGTGCGTGTTCCTCCTGTCACACTTCAGAAACATTGGAAGCTGTCACGGTTGTAACATTATTGAGACGCTGCCTGCCAAGGGCTAGTCCTGTTGTGTTGGAGGACGCAATGGATTTCGGCATCAGTTCGCGTATCGTCTCGCTGGCCACGCTCCTGGCACTTGGCACCCGGTTATGCACACCCGCCTATCAGCGCAGTTATTCCTGGGGCGAGCAGGAAGCCATGGCGCTCCTCAATGACCTTGTGGAAGCCGCCGAGACGCGGACGGTCCACTTTATCGGCGCCATCGTCCTCGTCGAGAACCACACGAACGGCACGGTCGAAATCGTTGACGGCCAGCAACGCCTGACGACCCTGTCTATCCTGCTGAGCGTGCTGCGCGATTTCGAAACCGATACCGCGCGCGCCGAAAAACTTCACAACATGATCGCTTCGCCGCCGGATCCCGAGCGCGGCGAGCCAACGGGCTGGCGCCTCACGCTCAACCATCTCGACAATGCCTTTTTCCGCGCGACGATCCAGACACGCGGCCAGGCCAGGATCACCGCCGACGGACCTTATGACAGCCAGAGCCAGCGCCGCCTGACCGAGGTCGCGGCCGGTTTCACCCGCGAGATCGATCGCATGACGGCCAGCGAACGCCGGGATCTGGCCGACACGGCCGTCAATCGATGCGCCATCGACAAGGTGCGTGTCCTCGATCGCGACATGGGATATCGCGTCTTCCGCGTGCTCAACACGCGCGGCAAGGAGCCGAACGCTCATGACATCGTGAAAACCGAACTGTTCGAACGCGCGCGCTTCGACGTGCGCGACGCCGACCGCTATGCCTCGCGCTGGGCCGAGCACGAGGCGATGATCGGCGGTGCGCCCTTTGATGACCTTCTGCGCCAGATCCGCGCGCTGCTCGACCGATCCGGCAAGGGCGACCTGATCACCGGCTACCGCAAGGCCATCCTTCCGAAAATCTCTCCCCACGAATTTCTTGACGATTACCTTCCGCGCTATGTGGCCGCTTATAGCGAGATCACGCTCGGTACGGTCGAACTCGGGGCCGCCTCCGAGCCGGTGCGCGACTATGTCAATCGCATGCGCGCCCTCGACCAGCAAAGCTGGCGCGCACCGGCCCTGAAGTTCCTGGTCGAACACCGCAACCGCACCGACATCGCCCCGGAATTCTTTCGCCTGCTGGAGCGTCTTGCCTATGCGATGCAGCTGATCGTTCCCAAGAAGTCCCAGCGCGACAAGCGCTATCGCAAGGTGATTGACGGCCTCGACAATCCCGACAGCCTGTTGCGCGGCAATTCTCCCCTGAATATCGGCCGGGACGAGGCGCGCAGGATCTGCGAGCGCCTTCTCGGGCGGTTTGCAACCTTCGGACAGCGACGCGCGATGGCCCTTCGCATGAACGCCGCGCTTGAAGGCGGTGAAACGCTGCCGCCGGAGGCCGACGCGACGGTCGAACATGTCCTGCCCCGCAACCCGGAACCGGAAAGCTTCTGGAACAAGGTCTGGCCCGACGGGCAGAAACGCCGCGAGCTGTGCGACACGCTCGGCAATTTCATCCTGCTGCCGCATGAGGAAAACCAGCTCGCCGACCGGCTGGACTATCGCGACAAGAAGAAGGTCTATTTCAACGGGGCCGGCGGCGCGCATTTCGCACTGACCCGCGATCTGCGATACCAGGAGGCCTGGACACCGGAAATCGTGCGACAGCGCACCGAGAGGCTGGCCCATATCCTGGCGCATGACTGGGACCTCGCCTGACGCGTTGACGCAAAGTGATGACTGGCGCCCGGCCGGCGCGGGCCCTAGCCTGCGCCGACCAGACACCAAGAGATCAGGGAGGCCGCCATGAGCCTGTTCGACCTATCGGGAAAATCCGCCATCATCACCGGCTCCTCGCGCGGGATCGGCAAGGCGATTGCCGAAACCTTCGCCGCGCATGGCGCAAGCGTGACCATCTCATCGCGCAAGCCCGGCCCCTGCCAGGAAGTGGCTTCGCAGATCGACGAGACGCATGGCGAGGGCACGGCCATCGCCGTGCCGGCGAACATCTCCTCGAAGGAAGAGCTCCAGGCCCTGGTGGACGCCACCAATGACGCCTTCGGCAAGGTCGACATTGTCGTGTGCAATGCCGCTTCAAATCCCTATTACGGGCCGATGGAAGGGATTGCCGACGAGCAGTTCGAGAAGATCCTGTCGAACAATATCATTTCCAATCACTGGCTGATCCAGATGTGCGCCCCGCAGATGCGCGAGCGCGGGGACGGCGCCGTCATCATCGTCTCGTCGATTGGCGGGCTGAAGGCCTCGCCCGTGATCGGGGCCTACAACATCTCCAAGGCGGCCGATTTCCAGCTGGTGCGCAATCTCTCGCTGGAATTCGGGCCGGACAATATCCGCGTCAACGCAATCGCGCCGGGCCTCGTGCGCACCGATTTCGCGCGCGCCCTCTGGGAAGATCCCGAAACGCTGAAACGCTCGACCGCCGGCACCCCGCTCAAGCGGATCGGCGAGCCCGTCGAGATCGCCGGCGCGGCGGTCTATCTCGCCTCGCCTGCCGGTAGCTTCACCACCGGCCAGATGCTGGTCGTCGATGGCGGGGCAACAATCACCTGATCCGGGGCCGACAATGATCACCATCGAAGAGGGCGACTACACGCCCTTTTTCCGCGCTTTCCTGGACGGCGTTCAGAGCGGCGACTGGGAGATGAAACCGCTGGCGCTGCGCAATCTCGGCATCTCGCCCGAGCACTGGCTGAAAGAGGCTGCGCCCGGCCGGGTGCGCTATGTCTGGCCGAATGACGGCTCGCGCGACATCCAGCCCGGGCGCGCCTTTGGCGGCTGGGTGGGAGCGCTTTCGGACCATGTTGTCTCGATCTGCATGTTCTCGGCGCTGACCGGGGATGAGGGTTTCACCACGCAGGACCTTCAGGTCAAGCTGTTCCGGCCGGTGCCGAACGGCGATATCGAGATCCGGGCGCAGGTGGTGAACCGCTCGCGATCGACAGGCTATGTCGAAGCCGAATGGCGCGGACCGGACGGCAAGCTGCTGGTCAAGGTGCTCGCCTGGAAGGCCATTCGCGAGACGGGCGCGCTCGGCCCCCGCTCCTGATCGCCCGGTCATGGCCTGCGTCTTCAGACCCCGTAATAGCCGCGATACCAATCGACAAACCGGGCGAGGCCCTTGCGGAAAGGCGTGTCGGGGCGATAGTCCACGGCCTCGCGGAGTTCGCTGACGTCCGCGCAGGTATGGGCCAGTTCACCCGGCTGGCGCGGCAACAGCTGCTTGTCGGCCGTTCGCCCGAGCTTTTCCTCGATCGCCTCGACGATCTCCAACAGCGTCACCGGCGCGCGATTGCCGATATTGTAGATCCGGAAAGGGGCATAGGATGTCGCCGGATCGGGCGTGTCGGGCGACCAGTCGGGATCGGGGGCCGCGACCTGGTCGCTGGTGCGGACAAGGCCTTCGACAATATCGTCGATATAGGTCAGGTCGCGCGTGTGGCGGCCTTCATTGAACAGCCTGATCGGCTCGCCGGCGAGAATGCTCCGCGTGAACAGGAAGAGTGCCATGTCCGGACGCCCCCACGGGCCGTAAACGGTAAAGAAGCGCAGCCCCGTCGTCGGCAGGTCGTAAAGGCTGCTATAGACGTGCGCCATGAGTTCATTGGCCCGTTTCGTCGCCGCATAGAACTGGAGCGGATGATCCACCCCGGCATGTTCCGAAAAGGGCATCCGTGCATTGGCGCCATAGACGCTCGAGGTCGAGGCGTAAGTCAGGTGGGCGATGGCGCTGTAGCGACAGGCCTCGAGCATGTTCGTGAAAGCCACCAGGTTCGATTGCACATAGTCATGCGGGTGAGTGAGGCTATGGCGCACGCCGGCCTGCGCGGCGAGATGGATCACGCGATCAAAGCTGTTTGCCGCAAAGATCTCCTTGACCCGCTGCGGGTCGGACAGGTCGGCGCGCAAGAATGTCCAGCGGCCCGGAGAATGCGCGCTGAAAGCCTCGATCTGCGCCAGGCGGTCTTGTTTGAGTTGCGGGTCGTAATAGGCGTTGAGCGAATCGCAGCCGACGACATCGTCGCCGCGCGCCAGAAGCGCCCTGGCCGTATGAAAACCGATAAAGCCGGCCGCGCCTGTGACGAGAATTCTCATATTGGGGTGTCTTTCAATGACGACAGGCAAATCCGTGAATGAATGGCAACATCGCAAGGCTCAGAGGGACGAGACCGGAATGGCGCGGAAACTTGTCGCGAAACGGCTGCACGCCGAAATCCAGTTGCCGCCACACATTCCTCGCTCCCGACGGGGGCTTGAACATGCGGGTCTCGTTATGGGATCGCCATGGAATTCACAACACGTCGCGCGCCGATTCCCGCTTCAGGGCCACATCCGGAATCACGCCATTGAGCGCTCGCGTGCCCGCCCTGCAAATCGTGTCGCCTGTGCGAGGGTATCGCTCACCCGGCCAGTTGCGACAAGGCAATGCCCGCCAACGGGCGAGTATCGCATGGGGCCCGTTCAGGCCTCGCTCGGCCCACGGCACGAAACCTGCGTGTTGCAATCGAGCCGACATTACGCTTCGACGAATGGTCAGGCGTTCAAGGTGTAGGAAATGACAAGGATCCATCCCGTGATCATGGCCGGCGGCTCGGGCACGCGCCTGTGGCCGGTCTCCAGGCGCCATCACCCCAAACAGTTCCAGAGGATGCTGGGCACGCGGTCCATGTTCCAGGAAACCGTGCGGCGCGTCCAGGGCTCTGCGGGGGCTCATTCCTTCACAGAGCCCTCGGTGATCGGGGGTCATGCCTTCGGCGACCTGATCACCGGTCAGCTTGCCGAAATCGGCACCGAGCCCGCACGGATTGTCCTTGAGCCTTTCGGGCGCAATACCGCCGCCGTGGCGGCGATTGCCGCGGCGATCCCGGAAGATGAAGATGGGCTGGTCCTGCTTCTTCCCTCGGATCATTTCATGTCCGAGCCGCAGGCCTTCCGTGAGGCCGTCGGCGCGGCCGCCGACCGGGCGAGCGAGGGCTATGTGACCACGTTCGGGATCACCGCGCGCGAACCGGAAACCGGGTATGGCTATATCCGCCAGGGCGCTGCGATGGGTGGGTCGGTTTATCATTTCGACGCTTTCGTCGAGAAGCCGAACCTGGAGACCGCGAAATCCTATGTCGCCGAGGGTCGTTATACCTGGAATGCCGGGATCTTCCTGTTTCCCGCCGCGCTCATGCGCGCCGAGATGCAGGCCCATGCCCCCGATATTCTCACCGCCAGCCTTGCCGCACTGGAACGGGGCGCGCGTCACGGGCCCGTCACGCATCTCGATGTGGAAAGCTTCAGGGCCTGCCGGGAGGATTCGATCGATTACGCCGTCATGGAAAAGACGAACAAGGGCGCGGTTTACGGCCCCCTGGAGTGTGGCTGGAGCGATATCGGTTCCTGGAAGGCGATTGCCGACCTGGCCGACATCCCTGAAAGCGGGGATGTGATTTCCCTCGACAATGATGGATGTTACCTGCGCAGCGACGGCGACACGCTGATCGCGGCTGTCGGACTGGAGGATCTCATCGTGATCGCCCATGAAGGCGCGGTCCTCGTGGCCCCGCGCACCCGCGCCCAGGACGTCAAGGCGATCGTGAATGCGCTGAAGGATGCCAATCGCGGCGAATGGCTGTGAGCCCCGCCGAATTTTGTTGGCCCCCCGGGGCATTTTCGCTAGGACGCGGCCAAAGCGCCGCAGTGAACAGCCGAAAAAAACAGGGCCCGAAGATGACCGGCATGACGCATCTCGACCGTCTCGAGGCGGAAAGCATTCACATCATGCGAGAGGTGGCCGCCGAGACCGAAAACCCCGTCATGCTGTATTCCAT
>JAAANZ010000027.1 GCA_009909065.1 Alphaproteobacteria bacterium | reverse complement strand
GGACGGTATCCTGCGCGGCCTTGTCGATGAGGAGGCCGATATCGACGAGATCATCGCGCGCGGCCATGACGCAGCCACCGTGCGGCGGATCGAGCACCTGCTCTATATCGCCGAATACAAGCGCCGCCAGGCTCCGCCCGGCATCAAGGTCGGCACCCGCAATTTCGGCCGCGACCGGCGCTACCCGATCACGAACCGATTTCGCGACGATTGAGCGAACGCATCCATACCCCCCGTCATGGCCCGGTTCATCCGGGCCATCCAGCCTGGGGAGAGCGGGCCGGGCGCGGAAGTATAAGCTGGACCTCCCCGCATGAAGCGGGGGGTGACGGGGCTGCGTGGACAGGGCGCATAGCGCTGATGGCTTTAGAAAATAAACTTTAAGTTGCATACTTGAACTTAATTGGTCCAGTCTGGCGCTGGCCTCATGAAACTTCTCGTCATCACCGCCGCCGCTCTTGTCGGGCTTGTCACCCAGGTTGCAAAGCCCACGGAAACCGTCGCCAGCCGGGGAGACATCCTTGTCGGCCCGGCCCGCGCCACGGATGGCGACAGCCTGCGCATGGGCGACAAGCGTATCCGGCTTTTCGGCATTGATGCCCCGGAATCAGCTCAGACCTGCATGATTGAAGGCGAACCGTGGAAATGCGGGCGCGCCTCCCGAACGGCGCTGGCGCGGCTCACCCGCGGCCGTGTTCTGACCTGCGAGGTGCGCGACATGGACCGCAAGCGGTTTGTGTCGGTCTGCCGGATTGGCGGGCAGGATATAAACGCCCGCATGGTCCGGAATGGCTGGGCGGTGGCCTACCGGCGCTATTCGCTTGATTATCTGCCCGATGAATGGGCCGCGCGCACTGCGGGGCTCGCCCTGTGGCGCAGCCGGTTCGAGCGCCCGCACGATTATCGCGCGCGCCGGCGCGCGGAACGCAGGGCCCGCCCAGCACCGGCTCCGCCCCCGGCCGACTGCGTCATCAAGGGCAATATCTCACGTTCGGGAGAACACATTTTCCACATGCCCGGCCAGCGCGACTATCACCGCACACGCATCAATGAAGACAATGGCGAGCGCTGGTTCTGCTCTGCGGAGAATGCGCGCAAGGCCGGCTGGCGCATCGCGAAGCGATAGGCGCCGCCGGCCTTTCCCTAGAGTGATGGATTGTGACCCCCGCCCGGCCCGCCTAGCCTTCGCGCATGACAGGCCGAAGGGAGGACAGGCATTGGAGTTTGAACAAGTGGTGCGCAGCCGGCGCAGCATTCGCGGATTTCTCGACAAACCGGTGCGCCGCGAGCTCATCGCCGAGATCCTCGAAATCGCCATGCGCGCGCCGACATCCATGAACACCCAGCCCTGGCATTTCTTCGTGGTCACCGGTGACGTGCTCGACCGGATCCGCGAGGGCAATGTCGAGCGCAACCTCGCCGGCGTGCCCGACAGCCGCGAGTTTCGCCGCGGCCCCGGTTATCATGGCGTCCATCGCGAGCGCCAGGTCGAGATTGCCAAGCAGTTGTTCGGCGCGATGGGCATAGCGCGCGAGGATAAGCAGGCGCGCCAGGACTGGGTGCTGCGCGGGTTTCGCCAGTTCGACGCGCCGGTCTCCATCGTCGTGACCTATGACCGCGACCTGTTGGGCGATGATATTGCGCCCTTCGACTGTGGCGGCGTGGTCAACTGCCTCGTCAACACGGCCTGGTCGAAGGGGCTGGGATGCGTGATCAATTCACAGGGCATCATGCAGAGCCCGGTCGTGCGGGAACATGCGAAGATCCCCGATGACAAGGTGATCCAGACCTGTGTGGCCATGGGCTGGCCCGATGAGACCTTCCCGGCCAATGCCGTCGTCTCCCGGCGCAAACCCGTCGATGAGGCGGCGACCTTTGTCGGATTCGCCGAAGAGCCTGTAAGCTGAACCCGCCCCCCGGAGGCCGCGCATTCTCGGATGACCCAAAGCGTCGCTTAAGGTCCGGTCTTAAAACAAGTCCGGAACCATCGGAATCGATTGCGAACGCAGACTTGCGCAAAAAACAAACATATGAAGCGCCGCTCTTGAGTGGATCGGAAAACGCCCTGAAGCGCTTCCAGGCGAAGTGGGCACCGGTTTGCCGTCCGGAAGCGCGTAAAACCAAGGAGTTGAAGCGGCACGTTGATTCCCATTGAGAACGCGCCGCTTTAAGCGTGTCTGCTGCGCGAAACGGCGCTCACGTCGCCTGGCAGCGCTTGAAACAACGGTCTGGATGAAATGCAAAACTGATGCATCGGCCGTTTTCATGACCGCCCAGATTGCTGAAGACGTTGACAGGATCAGCCGACCCGTAATCGCGGCATCACGACCGGGTCGGAACCCGGCCGCCATGCCGTTCAGCCGTAATGGCATTGAAAGCCAGCCCGCCCATCACTCTGCCAGAAAGGGCAGAGCCATTTTCGACAGGGGCTTGGCGGTCGGCCCGGATGGAATTCGAGCCGATCGCAGCAATCAGATCAGGCCGACAGATCCATGACCATCCGGCCTTCGATCTTGCCTTCTCTCATCCGGTCGAAAATCGTGTTGATCTCGTCCAGAGCCGCCGTCTCGACAGTTGCCTTCACCTTGCCCGCACTCGCGAAATCGAGCGATTGCTGAAGATCGAGCCGCGTGCCCACGATCGAGCCACGTACGGTGACGCCATTGAGCACCATACCGAAAATGTTGAGCGGAAAGTCACCTGGCGGCAGCCCGTTGAGCGCAACCGTGCCGCCGCGATCGACCATGCCGATAGCCTGCTCGAAAGCCTTCTCACTGACCGCCGTCACAAGGATGCCCTGAACACCGCCGCCTGTTTCGCGTTTGACCTCTCCAGCCGGATCCTCGCTGGTTCGGGCGTTCACGGTCAGCTTCGCCCCGAGCCGCCGGGCGAGGTCGAGCTTGGCATCGTCAATATCGACTGCGACAACGTCGAAACCCATGGCGACGGCGTATTGCACCGCCATGTGCCCGAGCCCGCCGATCCCCGAAATGGCAACCGTATCCCCCGGACGGGCATCGGTCATCTTCAGGCCCTTGTAAACGGTGACACCGGCGCAAAGAACCGGCGCGATTTCGTTGAAATCGACATTGTCGGGCACGTGTCCGATATAGTTGGGATCGGCCAACACGTAATCCGCGAATCCGCCATTCACCGAATACCCGGTGTTCTCCTGGCTCTCGCAGAGCGTCTCCCAGCCGCCGAGGCAATGACGGCAACAGCCGCAGGCGGTATAAAGCCAGGGCACACCGACACGATCGCCCTCTTTCACATTGGTGACACCCTTGCCCACGGCGGAGACGAACCCGACCCCTTCATGGCCGGGGATAAACGGCGGCTGGGGCTTGACCGGCCAATCGCCTTCGGCAGCGTGCAGGTCGGTGTGGCAAACGCCCGAGGCCTGAATGGCGACCTGGATCATGCCCGGTTCGACCTCCGGGATCGGTGCTTCTTCGATCCGGAGAGGGGCGCCGAATTCTCCGACCACGGCTGCTTTCATTGTTTCCGACATTGTCGCGTTCCTTTCTTCAAGCGTCTGATTTGCCTGACCTGTCAACCAGATCCGCGTCTTGCCGATCTTCGGGTGACGACGCGTATGTCGGTGATGACGAGCCAGGCGATAGCAGTTTCGAGAGGACTTCCCCGTCCTGTGGGGACGCCTCAAGCGGACTTAGAAAAGTCCGAGCTTGTCCGGATTATAGCTGACCAGCATGTTCTTGGTCTGCTGATAATGGTCGAGCATCATCTTGTGGTTCTCCCGCCCGATTCCCGATTGCTTGTAGCCACCAAAGGCCGCATGTGCGGGATAGGCGTGATAGTTGTTCACCCAGACACGGCCCGCCTCGATGCCGCGACCGAAGCGATAGCAGGTGTTCATGTCGCGCGACCAGACACCGGCGCCCAGGCCGTACATCGTGTCATTGGCGATCTCGAGCGCTTCTTCAGAGCTTCCGAACGTCGTGACCGAGACCACGGGACCGAAAATCTCCTCC
Source organism: Alphaproteobacteria bacterium (assembly GCA_009909065.1). GTDB lineage: Bacteria > Pseudomonadota > Alphaproteobacteria > Caulobacterales > Hyphomonadaceae > UBA5336. Next base: position 87,771 of record JAAANZ010000027.1, on the reverse strand, counting down.
TGGAACACACGCATCTTGTTATGCCCGCGCAGGATGGTCGGCTCGATATAATATCCCCCTGACAGATAGTCGGAGACCTGAGCCGTTCCGCCGCCGGTCAGCACCTCTGCCCCCTCCTGGGCCCCGATCTGGAAATAGGAGAGGATCTTTTCCTGCTGTTCGGCGCTGACCTGGGCCCCGACCATGGTCTCCGGATCGCGTGGATCGCCCTGCTTGATCGCTTTCACCCGCGCGATCGCTCGCTCCATGAAGGGTTCATAGATATCTTCGCTGATCAGAGCGCGGGAAGGACAGGTGCAGACTTCGCCCTGATTGAAAGCGAACAGGACAAAGCCCTCCACCGCCTTGTCAAGGAACGCGTCATCCTTGGCCATGATATCGGAAAAGAAGATATTCGGGCTCTTGCCACCCAGCTCGAGTGTGACCGGGATGAGATTCTCGGTGGCATACTGCATGATCATCCGGCCCGTCTGTGTCGAGCCGGTAAAAGCGATCTTGGCGATGCGCGGCGATTTCGCCAGCGGGGCCCCGACTTCAGCACCATAGCCGTTGACGATGTTCAGCACGCCATCGGGCAGGAGATCGCCGATCATTTCGGCCAGCACCATGATCGCGGCCGGGGTCTGCTCGGCCGGCTTCAGGATCACGCAATTGCCGGCGGCCAAGGCCGGGGCGAGCTTCCAGGCCGCCATCAGGATCGAGAAATTCCACGGGATAATCTGGCCCACCACGCCAAGTGGCTCATGATAGTGATAGGCGACCGTATCATTGTCGAGCTGCGACATGGTGCCTTCCTGGCCGCGCAGGACACCGGCGAAATAGCGGAAATGATCGGCTGAAAGAGGAATGTCCGCCGCGCTCGTCTCGCGGATCGGCTTGCCATTGTCCCAGGTCTCGGCCTTGGCGATCAGGTCGAGGTTTTCCTCGATCCGGTCGGCGATCTTCAAAAGAATATTCGCGCGCTCGGCCGGCGGGGTATTGCCCCAGGCCGCCCTTGCTGCATGCGCAGCATCGAGTGCAAGCTCGACATCGGCGGCGCCCGAACGCGCAATCTCGCACACAACCTCGCCGGTGATCGGTGTGACATTCCCGTAATATTGCCCGTCCGCGGGAGGCGTGAACTGACCGCCAATGAAATTGTCGTATCGCGCCTTGAAGGGCGACTGGGTATCGATCGACGTTGTGTGAAGTGTATCAGCCATGATGTTTCCTCCTCCGGGTTCGGAGCGGGCGCGCGGACATCACCATAGACGCCGCTTCGGACCGGTTGCTCGCATGCTGACCGATCAGCCGGTTGCAAACCTAGCGTTGCACGACCCGTCTCTATAACCCAAGGTTAACACCTTATCGATTGAGGCGCAATTAAGACTTCCGTAAGGTCACGCGCGGGTCCATGCCCGTCAGCGACTTGCCAGTTTTGACAGGCACTCAAGCGCCCGTTGCCTTCGCTCCCGATCCGGTTATAGGGGGCGACGCATGGCTGGCTGGTCATGATTTTGCGCGCAACCCGCCGGGCGGACGGATCCTGGCGCTACTCATTCTCGCCGCGGTTTTCCTTTTCGGGTGAGACCAGTTCGACCGTGCGCGCGGCTCCGTCGGTGCGGCCCGGCCGGACCATCTCGACCTTGAGAGTCGATCCCGGCGTGATCAGCACATCCTCGTGGCGCAGCGGGATGTCGATACCATGGGCCTGGAACCGGTCCCAGACATTCAGCATCACTTCCGAACCGACATTGTTCACCCCGTTCTGCGGGTCCTGGATCCAGAAGCGCGCCTCGATCTCGACCGCTTCCTCGCCGAATTCCATGACCAGGCATTTCGGCGCGGGCTCTTCCAGAACGCGCTCGGTCATCTCGGCGCCTTCGACGACGAGCCGGCAGGCCATTTTCAGGTCCGTCTCGTATTCCACGCGCAGGCGGCGCTTGATGCGCACCTGCTTGTTGGAATAGCTCCAGTTGATGACGCGGTCGGTGATCAGCTGCTCATTCGGGATCAGGTGCTCCTTGCCGTCGCGCGTAATGACCGAAGCATAGCGCAGGCCCAGCGATTTCACGACGCCGTAACTGCCCTCCACCTCGATCACGTCATCAGGCTTGATCGAACGGTCGGTGAGCAGGATCACGCCGGAGATGAAATTCGCCACGATCTGCTGCATCCCGAAGCCGAGGCCGACGCCGATCGCACCGCCAAGCACAGCCAGCCCCGACAGCGGAATGCCGAGCCCCGCCAGCGTGAGAACGGCCGCGGCAAAGAACAGGCCGACCTGCAGGGCATTGGTGATCAGGATCCGCAGGCTCGGCTCGACCTTTGGCAGCGTCTCCACGCGCGTCTTCAGGCGTTTCGACAGCCAGTTGGCCGCCCAGAGGAAGATGCCCGCCGTCAGGATCGCCTGCAGCACGAAAGGCGGGTTGATCCGTCGCCCGCCAAAGGGCGGGCCGATCGTATAGGTCCAGGCGATGAAATCATCGAGCACGCCGAACGCATTCATGCCGGCCACGATAAGCGCGATATAGAGCGCGGGTTTCCTCAGCGCCTCGGGCAGGAAAGTGCCGGCCAGCGTGATGATCAGGAAGGCGACCGACAGGGAAAAGGCCACCCGCACAAGGGTCGCGTCATGGCCTGTCGACTGCAGGATCACCTGGCCGAGATAGAACAGCGCGAGAGTGAGAGCCGGCCGGACGAGGCGCGGGGCGACATCGCCGATCACATCCTGAAGATTCTGCGGCAGGCGGGCCAGGCCCTGGCGCACCAGCCGGCGCAACGGCCCGGCAATGATGGCGCCCAACAGCATCGCTGCGGCGATCGCGCCGACCTGTATGCCGATGGGCAGGAGCACCTCGAAGCTGAGCACATGTTCGCGCGCCCAGCCGAGCGGGTCGGCCAGGATCGGATCGGCCCAGTCGAACAGGCCCGGCCCGCGCGCTTCGCCCGGCGGCACACTCGCGGCCTCGTCCGCGCCGTTGCCCGCTGGCGTCTGCGGCGACACCGGGCGGCAATACTCCGCGCCGTCGCGAAGGATACACTCCTTCAGGATCGTCTCGCCTTCATTCTCCAAACCCGCTCTCCACGATCACACGCCCAAGCCGCGAAAACCTGACCGCGTCGCTTAGGGCAAGAGACTGCAGCTGTCGATTGTCCGGGTGCGGCGGGAAGCGCCGCAAACGGGGGCCAGGCATCAAAACCTCATGATGCGAGGCGCGCGGCCCGGCCTGTCGCGCCCAGCCGTTTGCGCGCGCCGCTACATGTGAATCACGCGGCCATGGGCATCGAGCACGCTTTCATGCATCATTTCGCTGAGCGTCGGGTGCGGGAAGATCGTGTGCATCAGGTCTTCCTCGACAAGCTCCCCTTCCCGCGCGATGACATAGCCCTGGATCAGCTCGGTGACTTCCGCGCCGATCATGTGCGCGCCGAGGAGCTCGCCGGTCTTGGCGTCGAACACGGTCTTGACCAGGCCATCCCCGGCGCCGAGCGCGATCGCCTTACCATTGCCGACAAACGGGAACTTGCCGATTTTCACTTCGTGGCCCGCGTCTTTCGCCTCAGCCTCGGTCAGGCCGACACTGGCGACCTGGGGGTGGGAATAGGTGCAGCCGGGCACATTCGACGCATCGAAGGGGTGGGCCTCATTGGCGCCGGCAATCCCCTCGACGCAGACCGTGCCCTCATGGCTGGCCTTGTGCGCGAGCCAGGGCGGGCCGGTCAGGTCGCCAATGGCATAAAGGCCGGGCACGCCGGTGCGCCCGAATCCGTCCACTTTCACATGCGTCTTTTCAACTTCGACGCCGAGCGCCTCCAGGCCGAGATTCTCCACATTACCGACAATGCCGATGGCGAGGATGACCCGGTCCACCTCGAGCGTTTCGGATTTGCCGCCGGCTTCGATCTGGGCGGTGACCGTGTTCTTGCCCTTTTCGAGACCCTTGACCTGCGCGTCGGTCTTGATGGCGATGCCCTGTTTCTCGAATTCCGTGCGCGCCATGGCCGAGATTTCGGCGTCCTCGACCGGCAGGATGCGGTCCATCACCTCGACCACCGTCACATCGCTGCCCAGCTCATTATAGAAGCTCGCAAACTCGATCCCGATGGCGCCGGAACCGATGACGAGCAGCCTTTTCGGCAACTCCTTGGGCACCATGGCTTCGCGATAGGTCCAGATCCGCTCGCCATCCGGCTCAAGCCCCGCCTCCGGGATCGCGCGGGCGCGCGCGCCGGTGGCGAGGATGACGTGATTGGCGCTGTAATCGGTGTCCTTGCCATCCTTGCCGGCGACGATCACTTTCGGCGCAGGCTTGCCGGGCTCGAGCCGCGCCGTGCCCTCGATCACGGTGATCTTGTTCTTCTTCATCAGGTGTTTCACGCCCGCCGAGAGCTGCCCGGCGACATCGCGCGAGCGCTTGACGATGGCTTCCATGTCGAAATCGGGCTCGACCGGCTTGAGGCCATACTGGTCGGCGGTCTTCATCAGGTGGAACACCTCGGCCGAGCGCAAGAGCGCCTTGGTCGGGATACAGCCCCAGTTGAGACAGACCCCGCCCAGCGCCTCACGCTCGACAATCGCGGTCTTCATCCCGAGCTGGGAGGCCCGGATCGCGGCGACATAACCCCCCGGCCCCGAGCCGATGACAATGAGGTCGAAACTGGTTTCTGTCATCACTTGCTCCGATTGTCCCGGACGTCGCCACGCGACGATCCGCGATCTTCCTGTTCAGTCCTGAGCCGGCAGATCCCGGCTCTGCGCTGCGCTCCGGCCGGGAACGCGGCATTCTAAAGCGATATCGCCTCGGGCGTCTCGGCATGGCGCACAATAGCCACGCCCCTCACTTCGCCTCCTCCAGCGCCTTCACCCTTGCGGTGAGGGCTTTCAGGTCTTCGCTGATCTTTTCGATGTCTGCCCGGTTTTCGCCGCCCTTGCCCATGGCGAAAGTGACATAGTCCGCCATCGCCTCGATCTGCTCGTCGAGATGGTCGAAGCGCGCCGTATGTTCGGCAAGCGTGGCTTTCACGGCGTCAAAACCCGTGCGCAGTTCCTGCAAAACTTCAAGCGTCTGGTCTTCCGGCCCGGCCATGGCGAACCTCTGTTCTCTCTGAACCTTAAGGCAAAGAACCTCAAATCAATGTCACCTCAAACATCTCGACTTGGCGTTGGAGCGCCTCCAACTATAGCCACGCCCCTCACTGCGCGTCTTCCAGCGCCCGGATGCGCGCCTGCATTTCCTTGATCTCCTTGCGGATCATGTCGATGTCGACCCGGGTTTCCGAACTCAGGCCGACCGCATGTGTGATATAGCCCGCCAGGGCTTCGCGCTCCTCAACGGCCTCCTCAAGGAGGCGCTTATTGTCGCCGACCTCGCTCCTGATCGCGGTCAGTTCAGACTGAATGCGTTTCAGCACTTCCAGCGTCTGGTATTCCGGCTCGGACATGGCGAACTCCCTTCCCCCAACCCCTAAGGCAATCAGAACATCAAAGCAACATCGCCTCGGGCGTCTCGATATAGCGCCGGAAGGCCGCCAGCCAGCGCGCGCCCTCCGCGCCGCCGATGACGCGGTGGTCGCAGGTCAGTGTCACGCTCATCACGGTGGCCACGCCAAGCTCGCCATCCTCGCCGACGACGGGGCGTTTCTCGCCGGCGCCGACCGACAGGATCATGCCTTCGGGCGGGTTGATGATGGAGGCGAAGGACTTGACCCCGAACATGCCGAGATTGGAGAGGCTGAACGTCCCGCCCTGGTATTCGTGCGGCTTCAGTTTCCGGTCACGCGCGCGCTCGGCCAGGTCCTGCATCTCGGCAGCGATGGTGGAAAGCCCCTTCTGCTCGGCATGGCGGATGACCGGCGTGATCAGGCCGCCATCCACCGCCACGGCGACGGAGACATGCGCGTGGTGGTGATAGGCAATGCCCTCGTCTGTGTAGCTGGCATTGCAGTCCGGCTCGTCCATCAGGGCCAGCGCGGCGGCCTTGATCAGCATGTCATTGACCGAGACCTTCACGCCTTCGGGCGCATTGGCATTGATCTTCTTTCGGAAGGCGAGCAGGGCGTCGAGCCGGATATCCACATCCAGCGGGAAGTGGGGCACCTGCATGAAGCTCTCGGTCAGCCGGCGGGCCACGGTCTTGCGCATTCCGTCAAGTGAGACGAGGTCGTAGCTGCCGCGGTCATAGACCCGCTCGTCCAGGGTCTGCGGCAGGATCAGGCTGTCGGGCGGGCGCACGGTCAGCTCGCGCGAGCCTGACGGCGCGCCGGCAGCGGTTTGTGGCTCGCCCGGCGCGGCTTTCGCGGCCGCCTCGACATCCTTGCGGATGATGCGGCCATGCGGGCCGGAACCGGCGCCGAGCGCTTTCAGGTCGACCCCTTCCATCGCTGCGATCCGGCGCGCCAGCGGGCTGGCCTTGATGCGATCGGCGCCCTTTCCGACCTCGGCCAGCGGGCCTTCGCTCAGCTGCGGGGCGGATTTCCCATCGCCGTCGCTGCGATCCGGGGCCCCGGGCGCAGCGCCGCCGGTCTCGACCTCGGGTTCGTCGGCTTGCGCCTGCGAGGCCTGGCCGGACGCGCCGTTCCCGGCGCCATTGGCCGCGCCGCCGGACGGTGCCTCGACGGCCTCGGGATCCTCGCCCTCTTCGGCCAGCACGCCGATCACGGCATTGACCTTCACCCCTTCAGTTCCTTCACCGACAAGGATCTTCGCCAGCGTGCCCTCGTCTACGGCTTCGACTTCCATGGTCGCCTTGTCGGTCTCGATCTCGGCGATGACGTCACCGGCCTCGATCGTGTCCCCCGGCTGTTTCAGCCACCGCGACAGCGTGCCTTCCTCCATGGTCGGCGACAGGGCAGGCATTGTGATATTGATCGCCATTTCAGCTTTCCGTTCGTGTCACGACGGCGGCAAGCTCGGGATCGTGCTTCAGCCGCTCTATGAAATTCGCCATGATCTGCTCAAGGAGTGCCTGCGCCTCGGGCCCGTCAGGATTGTCAGCGCGCAGGGTCTGGACCACATGCTTGGCGATATCGGCAAGAATGAAGCCCCACATGCCGGGCTCCCGGGCCGCGTCCGCACCTCCGACAAACAACTGGCTTGCGGGCTGGTTGTTCGCAATCCAGAAGCGCAGCATTTCCTGGGCATCATCGCCCGGCGTAACGCCGTCGGGAAGCTTGAGGGCATTCGGGTGATCGCTCATTTCACTGTCTCCTTGTGCAGCCCGCGCGCCTGAGGGCGTCAGGACAGGCGCGGCAGGTCGGCCATGCGCAAGGTCAGGCCGGGGATGTGTTGTGCGGTAATCGAGTCGGTAAAGCCGATCTGCTCGGGCGCGCCATAGGTGCCGTCCTTGCGCAGGTGATGGGCGTAGAGGCGCTTTTCCTTCGGGTCGATCACCCAGTATTCGCGCACGCCTCCTTCAGCATAAGCTTCGGCTTTTTCGCCAGGATCATCGCAAAGCCTGCTGTCGCAGACGTCTATGATCAAAGCGACATTGCGCGCCCCGACCGAAAACTCGTCATGCTCACTGGAGTAAACATAAATGCCAGGCGTTGGCCCCCAGTCTTCCAGGGTGCGTAGCGTCTTGTCGGCTGTGATGATGAACGCGTCGTCCAGCGACGAGTATAGCCAGCGCAGCAAGACATTGTTCCATTTTGTCGTCAGGGGCCCATCTGCTGGCATCTCGTAAATAACCCCGTCGCGAAGCTCGGTTTTCTCAAACAGCCTGTTGATCAGCTCGCGCGCCTCGACATAGGCTTGGGCGGTGAACCGGGCGGGTCTTGCCTGATCGGGCGGGAAGGAGCGCTGTATGTTCATCGGCTCAGCCTATCACATCCCCTCGCAGACGGCCCGCGCGGCCGCAACGATATCCTCCGTGCCCGGCAGGCTCATGGCTTCGAGATTGGCGGCATAGGGCAGCGGCACATCCTTCTGGTGGACGCGGGCCGGCGGGGCGTCGAGATAGTCGAAAGCCTCATTGACCACTGTGGCGCAGATTTCCGCGCCGACGCCGAAATAGCGCCAGCCTTCTTCACAGCTGACAAGGCGATTGGTCTTCTTCACGCTCTCGACCACAGTGTCGGTGTCGAGCGGGCGCAGGGTGCGCAGGTCGATCACCTCGGCCTCGATGCCTTCCGAAGCGAGCTGTTCGGCTGCTTCCAGCGCGAAGCCGACCATGCGCGAATGCGCCGTCAGCGTCACATCGCGCCCCTCGCGGCGGAGCTTCGCCTTGCCGATGGGCAGGACATAATCTTCCAGGTCCGGCACCGGGAAACTCTCGCCATAGAGCAGCTCATGCTCCAGAAAGACGACCGGGTTGGGGTCGCGGATGGCGGCCTTCAGGAGGCCCTTGGCATCGGCCGCATCATACGGTGCGACAACTTTCAGCCCCGGCACATGGCCATACCAGGCGCTGTAATCCTGGCTGTGCTGGGCCCCGACACGGGCCGCGGCGCCGTTCGGCCCGCGAAACACCATCGGGCAGCCCATCTGGCCGCCGGACATGTACAGGGTCTTGGCCGCCGAGTTGATGATATGGTCAATCGCCTGCATGGCGAAATTCCAGGTCATGAACTCGACCACGGGCTTGAGCCTGCCAAAGGCCGCACCGACGCCAAGCCCGGCAATGCCATGTTCGGTAATCGGGGTGTCCACCACACGCTTCGGCCCGAACTCGTCCAGAAGGCCGCGCGTGACCTTGTAGGCGCCCTCATATTCGGCGACCTCCTCACCCATCACGAAGACGGTCTCGTCGCGGCGCATCTCCTCGGCCATGGCATCGCGCAGGGCGTCGCGGATCGCCGTTTCGGTGAAGCCGGTGCCTTCCGGGATCTGCGGGTCATTGCCCGTTTCGATCCGCGGCCTTCCGGCCGGTTCCGGGGCCGCCTCGCTCCGTTCAGCGGGCCCGGCCGGCCCCGGCTCTTCAGCCGCCGATCCTGTCGCCGCCGCGCCATTGCCCTTCGCCTCGACAGAATCGGGGGTTTCCCCTTCCTCTGCCAGTAGAGCAATGACGGCATTGACCTTCACCCCCTCGGTGCCCTCCGGGACAAGGATCTTCGCCAGCGTGCCCTCGTCTACGGCTTCGACTTCCATCGTCGCCTTGTCGGTCTCGATCTCGGCGATGACGTCGCCGCTCTCGATCGTGTCGCCCTCCTGTTTCAACCACTTCGACAGCGTGCCTTCCTCCATGGTCGGCGAAAGGGCGGGCATGAGAATATCGACGGACATCTTACGCGCCTCCCGAAAACGGCAGGACCTGCAGGAAGACCAGCAATGTGCCGACAAAGCCGAGCGCCCAGGCCAGGGAGCGCAGCCAGGGCACGCCAAGCCAGTAGAGCGGGGCATAGGCGATGCGCGCGCCGAGGAACAGGCCGGCGCCAAGCTCGGTCATTTCATTCAGCCGCCCGGTCGCATGCGCGACCAGCACGAGCGGGGCGAACAGCAAGAGCGCCTCGACCATGTTCTGGCTGGCGCGCTTGGCCCGCGCTTCCATCAGGCTATCCGCGCCAAGCCGGTCACGCGCGCCCGCGAGGCTTGCGGCCCCATGCGAGAGGTTGGAAACTGCGGCCTGGACCAGGATCATCACGCCATAAACGGCGATGCTCGCGGTGAGATAGGACAGTTCAAGGGGCATCTAGGCCGTCTCCTCTTCGATCAGGACATCGGTCCAGAGATCCTCGGGCGGGGGTTCGGGGCTTTCCAGCGCGAAATCGGCGGCGTCCTTGACCCGCGCCTTGATCTCCTTGTCGATTTCCTTGAGCTCGTCCTCACTGGCCTTTTCGGCTTCCAGCATGCGCGCCTTGAGGCTCTCGATCGGGTCGCGATGCTCGCGCACATCGTCGACTTCCTCACGCTTGCGGTATTTCGCCGGGTCGGACATGGAGTGGCCGCGATAGCGATAGGTCTTCATTTCCAGAATATACGGCCCCTTGCCGGAGCGGGCGTATTTCAAAGCCTTCTCGCCGGCCGCCTTCACCGCCAGCACATCCATGCCGTCGACTTCCTCGCCCTCGATCTCGAAACTGATACCGCGCTTGTAAAGCTCGGTCTCGGCCGAGGCGCGCTCGACCGAGGTGCCCATGGCATACTGGTTGTTCTCGATCACATAGACGACCGGCAGGTCCCAGAGCGAGGCCATGTTGAACGCCTCGTAGACCTGGCCCTGATTGGCCGCACCGTCACCGAAATAGGTCAGGCAGACCCGGTCGGTCTCCTTGTACCGGTTGGAAAAGGCGATCCCGGTGCCGAGCGGGACCGGCGCGCCGACAATGCCGTGGCCGCCGAAAAAGTTCTTCTCGCGAGAGAACATGTGCATGCTCCCGCCCTTGCCCTTCGAATAGCCGTCGATCCGGCCGGTCAGCTCCGCCATCACGCCCCTGGGGTCCATGCCGCAGGCCAGCATGTGGCCATGGTCGCGATAACCCGTGATCACCTGGTCGCCCTCGCCGATGGCGGCCTGCATGCCGGTCACGACAGCTTCCTGCCCGATATAAAGGTGGCAGAAGCCGGCAATATGTCCCATGCCGTAAAGCTGGCCGGCCCGCTCCTCGAAGCGGCGGATCAGCAGCATCGCGCGATAATGGTCGATGAGCTGTTTCTTGGCGGTCGCCTCGACAGGGTCCCGCGTCTTCTTCGTCGATTTCGCCATTTAGGTTCCAACCCGTTTTTTCCGAGTGTGTCGCAGCAGGATCGGGCAGTCCAGTCAATTCCCCTATGCGTAAACGCATGGAATGCGCCGGCTACTCATCCTCGGTGACAAGGATGAGCTCACCGGGATAGACGAAAGCCAGTTTTTCACGCGCCAGGCGCTCGATATAGTCCGGGTCAACGCTTTCCGGGCGCAGGCGTTCAATATCGCGTTCGAGGGCCGCGATATCGGCCTCCAGCTTGTCAAGTTCGGCGCGTTTCTCCGCCAGCCGCGCCTGCATGTCGCTCCAGTGGCCCAGCCCGGTCTCGCCGGCAAAGGCATGGAAGGCGAAATACAGCATCAGGGCGGCCAGCCCGAAAGCAGCAAGGCGCGAGGTCATGCCCCTCCCTGCCCGCTGCGCGGTTAACGTCCTGTTTACGCCGAGAAGGCCTCGCAGAGAACCGCCTTGCGCCGGATCCCTTGCTTCGCCTCAGGCATTGATGAATTCGCGCCCGGCATAGAGGCCGGCGATGGAAAGCTCTTCCTCGATGCGGATCAGCTGGTTGTACTTCGCCAGCCGGTCCGAACGCGCCAGCGAGCCGGTCTTGATCTGCCCGCAATTGGTCGCCACGGCGAGATCGGCGATCGTGGCGTCCTCGGTCTCGCCGGAGCGGTGAGACATGACGGCTGTATAGGCATGGCGCTGGGCGAGCTGAACCGCATCCAGCGTCTCGCTCAGCGTTCCGATCTGGTTGACCTTGACCAGGATGGAATTGGCCGCGCCCCGCTCCAGCCCCATGGCGAGGCGTTCGGGATTGGTCACGAACAGGTCGTCGCCGACGAGCTGGCACTTGTCGCCGACAAGCTCGGTGAGCGCTTCCCAGCCCTCCCAGTCATCCTCGGCCATGCCGTCCTCGATCGAGATGACCGGGAACCGGTCGACGAGATCTTCGAGATATCTCGCCATCCCTTCGCCATCGAGCGTCTTGCCCTCGCCGGCGAGAACATATTTGCCGTCCCTGAAGAATTCGGTCGAGGCGGCGTCCAGCGCCAGCGCGACCTCCTCGCCCGGCACGTAACCGGCCTTTTCGATCGCCTTCAGGATGAAGCTGATGGCCTCGTCGGTCGATGACAGACCGGGGGCAAAGCCGCCTTCATCGCCGACATTGGTGTTGTGGCCGGCCTCGACCAGCTGTTTCTTCAGAGCATGGAAGACTTCCGCGCCCGTGCGCACCGCCTCGGCCACACTCGGCGCGGCGACGGGCATGATCATGAATTCCTGGATGTCGATGGGATTGTCGGCATGCTCGCCGCCATTGATGATGTTCATCATCGGGGTCGGCAGGATACGGGCATTGACCCCGCCGATATAGCGGTAGAGCGCAAGTCCCGCACTTTCCGCGGCCGCCTTGGCCACGGCCATGGACACGCCGAGAAGGGCATTGGCGCCCAGCCGGGACTTGTTGTCGCTCCCGTCCACCTCGATCATCAGAGCATCGATCATGCGCTGTTCGGTGGCTTCGAGCCCCTCGATGGACTGGAACAATTCGCCATTGACCGCCTCGACCGCGTTTTCCACGCCCTTGCCGCCATAGCGCGCCGGGTCGCCATCGCGCAGTTCATGAGCCTCATAAGCGCCCGTGGACGCCCCGGACGGCACCGCCGCGCGGCCCGTCGCCCCGTCGGCCAGCGTGACATCCACCTCCACGGTCGGATTGCCCCGGCTGTCGAGGATCTCCCGGGCGAAAACATCGATAATCTCACTCATGATAAGCCCCCATGGCGGCAGGATTGGCGCGTGACACTCGCGCGCGGCTTAGTGCGATTGGCCCGCCGGGGCAAGCATGAGCAAGGCGCGTGACCCCGGACAGGGCCTCCCGGTCTCACGCGATCTCCAGCCCCTCCAGTGCGCCACTCTCGCGCCATTTCGCGAGGATCGCGAAATATTCCGGAGAGCCGGCGCCATAGAACGAGGCGCGCGCGGCGCGTTCTGACGGCTTGCCCTCATTGTTGTAATAGCCCGGCGTGCATTCCGACAGGAATTTCTCGCGCAGGCGGGCCTTCTCGATGATCGTGTCGACCCAGGCCGCCTCGGCCTCGGCGGTCGGCTCGACCCGGCTGGCCTGGCGGGCCAGCGCCGCCTCGATGATATAACCGGCATGCTCGGACTGTTCGGACAGATTGTGCGGATAATTCGCGGTGAAGCCGCCCTGCGGCCCGCCGAGGATGAACATGTTGGGGAAATCGCGCACCATCAGTCCGTGCAGGCTGCGAATGCCCTTTTCCCATTCCTCCGCGAAACTCTTGCCGCCCTCACCGGTCACGTCATAGCCCGCCCGCCTTGTATATCCCGTGCCGACCTCGAAGCCGGTGGCGTAGACCAGGCAATCGAGCTCATAAGTCTCGCCATTGGCGATCACGGCATGCTCGGTGATCGCCTCGACACCCTTCCCGTCCGTATCGACGAGGGTGACATTATCCCGGTTGAAGGCCCTGAGATAGTCGTCATGAAAGCAGGGCCGCTTGCAGAACTGGCGATACCAGGGCTTCAGCGCCTCGGCGACGGTGGGATCGCTGACCACCTCATCAACGCGCCCGCGCACCTCCTCCATCTTCTCGAAATCGGCCAGCTCCATCATGGTTTCGAGCTGGGCCGGATCGTCGGCCTTCACCTCGCCATTCATGAACTTGATCATCAGGTTGCGGATGATGTCCGTCCAGCCATCCCTGACCAGATCCTCGCCCACCGGCAGGCCCGACACCAACGAATTGAAATTCTCCATCCGTTGCTGATGCCAGCCGGGCTCAAGGCTGCCGGCCCAGTCCCAGTCCGTGGGTCTGTCACCGCGCTTGTCGACCGATGAGGGCGTGCGCTGGAAAACATAGAGATGCCTTGCCCCTTCCGCGAGATGGGGCACGCACTGCACCGCGGTCGCACCGGTGCCGATGATGCCGACGCGCTTGTCGGCGAGGCCGGTGAGCCCGCCGCGCACATCCCCGCCGGTATAGGCATAATCCCAGCGGCTGGTGTGGAAACTGTGGCCCCTGAACGTCTCGATGCCGGGAATACCGGGCAGTTTCGGGCGGTTGAGCGGCCCGTTCGACATGATCAGGAACCGCGCCTTCATGGCGTCGCCGCGATCGGTGCGGATGATCCAGCGCCGGGCCGCCTCGTCCCATTCCGCCGCCGTCACCTCGGTCTGCAGGCAGGCCTTCTCATAGAGCCCGTAATGCGTCGCGATGCGCCGGGAATGCTCATAGATTTCCGGCTCGCGCGAGTATTTCTCCACCGGCATATAGCCGGTCTCCTCCAGCAGCGGCAGGTAGATATAGCTCTCGATATCGCAGGCCGCACCGGGATAGCGGTTCCAGTACCAGGTGCCGCCGAAATCCCCGCCCTTCTCGATCAGGCGGATATCCTTCACCCCGGCTTCCTTCAGCCGCGCCCCGGCGATGAGCCCGCCAAAGCCGCCCCCGACAATCACCACATCGACCTCGTCAGTGAGCAGCGCACGCTCGATCCGCTCGGTGAGATAGGGATCCTCGACATAATGGGCGAAGGCGTCCTTCACCTCCACATACTGCTCATTGCCATCCTCGCGCAGGCGCTTGTCGCGCTCGGCGCGGTATTTTTCGCGCAGCTTGTCCGGGTCAAAGTCCCTCGGCACGCTCGTACCGTCCCGGCCCGCATGGATCGTATCGGCCATGAGCGCCATCCTCCCTCGATGTGTCAACCGCGCGGCTCGCCGGTCGGCCCGGCCCGCGGCCTCTGTTATCTCTGCCCGAATAAGTGTAGTCGGCTCTCACAAACCGGTCAAACCGTTTGCGCCAAGGCCCGCTCAGCTCGTGCCGACGACCCCGCCATCGCTGGCGATCACCTGTCCGACGACATATTCCCCCGCGCGCGAACACAGGAAGATGGCGAGCCCGGCAATGTCCTCCGGCGCGCCGACCCGGCCGGACGGATTGCCCTCGCCCACCGCCTCCCAGTCCACGCCTTCGGTCTCGCCGCCATAGCCGACACCGGTCGACAGCATCCAGGTCGGATACGGCCCCGGCGCAATGGCGTTGCACAGGATCTTCTCCTCGGTCAGGTGGCAGGCGAGGAAGCGCGTCAGGTGATGCACCGCCGCCTTGGACGCGCCATAGGAGAAGGTCTGGAAGCGCGCGCTCTTCAGCCCGTCGATCGAGCCGATATTGATCACCCGCGCCGGGCTCTCGCTCCTGGCCGCCGCGCGCAGCAGCGGCAGGCATTTCTGGGTGAGGAAGAAGACGCCCTTCACATTCGTATCCATCACCTTGTCCCAGCCGATTTCGGGAAACTCCTCGATCGGCGCGCCCCAGGCCGCCCCGGCATTGTTGATCAGGATATCGAGCCGGTCCTCGCGCTCGGACAGGCGCTCGGCGAGGCTCTCGCAACCCGCCACCTGCGAAAGATCGGCCGGCAGCGCGATACATTCCCCGCCATAAGTCTCGCTGAGCCGCGCGGCGGTCTCCTCGCAGGCCTCGGCCTTGCGCGAGGAGATATAGACCTTCGCCCCGTTCGCCAGAAGGCCGGCCGCGATCATCTCGCCGATCCCGCGCGAGCCGCCCGTGACCAGCGCCGTCTTGCCGGCGACCGAGAAGAGATTGTCGAATGAAACGCTCATGGGGATCCTCCTTGCCTGGGCGCCAGACTGCATGAACGCGCCGCGCTTGGCGAGGCCTGCCGCGAGGGCGGGTCTTGGCAGCCCGCCGGGCCCGGCACAAACTGGCGCGCGCAAGACCATACCGGGAGGACAGGATGCAGGATTTCAGCGACAGGCTCGCCGTCATCACGGGCGGGGGCACCGGCATGGGCCGCGCGCTTGCCCGCCAGCTCGCCGAGCAGGGCTGTTCGGTCGCCATGTGCGACATTTCCGAAGAGGACATGGCCGAGTCCATCGCCATCGCCGAAAAGACCGCCACACAGGGCGTGAAACTCACCGGCTTTCGCGCCGATGTCGCCGACGAGGCGCGGATCGAGGCCTTCCGCGACGACGCCCTCGCCCGGCATGAGAGCGACCATGTCCACCTTCTCTTCAACAATGCCGGCATTGGCGGGGGCGGCAGTTTCGTGGCCGGCCCGCGCGGCCAGTGGGAGCGCACCTTCAATGTCTGCTGGCAGGGCGTCTACAACAATACCCGCGCCTTCCTGCCCGCCCTGATGGCGGCCGACGAAGCGCACATCGTCAACACCAGTTCGGTCAACGGCTTCTGGGCGAGCCTCGGCCCGGACACGCCGCACACCGCCTACTCGGCCGCTAAATTTGCCGTGAAGGGCTTTACCGAGGCGCTGGTGAGCGACCTTGCCCTCAACGCCCCGCATGTGAAGGCCTCGGTCGTCATGCCCGGCCATATCGGCACGCCGATCGCCCTCAACTCCATGCGCGAGTTTGCCGGCGACCCGGAAAACGCCCCGCTTGGCGGCGAGGAGGCCCAGGAAGCCATCGCCCGCGCGCAGCAATTCGCCGAATCCGGCCTTTCTGCCGAAGACGCCGCGGCCATCATCCTCGACGGCGTGAAACAGGAGCGCTGGCGCATCCTGGTCGGCGAGGACGCCCATTTCATCGACGCCGCGGTGCGCCAATCGCCCGAGCGCGCCTATGACCGCGACTTCTGGGAAAAAGAGGTCCAGCCGCAATTCGCCACGCTATCCGAGACGGTCACGGCCAGCCGGAAGGGGTAAGGCCCAAAAAAGCCCCTCTCCCGCCGGGAGAGGGGTTGGGGTGAGGGGGAAACCCACTCGCCCCAGGCACCAACATCCGCGATCCGCCCCAACCCAACCCGCAACACGCCCCCGAACCCCATGCCTCGCCAGCGCCCGCCTGACCCGCCCGTCACCCGCGCCCGTCGTCTGCGCCAGTCCGCCTCGTACCCGGAAACCCGCGCCTGGCAGACCCTGCGCCGCCTGCGCGCCCATGGCTTTCCCGTGCGCCGCCAGCATCCGCTCGCCGGCTACACCGTCGATTTCGCCATCGCGCGCGCCAGGCTTGTGATCGAGGTGGACGGGCCGGCCCATCAAGGCGAGACGCAGCAGATGGAAGATGCGGCTCGCGACAGGGCGCTGGAGGCACGCGGCTGGCAGGTGCTGCGCGTGGACACCGAAACCGCCTGCGACGCCGATGCGCTCTGGGCCCTCGTCTGTGAACGGCTGGGGCTGTGAGCCCCCCTCTCCCACCGGGAGAGGGGCCGGGGGAGAGGGGGAACCGGCCTCTCAACACGCACAAAAGTCCGCGATCCGGCCCCCAGCGCTTCGGGCCTGTCGTGGGCGCGCGCAACCGGCGTTTTGCACGCCAGGGGCGAACCTGCGCGGGCCAGGCTCGCGTGGCAGGGGCAAAACCCTCAAAAACCCTCGCGAAACCCTCGAAAAACTGGGGTTTGACCCTCGCTGAAACCCTCGCCTGTCCACGAGGGGCAAGCGCCGTAGGGGCTTGCGCGCGGCCTGCGAAACTGCTCGCCTTGCACGGTGATGACAGAGCCCCGCCAGACCGACCGGCCTTCACTTGGCCAGTATGACTATATCATCGTCGGCGGCGGCACGGCGGGCTGCCTGCTGGCCAACCGGCTCTCGGCCAACCCGAAGACGCGGGTCCTGCTCCTGGAGGCCGGGGGGCGGGACAACTGGATCTGGTTCCACATCCCCGTCGGCTACCTCTTTGCCATCGGAAACCCGCGCGCCGACTGGATGTTCGAGACGGTGGACGAAGCGGGGCTCAACGGGCGCAGGCTCGCCTATCCGCGGGGCAAGGTGCTGGGCGGATGCTCCGCCATCAACGCGATGATCACCATGCGCGGCCAGAAAGCCGATTACGACCATTGGCGCCAGCTTGGCCTTCCGGGCTGGGGTTCAGACGATGTCTGGCCGGTTTTCCGGACGCTGGAGGACCATTTTCTGGGGCCGAGCGAGCATCATGGCAAAGGCGGGGAATGGCGGGTCGAGGCGCCGCGCCTCAGCTGGCCGATCCTGGACGCCATCGCCGACGCCGCCGAAGAGATGGGCATCGAAAAGCTCAATGATTTCAATACGGGAGACAATGAAGGCTCCGGGCCGTTCCACGTCAACCAGAAGCGCGGCGTGCGCTGGTCGGCCGCGCGCGGCTTCCTCAAGCCGGTGCTGAAACGGCCCAATCTGCGGGTCGAGACGGGCGTCCTGGTCGATCGGCTGATCCTGGAGGGCCGGGCCGTGCGCGGCGTCACCTTCCGCCAGAAAGGTGAATGGAAACAGGCCCTTGCCGATGGAGAAACCGTGCTTTCGGCCGGCGCCATTGGCTCGGTCCAGATCCTGCACCGATCGGGCATCGGACCGGGCGAGCGTCTGCAGGCGGCAGGCGTGGCGCTGGCCCATGAGTTGCCCGGTGTCGGCGCCAATCTCCAGGACCATCTCCAGCAGCGCGCCATCTACCGTGTCAGCAGTACAAGGACGCTGAACGAGACCTATCACTCCCTCCTCGGCAAGGCGCGCATGGGTCTCGAATATGCGCTGTTCCGGCGCGGGCCGCTGACCATGGCGCCGAGCCAGCTTGGCATCTTCACCCGGTCCGATCCGGGCCGTGAGCGGGCCAATATCGAGTTCCACGTCCAGCCCCTTTCGCTCGACCGGTTCGGCGAGCCGCTGCACCGGTTCCCCGCGATCACGGTCAGCGCCTGCAACCTGCGCCCGACCTCGCGCGGGAGCGTTGCAATTGCCTCGCCCGACCCAGAGGCAAGGCCAGTGATCGCCCCCAATTATCTCGCCACCGAAGACGACCGGCGCGTGGCCGCCGACGCGATCGGCCTGACCCGCAAGCTGATGGCCCGCAGCGCCCTGGCGCGCCACCAGCCGGCCGAGATCCTGCCCGGACCCGATATCGGTGACAGCGAGGCGGCCCTGGTCCGCGCGGCCGGAGATATCGGCACGACCATCTTCCATCCGGTCGGCACCGCGAAGATGGGCCGCGGCGATGATCCCATGGCCGTCACGGACGCCCGGTTGCGGGTGCGCGGCCTGTCAGGCCTGCGGGTGATCGACGCCTCGGTGATGCCGACGATCCCCTCGGGCAATACCAATACGCCGACATTGATGATCGCCGAAAAGGGCGCGCGGATGATGCTCAGCGGCTGAGCTCTGCGCGGTCGGAACACGCCGGCCTGCGCGAGGGCCAGGAGCAACGCGAAGCCCGGTGCCCCTCGGGGAAGGCCTTGCCACCGTCGGGCAAAGCGCGGTCAATGAGCCCCGCAGATCGGCCCCGTGAGCCGGGAGGAGACAAAATGACAGACACGACAGGACGACTGGCCGGCAAGAGCGCGATCGTGACGGGCGCGGGCAGCGGAATCGGCCGGGCCAGCGTGCTTGCCTTCCTGCGCGAGGGAGCGCATGTGCTGGCCTCGGACCGCGACAGCGACGGACTTGGCGAAACCGCAGCCGCAGCCGGAAGGTCCGCCCGCCTGACCACGCAGGTGGCCGATGCCGGCGACGAGGCTCAGGTGGCTGACCTCGTGGCGCTGGCCCAAGAGACATTCGGCGGCCTCGATATCACTTATGCCAATGCCGGGATTTCGGGCGGCACGGCCGGGCTTGGCGAGATCACACCGCAGCTTTTCACAGAGATCCTTCGCATCAATACGATCGGGCCATTCCTCCTGGCCCAGAAGGCCGCGCCGCACATGATCGCGAGAGGGCGCGGCTCCATGATCATGACGGCCTCGGTGGCCGCTCTGCGCGCGAATGCAGGCTCGCCTGCCTATTCCGCATCGAAGGCCGGCGTGGTGAGCCTTGCGCAGACACTGGCCTACCAGCTTTTCGGCACCGGCGTTCGGGTCAACGCGGTCTGCCCGGGGCTGATCGAAACGGGGATGACGAAGCCCATTTTCGACATGGCGCGCGAACGCGGCTCCGAGCACAAGCTCGGTCAGATCAACCCCTCGCGGCGGTATGGCGAGCCCTCGGAAATCGCCGAAGCCGCGCTGTTCCTCGCCAGTGACGAGGCCTCTTATGTCAATGGCCAGGCCCTGCCCGTCTGTGGCGGGCTTTCAGCCGGCCATCCCTTCGCGGTCCCCGGCAAGGCCTGAGATCGGAGCGGCCCGTCAGCTGGCCGTGTCGAGCGTGCGAAGCGCCAGGGCATGCTCGCGCACGGAGCGGCGCATCTCGGGCGGAAGCGGGATCAGCCCCTTTTCCGCCAGATAGCCCTCAGGCCCCCAGGCATCCTCACGGGTGAATTCCTCGAGGAAATCGACAAGGCCGGGCACGAGCGGGACATTCTGCTTCTTGACATAGAGATACATCGAGCGGGAGACCCGGTAATCGCCGCTGGCAATGTTCGCGAAGGTCGGCGTGATACCGCCCACATCGGCGGCTTTCACCCGGTCGCCATTCTGTTCGAGAAAGGAAAAACCGAGAACGCCGAGCGCCGCCGGGTTCTTGATCAGCGTCTGGATGATCTGCGTGTCATTCTCGCCGCTGTCGATCCAGGCCCCGTCCGTGCGGATCGTATGGGCGCGCTTGTCGAAAGCCTCCCCATCCTGATCCTTCAGCCGGGCCAGCACCGGCAGTTCGACCGCTCCGCCCTCCATGGCAATCTCGACAAAGGCGTCGCGCGTCCCCGAGGTCGGCGGCGGACCGTAGACGAGGATTTCCGCATCCGGCAGGTCCGGCGAGATGTCTGACCAGCGTTCATTGGGATTGTTCGTCCAGCCGCCTTCGCCATCGGGCAACCGGTCGGCCAGAGCGCGATAGATCTCTTCCTTTGTCAGATCATAGACCGGTCCGGTCTTGGAATTGGCGAGCACGATCCCGTCATAGCCGATCTTGACCTCGACGAGCTCGGTGATCCCGGCGTCGCGGCACAGGCGGATCTCGGAAGGCTTTACCTTTCGCGAGGCGTTGGAGATGGAAGGCTCGTTCGGGCCGACAGCCTGGCAGAAGGCCTTGAACCCCCCGCCCGTGCCCGTCGTCTCGACGATGGGCGTGGCATGACGCGTCGCCGCACCGAACTGTTCGGCCACGGTTGTCGCAAATGGCGCCACGGTGGACGAGCCGACGATCCGGATGCGATCCGCCTGACCAAGCGGCGGCGGCGGCGGCACTTGCGCGCCTTCGAACTGGCGCAGCTGGCTGTCACCGCAGGCGGCCAGCATGGCGGCGATACAGGCGATGAGGCAAAGCCGGACCAGGCCCATGAAACCGTCTCCCTTTCTTTGGCCCGCCCTTCCTAGCCGGCCTTTGTGACAGCCGCAAGAAAGCCTGGCGGCGCGCGGCCCGCACGATGTGTGCAATTCGACGCGAAACCGAAACCTCAGCGCAATCGCAGGGGGTTAGGAAAGGACCTGAGGGAAGCTGGAGACCGGAATGACCCTGCTGCTGATGATGATCGCCGCCTTTTTCACCCTCCTGGCCCTGGCGCTGCTGTTTGTATGGCCACTGATCGTGGCCGGCCCGCATCACCGGCTGGAGGCGTTGCGCTCCGTCGAAATGCGGTTCCTGGCGGGCGGCCTGGCGAGCCTGGCCATTGCCGCCGGCATGGCGCCCTTTGCCGCAACCGCCTTGATTTCCGGCAGCGGAGCGGTCCAAGTCTTCGCCGAGAATGTGAACGCGCTCTCCTTCGGCCTGTGATCCGCCAGCAAACGGCGAACGGGCCGGACTGATGCGTGTTCCCGGCGCATCACGACGGAGGGGCACGATGCCTGAAACCAAATCCAATCCCGGCAATTTTTTCGAGGATTTCCATCCCGGACGCGAGCTGGTCCACGCCACGCCGCTGACGCTGAGCGAAGGTGACATCGCGCTTTACCGCGCCCTGACCGGCAGCCGGCAGGCATTGTATTCGAGCGCGCCTTTCGCCAGGGCGGCAGGTTTTCACGGCCTGCCGGTGGATCCGCTGCTCGCCTTTCATGTCGTGTTCGGCAAGACCGTGCCGGACATTTCGCTGAACGCCGTAGCCAATCTCGGCTATGGCGAGGGACGTTTCCTGCGCCCGGTCTATGCGGGCGAAACCCTTCGCGCCGTGTCGGAAGTGATCGGGCGCAAGGAAAATTCCAATGGCCGGACCGGCGTCGTCTGGGTACGCACACGCGGGCTGGACAGCGAGGATGCGCCGGTGATGAGCTATGTGCGCTGGGTGATGGTGCACAAGCGCGAGGCCGCCTCCCCCGCGCCCGATCCGGTCGTGCCCGACCTCGCGGACGCTGTCACGCCGGATGAACTCGTCACCGGGGCCGATTACGGTGCCTGGAACGACGACTTGTCGGGCTCGCCCCACCGCTACGAGGATTATGAGATCGGCGAGAGGATCGACCATGTGGACGGGATGTGCGTGGAGGAAGCCGAGCACCAGACCGCCACACGGCTTTATCAGAACACCGCCAGGGTCCATTTCGACGCGCATGCCCAGAAGGACAGCCGGTTTGGACGGCGCCTCATCTATGGCGGCGTGGTCATCTCGATTGCCCGCGCGCTCAGTTTCAACGGGCTTGGCAATGCCTGCCAGATGCTCGCCCTGAATGGTGGCACGCATGCCGGGCCGCTCTTTGCCGGCGACACTGTCTATGCCTGGTCGGAAATCCTCGACAAGGCCGAGCTCGGCGACCGGGTCGGGGCGCTGCGCCTGCGCCTCGTCGCGGCAAAGGACCATCCCTGCAGCGATTTCCCGCTGCGCGGCGAGGATGGCCGATACGCCCCGGACGTGCTGCTGGATTTTGACTACTGGGCGGCGATCCCGCGACGCTAATCCAGCCGCACACGATAGGTGACGGTGAATGTCGGGCTGGCCGCGCCGGTTGCGCCGTTGAAAGCGCCGTCGAAATCCAGCCGGATCGAGCGGACAGCCGGGTCGAAACTGCCGCCCGGCGTGATCGCCACGCCTGAAGCGTTGAGAAAAGTGATCCCGTCAGTGGTGCTGGACAGGCTCGTAAAGGGCAACGACAGGCCGCTCGTGTCCGCGCCCGCGCCATCGGTAAAGATGACGGGCGAACCGCTGCCGTCGAGATCGCCGGTGAACAGGGTCGTCTGCGGGTCGATATCGTCCGCGATCGTCATTGAGCCATCATCGACGCTCCCGGCCCCCGAATTGGTGACCTCGATCGAATAGCGCAGCCAGGCCCCGGGAATGGCCATCGGATCGCCGCCCGACAGCGGATCGGACTCCACGGTGACGGACTTTTGCGCCGACAGGTCCGGCATGGCGCTGGTCAGGCAGACATCGTCCACATGCCAGTAATCGAAATCGCTTCCCGAGCCGCCGGCATGTTCGAACCGGATCTGCAGCCCGCCATGGCGCGCGGCGGCGGGAAGCGTCCAGGTGCGGTTGAAGACCTGCCCCTGCGCGCCGCTGCCCGTGAATGTCTCCAGCGTCACCCAGACACCGGAATCGTTCAGGTAGGACACGATGAGATTCTCGCTGCCATCGGGATTCTCGCTGAAACTGTCCGCACCCCGGCGGATCCAGGCTGACAGTGTCTCGACATTGCCGGCCGCGACCGGGACGCTCGTCACCGTCACCGCGTCATGGCGCAGATACATTGATTGCGACGGCGAACCGGCCGTCGCGCTGCTGGTCCCGGACCGGCTTGTGTTCGAGCGGAGCCAGGCCGCGAGGCCGTCCTCGAAATCCTCGCAGCCATTGGCGCTCAGTTCCCCGGTCGCCGGCGGGGTGCCGGTTTCGGTCACGAGGACATCATCGATATGCCAGTAGTCCCAGCTGCTGCCCGAGCCGCCAAGCTGGTGGAAGCGAATGGCGCCGCTGGCATGCAGCGCCCATGCCGGCAGGCTGATCGCGACATTTGTGACAGCTCCATCGGGCAGGCCCGGCGCGGAAAAGGACTGGAGCGTGACCCAGCTGCCGCTGGACGTGCGCGCCTGGAGTTCGAGGCTTTCCACGCTGTTGTCGGGATCCTCGCTGAAAGCGTCCGCCCCCTTGCGCACCCAGGCGGTCAGCTGCGCCCCTGTCGCCGATGACAGGTCGAGACTGCCGGAGGTGACGAAGACCTCCCCGGCATTGGTGAACATCGAACACACTCCGGAGCTGGCAGTCTGCGTGCTCGTGCCCGACCTTGCCGTGGATGTGGTCGACCAGTTCGCCGCCAGGCTCGCGCAGCCCGGCCCGGCGCTCTCGAAATCATCGGAAAAGAGTATATCCCCCGGCGCTGCCCGCGAAATTCCGGGCAGGCTGAACAGGACAAAAAGGACGCAGGCAATGAAACGCGGCATGATCGAATACCGAATAATGTTATCATTTGAAGAAATTCGTTAATCTCGCCTGAAAACTTCAATTTCCAGTGGCGACTTGCCAGACAGGACGGGCCTGCTATCTCGCCCGGATGAGCGGTTATCCCCCCTTTGACGGCCTTGCGGCGACCGCGGCCGCACTGATCGTGATCCTGTCGGGCATTGTCAGCCTTCTTGGCACGGGCGCGCGTCGGCGGGCGGTCGAACTGGGCCAGGCGACACCGCTCGACCTGTGCGAACTGACCGGCATCACCGATCCGGGCCGGCTTCAGGATGTGTTCGGCCCGCCCGATATGGGGCGTGTCTGGCGCCAGGTCTCCATGGACGATATCCGACGCGCCCGGCGCCCGCTGGGCCATCTCATCTCGAATGACCTCATTGACTGGGGCTCGCTTGCCATCGCTTTCGTGTCCTTCTTTTTCCGCCACCCGCTGATGGAAGTGGCCCTGCTGGCATGCGTGGCCGTTCAGGTGTCGAGCTGGGTGGCGGCCATGCGGCTTCCGCGATAATCCTGCCCTTTGAACAAGCCCGGGCGGGACACTTCCGGCCGGACCGGAAAGAGGCTATTTCCCCTGGAATGAGAGTCTGGAAGATGAACGGGGCGGGAAACGCCTTTGCGATTTTCGATGCGCGCGAGAAGCCCTTCGAGCCGACGAAGGAACAGGTCGTTTCCGTTGCGGAAATGATGCAGGCCGACCAGGTCATCGCGGTTGAGCGCGATGCCGAGAAGGATGCCTTCATGCGCATCTGGAACGCCGATGGGGGCGAAGTCCCGGCCTGCGGAAACGCCTCGCGGTGTGTTGCCTGGCTCCTGTTGCGCGAGGGCCGAGGCCAGGGGGTGAGCCTTCAGACACGCGCTGACCGGCTCAAGGCCTGGGCCGCGCCGGGCGGCGAGGTGAGCGTCGATATGGGCTCGCCGCTGCTCGGCTGGGCCGATATCCCGCTGAGCGAGAAAATGGATGTGCGCGGCGTTGATGTGAAGATCGGCCCGATGGACGCCCCTTATCTCTCGCGCCCGGCCGTGGTCTCCATGGGCAATCCGCATGCGGTCTTCTTCGTGGAAGATGTGCATGCCTATGACATCCCCGCCATCGGCCCCCTGGTGGAGGGGCATCCGATATTTCCCGAAGGCGTCAATGTCGGTTTCGCCCAGATCATCGATCGCGAGGCGATACGCCTGCGCGTCTGGGAGCGCGGCGCCGGCCTGACAAAGGCCTGCGGCACGGGCGCCTGTGCGGCGCTGGTCTGTGCCGCCCGGGCAGGCCATACGGCCCGGCGCGCCACACTGATCCTCGATGGCGGCGAGCTCGAAATCCACTGGCGTGAAAGCGACGACCATGTCCTGATGACCGGCCCGGTCGAGCTTGAGGCCACATTCGACGTTTGAGCCGGGCGCTCTTTCGCCGCGCGGCGTTTTCGGCCATGATGAGTATAGCCGCCTCACATCAAGACGGGGCGGGTCGACCATCCGGGAGGACTTTCATGGCAACGCATGATCTCATCATTCGCGGCGGACATGTCTATGACGGCACGGGCCAGGCGCCGGTCGAGGCCGATATCGCAGTCGATGGCGGGCGCATCACCGCAATCGGCCCGATTTCGGGGAAAGGCCGCGAGGAGATCGACGCGAAGGGCCAGATCGTCACGCCGGGCGTTGTCGACATCCACACCCATTATGACGGCCAGGTCACCTGGGGCGACCGGCTGACCCCGTCTTCACTGCATGGCGTGACCACCGCGGTCATGGGCAATTGCGGGGTCGGTTTCGCCCCCTGCCGCGAGGGCGATCATGACCGGCTGATCCGCCTGATGGAAGGCGTTGAGGACATTCCCTTCCCCGTGCTTGCCGAGGGCCTGCCCTGGAACTGGGAGAGCTTTCCGGATTATCTCGACAGCCTGTCGGGGCGCGCTTTCGACGTGGATTTCGCCGCCCAGCTGCCGCATGCCGCGCTGCGCGTCTATGTCATGGGCAAGCGCGGGGCCGATCGCGAGGAGGCCAGCGAGGATGACATCACGAAAATGGCGGCGCTGGCGAAACAGGCCGTCGAGGCCGGCGCGCTCGGCTTTTCCACTTCGCGCACGCTCAATCACCGCACCAGCGACGGCCAGCCGACACCGACCCTGACCGCCAGCGAAACAGAACTGACCGGCATTGCCATGGCGCTGAAGGCGGCCGGGCGCGGCGTCCTGCAATTCGTGTCGGACTTCAATGACCCGGAAAAGGAAGCGGCCATGCTGCGCCGCATCGTAGAGCGCTCCGGGCGCCCGCTCTCGGTTTCGCTTGCACAGTCGAATGTCGCGCCGGAAGGCTGGCGCGCGCTGCTCGCGGCCGTCGAACAGGCCGCCGGCGAGGGACTGCCCCTGCGCGCCCAGGTCTGCGGGCGGCCGGTCGGGGTTCTGCTGGGCCTGGAGCTGACGCTGAACCCGTTTTCCGCCTGCCCGCTCTACCAGTCCATAAAGGATGAACCCTTCGAGGCGCGGCTGGCGGCGCTGCGCGATCCGGATTTCCGCGCCCGCCTGCTGGCGGACGAACCGGCCTCGGACAATCCCTTCGTCAGGGCGGTTCTGCGCAATTTCGGCCAGATGTTCGTGCTTGGCGACCCGCCGGATTACGAGCCGACGGCCGAAAAGACGCTCTCGGCCATTGCCGCGGCGCGCGGTGTCACGCCCGAGGAAGCCGCGCTGGACCTGATGCTGGAAGGCGATGGCCGCGGCATGCTGTATTTCCCCTTCCTAAATTATGCTCAGGGCAGCCTGGACCCGTCCTATGAGATGCTGAAATCGGCGCACACCGTGCCCGGCCTGTCGGATGGCGGCGCGCATGTCGGCATGATCTGCGATGGCAGCTTCCCGACCAGCATGCTCACCCACTGGACGCGCGACCGCACGCGCGGCGAGCGGTTTCCGATAGAATGGATCGTCAAGCGCCAGTGCCGCGACACGGCCGAGGCGGTCGGCCTTCTCGATCGCGGCCTGATCGCGCCGGGCTACCGCGCCGATCTCAATGTCATCGATTATGACAATCTCACCCTGCACGCCCCGGAAGTGGCCCATGACCTGCCGGCCGGCGGGCGCCGCCTCTTCCAGCGCGCCTCGGGCTATACCGCGACCCTCGTGGCCGGCCGCGTCATCTCGCGCGACGGCGAACCCACGGGCGCGCGCCCCGGCCGGCTTGTGCGCGGCCCCCGCGCCGCCCCGGTGGAGGCCGTGGCCGCCGAATAGCCCGGGCGGTGCTCTTCGGCGAACCGTGATTTGCGCATGTGTCACCCTCCGTGCGTCGAGGGCGCTGCAAATTCTTGGCCGGATTTTCTGGGGGGTTGGGTCACCGACGGCACTCTTCTGTCCCGACTGTCATCTCGGCGTCATGGATCGTGAATAATATGGGGAAAGCGCAGGATCTGCGAGGCTCCCATGACGCATTTTACCCATACCCTCAGCAGGATATTCGCCCTGACAGTCTTGTCCGCGCTCGCCTTGTCCGGATGTGCAACCATGCAGGTCGATGAAGGCCGTCCCGCCGATACGCGCGCTGGCAGCCTGTTCTCCGACTATCGTGGTGGCCCTGAAGTGCGGCGCGGCGAGGATGATGGTGGCGATCAGGTGCGCGGGTTCGTCTTTGAAGACATCAACCGCAATGCCGTGCGTGACGAGGGCGAACCCGGCCTGGCGGACGTAAAAGTCTCTAATGGTCGTGAGGTGGTCAAGACCGACGCGGACGGCAGCTATGTCCTGCCGGTCCGCGATGACATGGCCGTGTTCGTCGTACAGCCATCGGGCTTTCAGGTGCCCCACAATGCGCACTGGGTTCCGCAGTTCGCCTATCAGCACAAACCCGCCGGTTCTCCGAAACAGCTTCGCTATGGCGGCCTGGCGCCGACCGGCCCGCTGCCTGAGGCGATCAATTTCCCCGTTGTAAGGGTACAGCAAGCTGACGCCTTCCACTGCGCGATACTCGGCGACACCCAGACCTATTCCAACCAGGAAATCGGGTTCTTCCGCGACTCCGTGGTGGATGACTGGCTCGACCTTTCATCCCGAGCGCGTCCCGACTGCATCTTCGCCGTTGGCGACGTGATGGGCGATGATTTGGACCT
Organism: Alphaproteobacteria bacterium; assembly: GCA_009909065.1. Taxonomy (GTDB): domain Bacteria; phylum Pseudomonadota; class Alphaproteobacteria; order Caulobacterales; family Hyphomonadaceae; genus UBA5336. The sequence continues at coordinate 59,857 of JAAANZ010000027.1, read as the reverse complement.
GATCGAACGGATGACCGAGGTCACAGCGCCTGTGCAAGCGCCACAATGGTGGGTCCATGGCAACCATGACTTCGATTTCGACGCCGATTTCGACGCGGATTCGGCTGACAGCTGGCGCAATCTCTACGGGCCGAACTACTACGCCTTCGAAATCGGTGATGCCCTGTTCATCGCTCTCGACAATGTCGTCTATCCATGCACGGCCGAGGATGCCCGCCAGGCCGGTCGTGAATTTTGCGCCACGGGCGACAGAAAGCGCTACAATGCACGCATCACCGACGACCAGATGGTATTCGTCAAGAATTTGTTGTCCCTGACGGATCCAGACAAGCTGGTTGTGATCGGCCATCACATACCCTTTGTCAGCTTTGTCGATCAAAACGCCACGGCTCACCAGACCGACAATGTCAAAGCGCTCTATGCCCTGCTCGAGGGACGTGAGGCCCTGTCACTTTCGGGTCATACTCACACCATCGAAAATCTCAGTCCTGGCGACAGCTATGCCGGCTGGGTCGAGGCGATCGGTCTGTCGCAGTTGCCCTTCCGCCACATTGTGTCCGGGGCCGCCTCAGGGGCCTGGTATAATGGTGATTTCGACACGTTTGGTGTGCCCATGGCGCTGCAACGTCTTGGCGGGCCCCGCGGCTGGCTATCACTCGAATTTGACGGCACATCCTATGTCGAAACCTATTACGGCTCTAACCTGTCGCGCGACCAGCGCATGTGGGTTTCGGTGAATACGCCGAATTTCCGGGACTGGTTCGACGCGATCATGGCATGGCACGCCAAACCCTCAGACGAACGCGACCCTGTCCCACCCCTCTCATTCAATGACCTTCCCGATGTGAAGATCATCACGCCCGACGATCTTGTCCGAGGGACCTGGATCACGGCCAATGTCTGGGACGGCTCCACCGAGACGCGTGTTCAAGCCACGATAGATGGTCGCACGCTTGTATTGGAACGAACGCAGGACGCAGAGGGCGAAGGTGCCCGCATCGGCGCGGAATGGGCTGACCCCTTTGCTGCCCAGCGCCAATTGTCCGTTTCGCGCTGGGCCCTGCAAAGCCGCTCTGGCGATGCCCGCGCCCAGGGATGGAACCGGCACCGGGCAACGCAGTTCGGCCCGAAGCCACCTCAACCCCAGGGATCAGTTGCTGATCGCAGCGTCCATCTCTGGCGGGCCAAACTGCCTGATGACCTCGCACCGGGCGTCTATGAGGTTGTCGTCACTTCCACCGACCGCCATGGCCGCACAGCCAGGGAGTCGATGGTGATCGAGATACGTGCCGAACGACCGGAAAAGCTTTTCCGCATAGATGTGTGGAACGCTTTCGAGAACGGACCGCCCGTTCGCAATTAGGGCGCTTTCCGTGCAAATTGCATCACTTGGCAGGGTGTATTTTGTGAGCTGGCAAGGAGCAGACCGGACCAGCATGCCGGATGCTGGGAGGATTGCGGCGCGGCCAGTGCGCAAAAGACGCCCCAGCGTTTCCGGGCGTCAGACTTCTGGAAAGTAGAACGAAAACTCTTAGAGCCTCGACAGCCACTCGTCTTTTCCGCCAGGATCGTCGTCGCGCGCCGGTCCGACGATGCCCGCATCGCCGGACGACACGCTCCTGGCCCTGACGAAAAATCCAAGCGGCCAAGTCATGCAATTTGCGCGGAAAACGCCCTAAAGTCGCATCGGATGCTCTGCCTTGGTGGCAAGCCTCCGTTCGTCCGGTTGATCCGCTGTGACACAGCTCGCACAGCACGGCGCAGGATTGAGCCGAATCCGGCCGGTCGCCTGGCGTCTTAAAGCCGCCGGTCCAGATCGCCGCGCATGAACCGAACCCGCCCGCGCCAGAGATGCCTGCGGGCCGCTTTTGGGTCACAGACGATGGTCTCCAACCGCCGACAGTGTTCCGGCGATGCCGTGATGGATATCCCGCTTCGCATGACGCAGGCCCGCACAAGGCTGAGCCAAAGCGGATCGCGATACCGACGCTAGTGGAGAACTTCCTCCATCACACGAAAGACGACGGTGTTATCAATAATCTCGCCCGTCCATCCATAGGGTGCTCCCCAAAGCTCGCCGGCCTGCACATCGGTGCGTGTGAACTCGGCAAAAAGCTCCGAGCCTGGACCGATCGCCCACAGCGGGACCAGCTCATTGGTATGGTTGCCGGATGCAAACTGATAGCCTGGCAGATTGCCTGCACCGCGGTCCTGGACCGCGAGAAACTGGTTGAACGCGTCTTCGGTGGGGTCAAAGCGCGCCGAGCGAACGGTCTCCTCGCGGCGGTCGCGTGCCACGGGCCCGCCCTGGCTGTTGGTCCAGGTCCCCTCGCCCCAGATACCGCCCGTCTCGTGATCGGATGTGATGATGAGCAGGGTCTCGTCCCAGCTCGAGTTCGCTTCCACCCATTCAATGACGGCATCGATTGCCAGATTGAAGTCAATCTGCTCTTCGATGAAGCGCGGCATGTCGTTGGCGTGGCCCATCCAATCCACGGCGCCGCCTTCAATCATCAAAAAGAACCCGTTGGCATCCTCGCCGAGTAGATTGAGCGCGCCCAGGCTCATCGTCGCGAGATCGGGAACATCGTCATTGAAGGCCATGCCCGACGGCGTATCAGCCTCGGCAAGGCCTTCGCGCTGCGCCTGAAGCGTTGAGTTTGTCCGCGCGATGCCGACCACACGATCGGCTGTCATCTGTCCGCTGGCCAGCGCTTCGAACTGCGATTTTGTATCGATGAAGGTGAAACCGTTAAGTTCGGCCTCACCCGTCAATGCGTCAAAGGTCTCTTCGCCACCGACGAACTGGAAGGCCTCTTCATCCTCGGGCTCGATGGACGCTCCGCTTGCATCGTAAAATGGATGGCCTGCGCCCATGATGACCCTGAGGTCGCTCTCGACCATTTCGGTGAAGATGTCCTCGTAATTGTTGCGCGAGGCATTCTTGGCAATCACGGCGGCCGGGGTGGCGTGGGAGGCCATGACCGAGGCCACGGCGCCCGCAGACCGATCACGCTCCATCGCGATCTCCGCGATGGTGCGGAACTCCACCTGCCCGCTCCAGTCGACATTGACACGACCGTTCGCGGTCTTGCGACCCGACATGAGGGCGGTTCCCGCGGCTGCGCTGTCGGTGTAGCTGGTATAAGGCGCATTCAGGGGCGCGAAGTCGTTCGGGAAGCCATTCTCGAAACGTTTCCAACGCGTGGTCGGATCATAGCCCTGCTCCACCGCGCCGGCGACGCTCGGCAGGTCTTCAATCCGTGTGATGAGATTTCCCGACGCATCGATCAGGTTGAGCGCGTCATGGGTCATACCGTAAACCACCGGCATGGTGCCGTCGGGGCGCTCAACTTGATAGGACTGCCGGCCCGCCAGGCCCTGATAATAGTCGGCCGCGAGCCAGCCATTGAAGCCCGCCCCGTCAGACACCATCAGGATCACGTTTTTCGCCGACCGCCCCGTTTCGCTGTTCGCGCTTGGCGCGGACGCGGTTTGAAGGTCTGAAACCGTGTCCGTGCTCGCGCAGGAGGCGAGGAAGATCAGGGCGGGGACGGCAAACACTGCGAGCCAGTTGCGCATCTCGATCTCACCTTTCAGAGTTCTTCAGGATGACTCTGAAATTAACACCCTAATCTGACAGCGATATGAACCTCCCCGGGTTTGCCGTCGGCAAACCCGTGGAGGCTCAGTCAATGGGGATAATGGCGGCTGACCTGTTCAGTGCGGGTCAGCCGACAGGTATTACTCGATCGCCTCATCCCAAATTGGCCTCAATAAACCGATTCTGGTTTCGTCGTCACAAGGCCAGAGATGCGATTCGCAATTGGAGATGCCTTTTTCGGAGCGGAACGACTTCACCTCTCCATCAAGCGAGTAGAGTTCCAGACGCCTGAGCTCGTTTTGACCGAGGGTGTAAGTCGCTACCCACCGCTCACTGGAGACCGCAACATAATCGCGCTGTCGGCGGACCGTCCTCGTCAGAATCGCCTCGAAGGAAACGCCCGCTTCACCGTCGAGATTGTGACAAGTAGAACGTGTCACGGAGAAGCCCTGCACACCGTTCATCAATGGCGCGAGCGGATAAGAAACAGGCGCCCCGATCTCACCGAGCGGCAGGCTGACGTCAGCGCCAGAATACGTGCCTACATCTTCACCCGCGATACGAAGCGTTGCGGAGGTCTGCCAGTAATCCGTTCGGTCGTCGGGTACTTCGACCTGAACAGAGACGTCAAAACCATCGCAAGCGGTATCGAGACGGATCACATAATTGTCGTTGCGAAATCCGAGCTCTAGCGGCTTGTAGTTCTCGACTTTGGGACCAATGAAGACATGTCTTCCATCAACTTCATGGCGGTCAACATCAAGCAATATTTCAGTTACCGCACTTGGCGTGTTCCTAGGCGCTTCCTCCGCTTGCGCGCAGGCGACAAGTAATATTGGCACCCCTTTAAGACCCAACCTGTAAAGCCAATTTGAAAGGCTACGGGTTCCCACAATTGCCGTCGGCCTGATCATCTTAGAGGTTCTTTCGATCAAAAACATTCTCGGACTCCACGTCCGCAAAGGCATTCAATTCCATCGCGTCCCCAGATTGCCAGCTCATTTGTCCTATAAACATCACGAGATTTTCGCTTGCGTATAAATTTGCGACGTAATGTTCGAGTATGCGTTGATGCAATTCAACATCACCGGCGCTTGGATCGGGTTCGCTGAATTGATTGTGCACCCAACCAACAAGCTTCCCGAGCGACGAATCAAACATCTCGATCGGGAAGAAGACGACACGAGCAGATTCGCCATCAAACCGGTCACAAATTGGACCTGCTTTTATGCGTTCGATTGATACCTCACCGTCAGCATTCGTATAGATTCCGTACACAATCTCTTGCTCAGTTTCAGCGCCAACCTCCTCGTGGATTAGGTCAAACGCTCGTTGGGCTGCTTCTTCCAAGTCTTGAGCGCCCACTTCTTCGGGATAACGCTCCGGGTAAACGTCGCTTTGAATGCCGGAACAATCATTTCGCTCCTGCGGATCATCACTTTCGCCTTCGTCACCCCCGCCGCCACCACCGCTACCAAATCCGAACGGACCTTGCTCGTAGCCTGTGACGACGACCGTATCCAGATATCGAAGATCATTCCACGAATCTTCTTCAATCCGTTGCTCCAAGACGATTACCGGCTCCTGAACACTCGGCGGCTCCTCTTCATCATCGCAGTAAAAGCTCTCCATACCCCAGTTTCTACCGCCCGATCCAAAGCCGGTCGTGCCATTGACGCTGTTGCCGAAGTCATTGCCAATGTCTTTCAGAAATTGCCGCCGATGCTCGAAATTCAGAGCATCATTAGCGAGGTCAATTGCCATATCCGAAACATCATCCCATCAATCCATGATCAAACCTCCCCTTGCTGGTCACAAAGTAAGGCTCTCATAGGTTAGAAGGGGGGGCAAGAATATACATTGCAAATCCATCAGGGGCCCCGTACTTAAGAGGATCTGTCAAGGTGTCGAAACCAATCCAGTCACCATCAGATGGGCTTCGTTTCACTTTATCGTTAGTGGATGAGTATCCGATCTCAGGACGATTGTGGACTTGCGCCAGCAGCGTGCCTCCATTGTTAATGATGCTCGCGGCGAGAGCTGCGGCCGAATGATGCTCTGCCTGCCTGTCAAGCTGTTTCGCGGCGCTTCACCATGGGGCCGGCCATGGCTTCGACTTCGTCGATCACCTGCAGCGACATGGCCTTGAGGTCGATTTCCTCTTCCTCATAGCGGCGCAGCACATAGCCGTTCCCCGCGACCAGCATGCCGGCCACCAGGCGCGGCGCGCCGGCGCCGTCTGCCGGCAGGCCGAAATCGCGGGCCAGGGATGCGGTGAGCAGATCCTCATATTCCGCCTGCACCGCCCAGAGCGCGCCCAGTATGTGCGGCGAGGCCGAGCGCATCTTCAGGTGACGCTTATATTCGCGGTCGCCTTCGGGGGTGAGGGCATCGATCGCGCGGCCCAGCCAGGCGCGCCAGAAGCTGAACGTGTCGCCCGAGCGCTGCGGATCGGTGATCTCGCGGCGGAACCGCTCCAGCCAGATCCGGTCGCCTGCCAGCGCCAGCTCCTGCTTGGTGGCGAAATGGCGGTAGAGCGTCTGCACATGCAGGCCGGCGCGTTCGGCCACCTCTTCCAGCGTCGTCTGCTCATAACCGCGCGCATGAAACAGTTCGCGCGCCGCCGCGATCAGCGCCTCACGCGATCGGGCCTTCTTCCTCTCTCGGACCGGGAAACGGGAACTCAAGGGGCGCCTCCATTCGCAGCCCGTCTTGATGCGACAGCCCCTGCCTTTGCGTCAAGCTCTGCAATGCTTGCCAGCCGGCGGCGCGCGCGCGCATAGTCGCGCGAAAACAAGCCGGGAGGAGGCAGGCGATGAGCGCCAGCATTCAGGGGTATTGCGATCCGAAATTCGCGGAGCTGAAAGAAGCATTCGAGCGCAATTTCGCCGAACGCGGCGAGGTCGGCGCCAGCGTGTGCCTGTCGGTGAATGGGGAAACGCGGGTCGACCTCTGGGGCGGGACGGCCGATCAGGACAGCGGCGAGCCCTGGAGCGAGGATACGGTCTCCATCGTGTTCTCCTGCACCAAGGCCGCCACGGCGCTGTGCGCCCATATCCTCATCGACCGGGGCGAGTTGAAACTGCACGCGCCCGTCACCGATTACTGGCCGGAATTCGGCCGGCACGGCAAGGACAGGACCACCGTCCAGATGATGCTGAACCATGAGAGCGCCCTGCCCGCCCTGCGCGCGCCGGTGCGCGAGGGCGGTTTCCTCGACTGGGACTACATGGTCTCTCGGATGGAGGATGAAGAACCTTTCTGGGAGCCGGGCACGCGCAATGGCTATCACATGGTCAATTTCGGCTGGACGGTGGGCGAACTGGTCCGCCGCGTCTCGGGCAAATCCCTCGGCCGGTTCTTCGCCGATGAGGTGGCCGGCCCGACCGGCGCGCGCTTCTGGATCGGCCTGCCGCAAGGTTGCGATCCCCATATCGCGCCGATAATCCCCTTCATGCCCGATCCGGACGATGAGCTGAGCGAGTTTGCACAGAACCTGCTGGCGGCGCCGGACTCGATACAGGCGCTGTCCTTCCTGAACAATGGCGGCTGGTCACCGAACGACCCGGCCGCGCACAGGGCCGAAATCGGCGGCGCCGGCGGCATCTCGAATGCGCGCGGCCAGGTCGCCATGTACACGCCGCTCGCGGTCAATGACGGCTCCCTGGTCTCGAAGGACCGGCTTGCGCACATGTCGCGGGTCTCGGTGGCCACATCGCGCGATGCGACCCTGCTGGCGCCGACGCGGTTTGCGTCCGGTTTCATGAAATCGATGGACAATCGCGCCCTGCCCATGGGCGAGCAGATGACGGCGATCCTGGGCGAGGCCGCTTTCGGTCATGTCGGCGCGGGCGGCTCGATCGGTTTTGCCGATCCCGAATGCGGCCTGGCCTTCAGCTACACGATGAACCGCATGGGCGCCGGCCTGCTGGTCAATGCGCGCGGCCAGAGCCTGATCGACGCGGCCTATCGCGCGCTTGGCTATCGCACCAATGCGCCGGGCGCCTGGGTGCGCTGAACGCAACCGAACACCGGAAGACAATGCGATGAGCGAGGCCGTGAGTTTCACCCCTGATGAGGTCGGCGCCCGCGCTGTTATGACCACGATGGAGCGGCTTGGCGCCGGGGATGACCGGTTTGCCCCGGCCGAAACGCTGAAACGCCTCGCCGCCGATAGCGGACGCTTCACCGAAGTGCCCGCCGGAGGGTGAACGCGATGAGGATGGCGGGCTGGGAGGAGCTGAAGGCCTTCGCGCTGGCGCTGGACCTGCCACGCGTTGAAGAGGCTCTGTCCTGGGGCAAGCCGAACCTGAAGGCCCCTGGCAGGATGTGGTGTTGGTGGGCGACGCAGGTCGATGCCGACGCCCAGGCCTTACGGGCTGAAAGCCTGGCAGGCCGAAAACCCCGATCATCCCGGTGCTGCGGCCAGAGGCTCCGCGTCAGTCTGCGCCGGTCATGTCTTCGCGCCTATAGGGCGCCGACAGGTCGAAACGCATCCGCCGGCCATTGGCGATACGCTCGACCTCGTAAGTGAGGGTTTCGGCCTCCGGGTCCGCCTCCAGCGTCCAGACATTCTCGAGCGCGAGCATCAGCCCCTTTTGCCTGAACATTTCCTTTGTCCGCGCATCGATCGGGAAGACCTGCACCAGCGAATCGGGGCCCTGCGAGGAGACGCCTCCATAACCGCTGACCCCCGGCCCCGTGCCTTCGGCGCGCTCGATCCGGAAATCGATATCATTTCCGACGGGTGTCAGCCGCCAGCTTCGGCTGCGATCCTCGCCGACCTGGAACACCATTTCGATCCCGTCGCCGGAGCATTCGGTGATTTCCAGGAAGATGCCGGCATTCTGCCATTCCCGGTCCATCGGCTCATCGCTGAGCATTTCGCCCTCATAGATGTCACCGCAGGCCGGCGCGATGGCCTGCCAGAAGGCGCCGTCCGGCAATTGACCCGGCGTTGACGGGCCACCGCACGCCGCCAGGGCCAGCGATACGGCAACCGGAATGAAAAAGGCTTGGCGAAACGACATGGAGCGCAGCCTAGTAAAGGCTGCGCTCCGTCTTGCAAGCGTAGTTTTTACGACAGGACCGTCAGGCCGGCGAGGGCTCTCCGCCGAAATCGCCCTCAGGCCCCTCATCCTTCGGCTTTCGCTTCTTGCCGATTACAGGCACGGCCGAGCCCGGGCCTTCATCATCGCCCGTCAGATCGGGGCGCTCGGGCTTTTCGCCGCGCAGGAGGCCGTCGATCTCGTCGCCCGCCAGCGTCTCGTATTCGAGAAGCCCTTCGGCAATCGATGACCACTGGTCGCGGCACTCGGTCATGATCCGCCGGGCCTCATCCATCCCGGCCTGGACCAGCTTACGCACCTCTTCCTCGATCTTCTTCTGGGTATCCTCGGAAATATGGGAGGACTGCACCAGTTGCTGGCCAAGAAAGACCTCGCCCTGGTCCTCGCCATAATCGACCGGGCCGATCTCCTCGGACAGGCCCCATCGCGTGACCATGGCGCGGGCGAGCCGCGTGGCCTGCTGGATGTCGGAGGCCGCGCCGGCGGTCACCTGTTCGTCGCCGAATTTCAGCTCCTCGGCCACGCGCCCGCCCATCATGATGGCCAGCCGCGAGGTCATCTCGATGCGCGTCATCGACATCTTGTCGTCCTCAGGCAGCTGCATGACCATGCCGAGTGCGCGGCCGCGCGGAATGATTGTGGCCTTGTGCACCGGGTCGGCGGCGGGCACTTTCAGAGCGACGATGGCATGGCCGGCCTCGTGCCAGGCGGTCAGCTCGCGTTCCTTGTCGGACATGACCATGGAGCGGCGCTCCGGCCCCATCATGACCTTGTCCTTGGCGTCCTCGAACTCCTTCATCGACACCACACGCCTGCCGCGCCGGGCCGCCAGGAGCGCCGCCTCATTGACGAGGTTGGCCAGGTCGGCGCCGGAAAAGCCGGGTGTGCCGCGTGAAATCGTGCGCGGGTTCACATCCTTGGCCAGCGGCACATTGCGCATATGGACCTTCAGGATGCGTTCGCGCCCGATGATGTCGGGATTGTTGACGACGACCTGACGGTCGAAGCGTCCCGGGCGCAGGAGCGCCGGGTCGAGAACATCCGGGCGGTTCGTCGCGGCAATGATGATGATGCCTTCATTGGCCTCGAAGCCATCCATCTCGACCAGGAGCTGGTTGAGTGTCTGCTCGCGTTCATCATTGCCCCCGCCAAGGCCGGCGCCGCGTGAACGCCCGACCGCGTCGATCTCGTCAATGAAGATGATGCACGGGGCCGAACGCTTGGCCTGCTCGAACATGTCACGCACGCGGCTGGCGCCGACACCCACGAACATCTCGACGAAATCCGAACCGGAGATCGTGAAGAAGGGCACATTTGCTTCGCCCGCGACCGCACGCGCGATCAGCGTCTTGCCGGTTCCGGGCGGGCCGACGAGCAGTGCGCCCTTGGGGATCTTGCCGCCGAGGCGCTGGAATTTGGCCGGATCCTTCAGGAACTCGACAACTTCCTGCAATTCCTCCTTGGCTTCATCGACGCCGGCCACATCGTCGAATGTCACGCGGCCCTGCTTTTCGGTCAGCATGCGCGCCTTCGACTTGCCGAAGCTCATCGCGCCGCGGCCTCCACCGCCCTGCATCTGTCGCATCATGAACAGGAACAGGCCGAGGATCAGCAGGATCGGCAGGAGATTGAAGAAGATCGTGCCGAGCGCCGAGCCACCTTCATTATTGTCATAGGTCACATCCGCGCCCGCGTCGCTGAGCGTGGTGCCGAGATCGGGATCGAACATCCCCTTGTCAGCATAAAAGCGCGTGCCGTTCTCGGTAACGCCGTTGATACGGGTCTCGCCGATCGTGACTTCGCGCAGATTGCCGTCCTCGGCCTCCTGCAGGACACGCGAATAGGAGAATTCCTCCGCGCCGCGCGGGGCCGAATTGCCCTGCATGGCCACGGCCATGCCGATGATGAGTGCCGCGATCAGACCCCAGATCGCCAGATTGCGCATATTCATTTCCGGTTCTTCCTGTTTCGGACTGCTGACCTGAACATAGTGGTCCATGTCCCGGTTGACGACTCCATCTCGCCGCACCCGCTGTTACAATCGTGACAAAATCTGCCAGCAATTGCTCATTTCTTCCAGTCTCTGCCCAGCAAGCGCGCACCAGCCGGCCGGCTCGGGCGGCAGGCCGCGCCGCGACATGGCCGTTTCCGGCGCCGGCGGGGACTGACCGGGCGCGCGCACGAACCGTCCATCCCAGACCGTGTCGCCGGACAATGGCGGCGACGGAACAAGGCCGGGATCGCGCGCAAGCATGACTGCCGCCCCCTGCCTTGCAATCCATGCGCCGGCGAGCGTTCCGGGCCGTTGCGGCCCGCCCGCGACAATCTCGCGCGTCAAGGCGCGCAGCCCATCGCCCCGCGGCGCACGGGCATGGCCGGCGGCCACCTGGATGAGCGCGCCGAGAAGTCTCTGGCAGGTTTCCGGAGGGACATGCCGCGGGTCCAGCCAGACACTGCCATCGGCGCGCGCCCTCACGCGGCTGGAGATGAGACGCGACAGCCGTCCCAGTTCGGCCCGCCGCAGCGTCTCCAGCTTCTCGCGGCTTGCACGAACCCGGCCGGCAAGACCGGGGGCCGCGTCCAGGAGCCGGCGCATACGCACGCGCTCATAGGCCGGGTCGTCATTGCTCGGGTCGTCGCGCCAGTCATGGCCCTGTTCGCGCAGCCAGTCACGCAGCCCGGCGCGCGATACTCCCAGGAGCGGGCGCACGACACGCACCTCGCGCCCCTCGGGCCAGGCGGGCGACAGCGCGAGCGGGTCCATGCCCGCCAGGCCGAACCAGCCCGACCCCTGCCGGGCGCGCATCAGGAAGGTTTCATCCTGGTCGTCGCGCGTATGCCCCGTGAGGAGATGGCCCGCGCCGGCCTCGCGCGCAGCCGCGGCCAGAAGGCGATGGCGAGCCTTGCGCGCCTCGGCCTGCCGGGCGCGCGGCTGTTTCCAGGCCAGGCGCCGGTGCATGACACCCAGCCGCCGACACGCCGAGGCCACAAAGGCCGCCTCTTCGCGCGCCGCGTCTCGCAACCCGTGATCCACCGTGAAACACACCAGTTTGCGCTGCCCGCGACAGGCTGCGGCGATCATGTGCAGGAGCGCGGTGGAATCGCCGCCGCCGGACACGGCCAGCGCGAGCGGGGCCTCGCAGTCTCCGACCAGCTCGCGAAGCGCTGTCTCGCAGAGAGAGCCTGGTCCCGGCCGGCTCACTCGCCGCAGGATGAGCGGTTGCGTTCCACCGCCGCCAGGTTCATCGTCACGCTGGAGGCTTCGGGATACTTGCGCGGCAGGAGGTCGAGCGCGGAGCAGGCCTTGTCCGCATTTCCGACAAGGCGCATCGAGCGGGCCAGTTTCACCAGCGCATCGGGCGCGCGCGGATCGTCCGGATAGGTCTGGATCATTTCGGTATAGGCCGCCCCGGAGGCTTCATACTGGTCCTGCTGATACAGCACCTCACCCAGCCAGTATTGCGCCTCGCCCGCCTGCGGGTCATCACCGAACGCGTCCAGGAAGGCTCTGAAGGCGACCTCGGCGCCGGCATAATCGAACTGCAGCAACCGCGACTTGGCCTCGGAAAACAACTCGCCGGCCTCGCCGGGCAGGTCTTCCGCGGAAATGGTGCCCAGCGAGCCGGTCTGGCCCGGCGGCTCGGCACCGGCCGGGCGCGTCTCATCCGGCGGGTCCTGCGGCTCATTTTCGCCCTGCGGGTCCCCGGCTCCGTTTTCAGGCCCGGCTTGGGCTTCGCCGCCAGACGGCGACGGGTCGGCCCGGCGCACGACACGGCGTGTGGTCGTGCCGTCGTCCGAGCGCGCCGTGACCACGCGTTCCGGCCCGGCGGCGCGGCGTGCCTCAAGCGCCGAGACCGTCTCGTTCAGGCTGTCGAGACGGGTCTGGATCTCGGACAGCTGGCGCCCGATCTCCTTGTCATCGCCCTGCATGCGGTTGATCTCGTCGCGCGTCTGGCTGAGCAGGAATTCGAGTGTCTCGACCTTTCCGGTCAGTTGCGAGACCTCGCGGCGCAGATCGGAGATTTTCAGCCTGAGATCGGCATTCTCCTGCTGCAGCTGGCGTGTACGATCGGCAATCTGGGTATTGGTGACACCCTGGCGGATGGGGGCCGATTGTGCGTTCGCGCTGCCGGCGGCCATCGCGAAGACACATGACGAGGCAAGGAGGAATCGTAGTGGTGACATGGGGATTACATAAGACAGCGGCCGGGGCCAAAATGTGGCAGCCCGGCCGCATGATACACTTAACAGGATGAATCTCCGGCTCAGCCGGTGGCGCCGGACAGGATCTGTGTAAAGCCGTTCCGGTTGAGCGCCCAGGCACGTTCATTGGATCCTTCGGCGATCGGGCGCTCCTTGCCATAGGAAATCGTGTCAATCCGCGCGGGATCGACGCCCAGGCTGACCAGATAGTCCTTCACGGTCGCCGCGCGGCGTTCGCCGAGTGCGAGATTGTATTCACGCGTTCCGCGCTCGTCGCAATTGCCGGCCACCATGATGCGGGCTTCAGGATAAGACTGCAGCCAGGCGGCCTGGCGCTTGAGAATCTCACGGTCATCGGCATCGAGACGCGACTGGTCGAGATCGAAATAGACCCTTTCGCCGACATTGACGCGGAAATCGGCCAGTGAACCGGGCTTCGGGCCGGAATAGGCTTCGCGGACCGGTTCGGCCGGCTCCTCGGTCACGGTGCTGCGGGTTGTCGTGTTCGTTTCGGTCTCGGTTTCCTCAACGACCACCGGCTCGGGCGCTTCGGCCACTTCCGTCTCAGCCGGCTCGGGTTGCGAAGCGCAGGCCCCGAGCCCGAGCAGGATCGCACTCGCCGCCACTGTCTTCAGAAAATCATTCATGTCTGAACGCTCCAGATTGCTACTGCCTCGGTCCGCATCACGCCTTAGCGGACGGAAATGTCAACTTCATGACGGGAATTTCCGTAGAGGATTTCAATTTTTACATGTCATGGTCAACCGCAAGTGCATCGCCCGCCCGCCATCAATCCAGCAGCGGCGACCAGGCCGGGTCCGAGGCATCCGTGGGCGTGGGAAGCTGGCGCAGATTTTTGCCCGTCAGGTCGACGGACCACAGGCGCGGCCCCGCGCCGGGTCTGGCCTCCCGGAAAAAGGCGATGACACGCCCGTTCGGCGACCAGGTCGGCCCTTCATCGAGATAGGATTCGGTCAGCAGCCGCTCGCCTTTGCCATCCGTTCCAATCACGCCGATATAGAAGCGCCCCCGCAATTGCTTGGTGAAGGCGATGAGGTCGCCGCGCGGGCTCCACACGGGGGTCGAGTAGCGCCCCTCTCCGAACGTGATCCGGCAAGCCGTGTCGCGCCCGCCCGACGGGCAGGTCAGCGCCGACTGATCCCGGTTCATCACGTAAAGCTGCGGCGAGCCGCCCCGATCGGAGGTGAAGACGATCTGGCGCCCGTCCGGGGACATCGAGGGCGAGGTGTCGATATCGGGATGCGAGGTCAGTTGCTCCTCCTGACGGGTGCGCAGGTCCATGATGTAGAGATCGGAATTGCCGCCGCGCGCCTGGCTGAACAGGACGCTGCGCCCATCCGGCGAGAATCGCGGCGCGAAGGTCATCCCGTCGAAATTTCCGAGCACTTCCTGGCGTCCGGTCTCGATATTGAACAGATACACCCGCGGAGTGCCGCCCTCATAGGACATATAGGTGATTTCCTGGTCCGAGGTGGAAAAGCGCGGGGTCAGCACCGTGTGGGCGCCCGATGTCAGGTCCTGCTGGTTGGCGCCGTCCGCATCCATTATGGCGAGCTTCTTGACGCGCGCGGTTTTCGGACCCGTCTCGGCGATATAGACGATGCGGGTATCGAGATAGCCGTCCTCACCCGTCAGGCGGGTATAGATGCTGTCGGCAATCTTGTGGGCGATCCGCCGCCAGTTTTCCGGCGTGGTCACATATTGCCGCCCCGGCTGGCCGCCCAGGCGCATCACCTGCTCGCCATAGATGTCCCAGAGCCGGAAGGCCACGCGCAGGCGCCCGTCGGGCAGCATCTCGGTCTCGCCGACAACCAGAGCATCGGTCTGGATGATCTTCCAGTCGGCAAAGCGCGGCTCGGCGCCGATATCGAGGTCGCGCTGGATGAAGGCTTCGGGCTTCTTCAGCTCGAACAGGCCGGTCAGGCGCAAATCGCTGCGAAGCACCTCGGCGATCTGGTCGCCATACTCACGCGCTTCGCCCGGCTCGGCATTGAATTCCGGCACGGCGATGGGCAGCGGCTTGGCGGTGCCATCGCCGACATTCACGGTGATCTGTGCACCGGCCAGCTGCAAGGGCGCCAGGGCGAATGCCAGGGCCATGGCCAGGGCGGTGATGAAAGATCGGATCATGGGTCTTCAGGCTCCTTGTCGGGGTCTCTTACTTGTAGGCCGGACCGATATTGAGTGTGACCTCGTCCCAGTCCTCGTAATAATCGAGCGCCTCTTCCGGCAGGCGATAGGGGGCGCATTTGCGCGCCGCACGCAAGGCCCGTTCGATCGCGACCTGCATCGGGCGGTCCCCGATGGGCGCGCGCGACGGCTTGACGAGGCGCGCATCGCGCTTGAGCGTGCCGTCGCGGTTCAGCGTCATCTCGATGGTCACGTTCAGGCGTTCCGGATTCGGAAGGTCATCGACATCGTCCCAGCAGATAGTCATCTGCGACTGGATCATGGCGATCACCGAAGTCGTGTCGCCGCGCCGCTCGCCGGCGCCTTTTCGCGCCTCGCTCGGCGCGGGCGTCTCATCCTCGAGTTCCTGTTCGGGTTCGGGCGCCTTAGGCGGGGCTCGGGCCGGCTCCTTCGGCGTCTTGTCGAACAGGTTGGACGCCTCGCCGAGCAGGTCGGCCAGCTCGTCTTCCTCGCTCGGGCGCGCGAGCAATTCTTCCTCCTCGGCCGGGTCGGGCTCGGGCTCTTCCGGCTCGGGATCGTCGCGGGTCTCGGCCTGCGGGTCCGGCAGGGGCGGGGCCTCTTCGTCCTGCGGCGGGGGCGGCGTTGCCTCCTCGGCGGCGAACGCCTCCTCTTCCGGCGGCACATCTCCCGGGAGCGTATCGAGATCCTCGAGAAATTCCTCGAGGGGCGGCGGCTCTTCCTCTTCAGCCTCATCGACCGTTTCGCGGTCGCGTTCGACACGCGGGGCCACATCGGGCACCTGCGAGACATTCACGATGTCGACCGGCACGGCGGTATAAGTTGTTTCCAGGTCCTGCTGCAGGCCGGGCAGGACGATATAGCCCGAGGCGATCACCGCCGCATGGATCAGGAGAGAAGCTGGCAGGCCACGGATCATCGCTTGTCGCTCAGCGCCCTCCCTCGCCCGTGGGATCGGTCACGAAGGCAATGCGCGAATATCCCGCCCCGCGCACCCGGGCGGTGACATCCATCACGAAACCATGCGGCGCGGTCTCGTCGGCGCGGAGATAGACAAGCTGCTCATAGCCCGCTCCGGTGATCTCGCGCAGCTTGGGCCCCAGATCGCCGATCGCGACCTCGTTCTCGCGCTCATTGTTCAGGAAGATGCGCCCGTCCGCCGTCAGAGTGAGGGAGAGCGGCTGCTGGGAGACAGACGGCAATTGCTCGGAACTGGTTTTCGGCAGGCTGACTTCCTCGCCGCGCACCAGCAGCGGGGCGGTCACCATGAACACGATAAGCAAGACCAGCATGACGTCCACGAAAGGGGTGACATTGATTTCGGCGTTCAGGGCGCGCCGCCCGCGCGCCACACGCCCCGATCCCAGTTGCACGCCCATGGCCTAGACCCCCGCCGGTTCGTGAACACGGCGCGACAGCCGCACCAGCACGTCCTGAGAGAAACTGTCCAGCTGGTCGGCCAGCCGGTTCAGGTCGGTCGAGAACTTGTTGTAGAAGATCACCGCCGGAATGGCCGCGATGAGGCCGAGCCCGGTGGCGAACAGCGCTTCGGCGATGGGGCCGCCGACCGCCGCGAGGCTGGTATCCTGACGCTCGGCGATCTCGATGAAAGCGTTCATGATGCCCCAGACCGTTCCGAAAAGCCCGATGAAGGGCGAGGCCGAGGCCACCGAGGCCAGCACGCCGAGCCCGCCGCTCTGGCGCGTCACCTCGCGGTCGACAGCGGCGCGAAGCGTGCGTTCGGCGCGGCTGACGAGCGCCTCGGAATGCCCGTCGGCAACGATGCCGCGGCGCGCATCATTCCATTCGCGCGAGACCGAGGCGAAGACGCGTGCGGCCGGATCACTGCCGGCTCCGGGCCGGGCATCCATATCTTCCATGCTCCCGTTCCAGAAGCTTTCCTCGAACTTGCGCGAGGAACGGCGCGCCCCGCCAAGCGCGAAGAATTTCTCGACGATGATTGCCCAGGACCAGATGCTGGCGATCAGGAGAATCACCAGAACCGCCTGCACGATCGGGTCGGCCTCGAGCAACAATCCGATCAGGGAGAACCCGGCTTCGTCCGCCGCCAGGCCGGTGACTGTGGTTTCCTGCATCAGGGCGAGAATCATCGGCTACCTCTTTCTGGGCAGGCCTGCGGAGTTCCGGACAGGGCGGCATTCAATCCAGCCGGGCGCCCGGTGCCGGCACGGCCTGCCGGGCTTGGTTTTCGGTCGCGGCCAGCCTTTACCCGAAATTCTGACGAAATCGGGGCAGCCGCGCCGCAGCGTGCAGTTGCCAACTGCCTAGGCCGTATTGGTTAATCAACCCTGTTTCTGAAACAGATGCAGCGCAATCAGCCTGGAGGGATCAGACGCGCCAGCCGTTCCGTGATCTCGCGGATCGGACGACGCGGGCGTCCGTCGGCATGGATCTGGACGGCAATGATCTGGCCCGTCGCGATCACCTCATCGCCGCGCCGGCATTCCTGCGAAAAAACGATCCGCGCGCCTTGCGTGCCGTGATAGCTGGTAATGATGTCGAGTTCGTCATCAATGCGGGCCGCGGCGCGGTAGTCGATCTCGGCCCGCACGATCGTGAAGGCCGCCGGATCATCGCGTTCGAGCAAGGTCGTGTGCGAGACCCCGGCCTCGCGCAGGAAATCGCTGCGCCCGCGCTCGAAATAGCGCAGGTAATTGGCGTGATAGACCATGCCGGTGAAATCGGTGTCTTCATAATAGACCCGGACACGCGACCAGTGGCGGCCCTGCCGGTCGAAGCGGCTTGTGTCTCGATCAGTTCGGCTCATGGCGGCGGGATAATCGATCCGCGCGCCGGCGTCACCTGCCTTAAGGCCTTTATGGTCCGCCCCCGCCATGGCATCTGTCCCCGGTGATGAGCCCGCCCCCCGATTCGCCCGCTCCCGCAACCGGCGCCGCGCCAGCCCCTTTGCCGGAGCTGGCCGGACGCACGATTCTGCAGGCCATCCCCGAACTCGATGCCGGCGGGGCCGAACGCACCGTCCTGGAAAT
The DNA here is from genome assembly GCA_009909065.1 of Alphaproteobacteria bacterium. Taxonomy (GTDB): domain Bacteria; phylum Pseudomonadota; class Alphaproteobacteria; order Caulobacterales; family Hyphomonadaceae; genus UBA5336. Next base: position 41,801 of record JAAANZ010000027.1, on the reverse strand, counting down.
CACCGAGGCGCTGCGGGAGGCCGGCGCCCGCAGCCTCGTGGCGACACGTGGCGGGCGCATGGCCCGTGACCTGGAAGCGCTGGGCGGTGAGGTGGTCCGTATCGATGCGCGCTCGAAGAATCCCCTGACCCTGCGCGCCAATTCCCGGCGCCTCGCCGCGCTCGTCGCCGCACGCGGCATTGACCTGATCCATGCCCGCTCGCGCGCGCCGGCCTGGAGCGCCCTTTGGGCCGCGCGCAAGGCGGGCGCGGCGTTCGTGACAACCTATCACGGGGCCTATTCCGGCGGGAACCGTGCGAAAATCCTCTATAATTCCGTGATGGCGCGGGGCGACAGGGTGATCGCCAATTCCGACTGGATGGCCGCTCATGTGCGCGCGGTGCATGGCTTGGGCGAGGATCGCCTGGTCACCATCAAGCGCGGCGTCGACCTGATGAGTTTCGACCCCGACACCATACCGCCCGAGCGCGCGCGGGACCAGCGCGCCGCCTGGGGCCTGCATCCGGATGACCGCCGGCTGGTGCTGCTGCTTCCGGGCCGGCTGACCGACTGGAAGGGCCAGAGGCTGGCGGTCTCGGCGCTGGCGCGGATGAGCGACGAAGAGCGCGCCGAACGCGTCCTGGTCTGCATGGGCGATGCGCAGGGACGCGCCGATTATGTCGAAGCCCTCCAGCGCGATGTCGCCGAGGCGGGCCTGACGGGCGCCGTCATCATCGCCCCCCACAGCCCCGACATGCCGGCCGCCCTCCTTGCCGCCGATATCGTCATCAGCGCCTCGATCCGGCCGGAAGCATTCGGACGGATCGTGGCCGAGGGCTCGGCCATGGGGCGCCCGGTCATCGCTCCCGATCATGGCGGCGCCCGGGAAATCGTGCTCGACGGCGAGACCGGGACACGCTTTGCCCCCGGCGACCCTCATGCCCTGGCCGGCGCCATCCGCACACTGGTGGCGCTCGGCGAGCGTGGGCGGAAAGCTCTTGGCGAAACCGGACGCGCCCATATCGCTGCAAATTATTCGAAGCGCGGGCTTCAGGCAGCCACGCTGGGCGTGTATTCACAGCTGCTGGGGGCGCGCTGATCCCAAGGGCGCCGAGATGACTGACAGGATCAAGAGCACAGACCCTCAATCACTCAACCCCGGGCGGGAGGCCAGGGCCGTCCTGGTCATCCGCCTGGCAGAACGCGGGCCGTTCATCCTGGCGCTCGGCGCGGTCGAAGCGCTCAGGCGGGTCCATCCCCATGCCCGGATCGACTGCCTCACGCGCCCCGCCTACCGGGAATTCGCGCAGGCCTGCCCCTATTTCGACGATGTGATTGCCGGCGGCGTTCCCGGCGATGGCAAGGCCCGGAAGGCGCTCGCAGGTGATCTCGCCGCGCGGCGCTATGACATCATCTATGATTTCGAGACCAGCGAGACGACGGCCCGCCTGTACAAGCGGATGCGCCGCCAGCGGGGCCGGGTCGCGCCCTGGTCGGGAACCGCGCCCGATTGCGCCCTGCCCCATGACATGGCCAACCGGGAGCGCCAGCCCACGATCGAGCGCCTGTCCGACCAGCTGCGCCAGGCCGGGGCGCTACCTGCCCTTGCCGGCGCGCCGTCATCCGCGCCGGCGCTGCCCGATCTCGGCTGGGTCGCACCGGTTCTCGGCGACCCGCCGCGGCTGAGACCGGCCTATTTCTCACTCGCCACTTCCTTCATGCTCTACGCGCCGGTGCAGTCAGAGGCGGACCGGGCGCTGCGCTGGCCGGCCGAGCGCCATGTCGAGATCGCCCGGCGAATCGCCGCGGCCGGCGTGCAGCCGGTAGTGATCGGGGGACATGCCGAGAGCCCCGTCGGCCACGAAATCGCCCGCGCCGTGCCCTCGGCGAAAAACCTGATCGGTCGTACCGACCTGTTCCAGGTGTCGGCACTGGCCCGCCAGGCCCTGTTCGTCCTGGGCAGCGCGCTGGAACCGGTGCACATGGCCGCACTTTCGGGAACGCCCACGGTGCTGGTTCTCTCGCAGAGCCAAAATGACCCCGACCGCGACCGGCCGCAGGGCGCGCTGAGCATTGTCATCCACGGCGAAACGCTCAGGAAAATCAGCACAGATGATATCTGGCAGGCGATCATCGCGCTCGATATCCTGCCCGCACCGCGGCCCCGTGCTTGAAGAACGGCGCGACCGAAGGCATAATCGGCTTTGTCCCTGTCGTTGCAAAAGGAGATTTGTCATAGCTCGCAGACCCCATGCGGCCCCGCCGCAAAAGAAAACCGGACCGCGCGTCAATCGGGATATCCGCGCCGAGAAGGTCCTGCTCATCGACCAGAATGGCGAGAAACAGGGTGAAATGCCCGTTTCCGCAGCGCTCGATGCCGCCCAGGAAGCCGGGCTGGACCTGGTCGAGGTGTCACCGAACCAGGACATTCCCGTCTGCAAGATCATCGACTATGGCAAGCTCAAATTCGAAGAGCAGAAAAAGAAGGCAGCGGCCCGCAAGAAGCAGAAATCGGCCGACCTCAAGGAAATCAAGATGCGTCCGAACATCGATACGCATGATTATGAGGTGAAGACCAAGTCCATGACGCGCTTTTTCGAGGAAGGCGACAAGGTCAAGGTCACGCTGCGCTTCCGTGGTCGCGAAATGGCCCACCAGCATCTCGGCATGGAACTGCTTCAGAAGGTCAAGGAGGAGTTCAGCGATGTCGCCAAGGTGGAGCTCGAGCCCAAGCTCGAAGGCCGCCAGATGACCATGGTCATGGCGCCGCGCTGAGGCGAGGCGCGCCCGGTCTCCTGATACTTTCATTCGACCAATGCTTGCATGGCGCCTATACTGCCGGCGCGATGCGCCCGTCCTGTCCGGTGATGTCGCGGGGTGGACACAGAGGGGAAAGGGTTATGAGACACATTCTGGTCGGATCATTCGTGCTGGCACTGTGCGCCTGCGGTCAGACACCCGGAAGCGAGGAGGGCGCAACGCCTGCCGAACCGGAAATGCCTGCCGAGACGGTTGAAACCGCCCCCGAGGGCGAGGTCAGGGTGCAACCCGAAATGGATGCCCTGGACCGTGTCGGCGACCGATGCGGGATTGCGCCCCTGCGCGGCTATCTCGGGGAAGCCGCGGACGAGATTCCCGATGGCGAGTTGCCCGAGCAGGCCCGCATCGTCGGCCCGGACACGCAGGTGACCATGGATTATGTGCCCCGGCGCCTGAATATCCTCACCGATGAGGCCGGCACGGTGATCGGCTTCAAATGCGGCTGAGCGCGCCGATTGACGGTTGATTCCCGGCCGCATCTGGGACATACACCGCGATTTCCGGCTGACGGGGCGCACGGCATGCCCCCGCAGCGATGACATGACCGGCCCGGGCGAGCTCCATAAGGGCCCCGGCCAAGAGGAGAGCTGAAATGCCGAAGATGAAGACCAAGAAGGCCGCTGCCAAGCGGTTCAAGTTCACCGCCTCGGGCAAGCTGAAACACGGTGTCGCCGGCAAGCGCCACCGGCTGATTTCGCACAATGGCAAATATATCCGCCAGAATCGCGGCACCTCCGTTGTCGCCAAGGCCGATGAGGCCCGGGTGCGGAAATACCTGCCCTACGGGCTCTAGCCGCCCCGCGCGCTGATCATTTGAACCGAGACTGACAGGAGGCTTTCGATGCCCCGTTCCCGCAACAAGGTGCCCGCGCACGCCCGGCACAAGAAGATCCTCGACCAGGCCAAAGGCTATCGCGGCCGCCGCAAGAACACGTTCCGCACCGCCCATGCCGCTGTCTGGAAAGCCGGCGAATATGCCTATGTCGGCCGCAAGGTGAAAAAGCGCAAGATGCGCTCGCTCTGGGTGCAGCGCATCAACGCCGCCGTGCGCGCCCATGACGGCGAGCTCAATTACAGTCGCTTCATGGACGGCATGAAGAAGGCCGGCATCGACATGGACCGCAAGGTGCTCTCCGACCTCGCCATCCGCGAGCCGGAAGCCTTCGGCGAAGTGGTCAAACAGGCGAAAGCGGCGCTCGGCTAGGCTCGCGTGATTTTGCAGCTTGCCAGCCTGGATCGTCGGGAATGCCGGGTGCCCTGAAGAGACAGACGATTGAGCCGGACCGGCTCCCTGCCTCCGGGGCCGGCGCGCGCGGGACTGATTGATGAGCGACATCCCCACGATAGAATCCGAAGCGCTTGCGTCCATTGAGAATGCCGGCGATCTCGCCGCCCTCGATGCGGTGCGCGTGGCCGAGCTTGGCAAGAAGGGGCGCGTCTCGGGCCTGATGAAGACGCTCGGCAAGATGAGCCCCGAAGAGCGCCAGGAAATGGGCCCGAAGCTGAACGCGCTGAAGGAGCGTGTGACCGCCGCTATCGAGGCGCGCAAGGCGGTGCTCGAAGATGAAGCCCTCGAGGCGCAGGTCGCCGCCGAGAAGATCGACCTTACCCTGCCCGCGCGGCCCGAACCGGTCGGCCGGCTGCATCCGGTGATGCAGGTCTTCGAGGAGATCGCGGCCATTTTCGGCGATATGGGCTTCGCCGTCGCCGAGGGCCCGGATATCGAGGATGACTGGCACAATTTCACCGCACTGAACTTCCCGGAGGGCCATCCCGCGCGCGAGACCCATGACACTTTCTTCATGGCGCCCGACAAGGAGGGCGCGCAGAAGGTGCTGCGCACGCATACCTCGCCGGTGCAGATCCGCACCATGGTCGAGGAGGCCCCGCCGATCCGCATCATCGCGCCGGGCCGCGTCTACAGGAATGACTGGGACGCCACACACACGCCGATGTTCCACCAGGTCGAAGGCCTCGTCATCGAGGACGGCGTTCATATGGGGCACCTGAAAGGCTGCCTGATCGATTTCGTGAAGGCCTTTTTCGAGATCGACGAGGTCGAGGCACGCTTCCGCCCGCATTTCTTCCCCTTCACCGAGCCCTCGGCGGAAATGGACGTGAAATGCGACCGCTCCGGCGGGCAGATGAAGATCGGCGAGGGCGAGGACTGGATGGAAATTCTCGGCTGCGGCATGGTCCACCCCAATGTGCTGAAGAATTGCGGCATTGATCCCGACAAGCATCAGGGATTCGCATTCGGTGTCGGCGTCGACCGGCTGGCGATGCTCAAATACGGCATGCCGGACCTGCGCCCCTATTTCGAGGCCGATCCGGCCTGGACACGCCATTACGGCTTCCGTCCCTGGCTGACGCCCAGCGTGAGCGGGGGATTGAGCTGATGAAATTCACGCTTTCCTGGCTGAAGGATCATTTGGCCACAAAGCTCGACCTCGAGGGTATCCGGGAGGTGATGCTCAAGGCCGGCCTCGAAGTCGAACATGTCGACAATCCCGCCGACAGGCTCGCCGCCTTCAGCGTCGCGCATGTGAAAGCGGCCGAACCCCACCCGGACGCCGACCGGCTACGTGTGTGCCGCGTGGACACGGTGGATGGCGAGAAACAGATCGTTTGCGGGGCGCCCAATGCGCGCGCCGGAATGACGGCGATCTATGCCCCTCTGGGGACATATATTCCCGGTCTCGATTTCGCCCTCGACAAGAAGCCCCGGAAGATCCGCGGCATTGAGAGCCAGGGCATGCTGTGCTCGACAAAGGAGCTGGAAGCCGGCGAGGATCATGACGGCATTGCCGATCTCGACACGCCATTCGCGGTCGGCACGCCGGCGGCCGAGGCGCTGGGCCTGGATGATGCGGCCATCGATTTCGAGGTCACGCCCAACCGTGCCGACTGGCTGGGCGTGTCCGGAATTGCGCGCGATCTCGCTGCGGCGGGCGCCGGACGTTTCCTGCACAAGGATATCAGGCCGGTGCCAGGCAGCCATGACTGCCCCGTCGATATTGTCATCGAGGCGCCCGAAGCCTGCGCAGTCTTTGCCGGCGCGACGATACGCGGCGTGAAGAATGGTCCCTCGCCGGAATGGATGCGCCAGCGCCTGAAGGCCATCGGCATCCAGCCGAGATCGCTCCTGGTCGATGTCACGAACTATCTGTCCCATGACCGCGCGCGCCCCCTGCACGTCTATGATGCCGGCAAGCTGGACGGCGCAGTGTGCGCCCGGCTGGGCAAGCCGGGCGAACGGCTCGAGGCGATTGACGGCAAGACCTATGAAATCGGCCCGGAGATGTGCGTCATTGCCGACAACAGCGGCGCCATCGGTCTTGGCGGCGTCATGGGCGGGCAGAGCACGGCCGTCAGCGAGGAAACCACCGAGGTTTTCATCGAAAGCGCCTGGTTCGACCCCGACCGCACGGCGCGCACCGGGCGCGATACGGGGATCGTCTCTGATGCGCGCTATCGTTTCGAGCGGGGCGTGGACCCGAAAAGCTGCCTGGACGGGCTCAACCTCGCCATGCAGCTGATCACCCGTTATGGCGGGGGCGAGGCCTCGCACACGCTCATGGTCGGCACACCGCCGCAGCCCCGCGACAAGGTCGCCTTCAGGCTTGCCGATGTGGAACGCCTGACCGGGCTAAAGGTCAGGCCCGCGCAGATGAAAAGGATGGTCAGGGATCTCGGTTTCGCGATCGAGGATGCCGGCGATGCCTGGTATCTCACGGTGCCGTCCTGGCGGTTCGATATCGAACAGTCGGCAGACCTTGTCGAGGAGATTGCCCGGCTGGTCGGCTATGACGAACTGCCCGTGGCCTCACTCGAGACGCCGGCCGAGGGGCGCAGGGCGATGCTGACACCGCTGCAGGAGCGGGTGCGCGTGGCCCGGCGCGTCATGGCGGCGCGCGGCTTTCTCGAGGCGGTGACCTGGAGTTTCATGGCCCGCGAGCATGCGGCGCTGTTTTCAAATGGCGATGACGGGGCCGACCCGGCACTCGCCATCGCCAATCCCGTGGCCAGCGATCTCGACCAGATGCGTCCATCGATCCTCGCCAACCTCGCCACGGCCATCCAGAAGGCGGCCGACCGCGGCGAGCGCGGGGTGCGGCTTTTCGAGGCCGGTCCGGTCTATCTCGGTGACGGTCCCAGGGACCAGCGCCGCATGGTCAGCGCCCTTGTGCGTCCGGCGCCTGCGCGTCACTGGCAGCCCGGCACGCCGGCCTATGACGCCTTCGCCGCCAAGGCCGACCTGCTCGCCCTGCTCGACGCGCTGGGCCAGCCGGAAGAGCGCTTCCAGATTGCCGCGCCGCGCGACACGCACTGGCATCCCGGCCAGTCGGCAAGCCTGAAGCTTGGCCCTAAAGTCACTGTCGCACAATTCGGCGCGCTGCATCCGCGTGTGCTGAAAGCCCTCGACGTGGAGGGCCCGCTCTACGGATTCGAACTCAATCTCAACGCCCTGCCCCAGATGAAGGCGCGCAGGCTGAAGACACGCCGCGCGCTGGACGTCTCGGATCTCTCCCCCGTTCGCCGCGACCTTGCCTTCCTTGTCGACGAGGATGTGCCGGCCGGGGAAATCCTGCGGCTTTGCCGCGCGGCGGAGAAGACGCTCATTTCTCGGATACAGGTCTTCGATGTCTATCAGGGCGAAGGCATAGACCCCGGCAAGAAATCCATCGCCATCGAGATCACGCTCCAGCCCTCCGGAGACACGCTGAAGGACAAGGATATCGACGCGATCATGGACAAGCTGATCACCGCCGTCGCCAAGGGCACAGGCGGCGTGCTACGAAGCTGATCCGGGTGGGGAGTTTTCAACAGCAGAGGACTTTCCGGGAATGGTCGCACACGTCACGGTGACACAGCACGGGCTGCGCGCGAAGCTCTATCACGAAATGGAGCCGAAGGCGCGCGACCATCCGGGCGTGTCCCCGATCAACGCCTTCATTGTGGGACTGGTTCTGCTCAGCCTCGTCGCGCTGGCCATCGAGACCGAACCGTCGATTTCGGACACCTGGCGGCGCGGCCTCTTCCTTTTCAATATCGTCATTATCGCGATTTTCGCCTTCGAATACCTGGTGCGCCTCTGGATTGCCGGGGAAGACCCGCGTTACCGCGGCGTGACCGGACGCATCCGCTATGTCTTCACGCCCTACGCCATCGCCGACCTGATCGCCTTCCTGCCCGAGATGCTGTTTCTCATCCATGCGCAGGGAAACAGTGAGCAGACCCTGATGATGCTGCGGGTCCTGCGCCTGTTCCGGCTCGTGAAGATCGCACGATGCGTGCCGGCCTTCGATATACTCGGCGCCGCGATGCGCCGCGCCGGCAGCCAGCTGCTCACCACGCTCGCCGTGGCGCTGGCGCTTGTCTACATCTCGGCGGTGGCGCTTTATTTCATCGAGGGGATCGGACAGGGCCGCGAGGAATTCGGCTCCATTCCGCGGGCGGTCTGGTGGGCGATCGCGACGCTGACCACGGTCGGCTATGGCGATGTCTACCCAGTCACGACACTCGGCCGGGTGGCGGCATCGGTGATTGCGCTGGCCGGGATCGGCGTGGTCGCCCTGCCTGCCGGCGTGTTCGCCAGCGCCTTTTCCGACGAGCTTCGCGAGCGCGAACAGGAAAAGGCCGCGCGCAAGGCCGCCACCGGTCTCGGCCATGCGCCCGGCGATGAGCGCGCCACAGCCAGGGACTGAGGCGGCGCGGCCGCTCCGGCGCCCGGCGCCTCATTGCATGAAACTTGCTCCGCGCCGGGAAATCCCGGACAAGGGCTCGCGGGAAGCAGGGGACATCCAGCCATGGCGCAGATGGAGCGTGAACGCCCTCGCGGGGATCCTGGCCGACCGAAGGCGCCGGTCGCCTGGCCATGGCTTCGCCGGCAGATGGCACCGTTTCTGCGCCCGGCCCCGCGGGTGATTTCCAGGCCCATCGAAGCGCTGTCATTCGCGCTGGTTTTCACTGCGGCGCTGATCCTGCGCCTCGCCACGCTGGGCGATGATTCCCTCTGGATCGATGAGGGCTATACGCTGGCCGCCGCCGATTTGCCTTTGTCGACCCTCTGGACGGTGCCCTTCGACACCCATCCCTCCTGCATTTCGCGATCGTGAAGCTGTTTTCATGGATCGCCGCCCCGGAATGGGCGGTTCGACTGCCATCGGCCCTGTTCGGCCTTGCCACGCTCATCCCGCTCCATCTCCTGGCCCGGCGGCGCCTCGGCAATCTCGGCGCGCTTGTCGCCATTACGGTCTGGGCCCTGTCCTATACCCAGCTCGTATACGCCAATAATGGGCGAAACTATAGCGAACTGATCTTCTTCCTGGTCGTGGCGCTTCACGCGCTGGTCATCCTGGCCGAACGGCTGGCGAGAGGTGACCGGCTGCGCACATCCGGCATGGCACTTGTCGGCGGGCTCTATGCTGTCGGCGCCCTTGGTGCGCTCTACACACACAATACCGCCTTTCTCTATCTCTTCGCGATCAATGCCGCGCTCTGCGCCTGGCAACTGGTCAACGCGCCGCGCAGGGCTTCAGCCTTCATGGTGCGCCTGTTTGCCTTCAACGCTTTGCCGATCCTGCTTTGGCTGCCCTGGCTGGCCGTGATGCTCACGGCCACCAGCGGCTTCAACTGGCTGGAACAGAAATCAGTCCTTCAGGCCCTGTTCGCGCTGGCGGTCACGATCCGCCCCAATGACGTGCCGGCGCCGGCTGCACTGGTCTTTTTCGCCGCGCTCGCCGGCGGCTGGGCCTCCGTGATCTGGCGCACCGGCCTGACGAACCTGCTGATCGCCTTTCACCTCGCCATCTATCCCGCCCTGATCTGGCTCGTCGGCCTCGTCTATGTGCCCATCTACATGGAGCGCATCATTCTGATCGCCACGCTGGGCGCGGCGCTTGCCATGGGCGCGCTCGCCGCAAGAGTGCGACCCCTCGCCGCCGGCCCCGGCCTCGCCGCCCTTGCTCTCGCCGCCAGCCTGGCCTCGGCCATGGCCTATCCGTTGCGCGGCGAGGCTCAGGAAAACCTGGGCGCCCACCTCGTGCAGGACTGGCGCCAGGCCATCGCCGAAAGCGAGACGAGCCGCCGCGATGGCCCGATGGCCTTTACCATTTGCGAGACATTCTCCTGGCCCGTCGCCGCGACCTATGCCGGCGAAGGCCGGGTTCATGTCCACCGCCCGGGGCAATACTGGGACATGGCCCGGGATGACTGGACAAGCCTGTACGGACAATCGGTCCGCGACCGGCTCGAAACGCCGCTTGGCGAGGTCTCCGGCCCGACCCTTTCACCGGCCGACCTGCATGAGCGGTATTCACGCATCGTGTTCCTGCAAGCCGCCATCTATTGCCAGGGCACCGAAGCCGAGCAGATCCATTCCGAACTCACAGGGACGGGCTTTCGCAAGGCCGGGAGCCGCGACTATCGCGGCCTGACCACGCATGACTTTCTGCGCTGAGCCCGTTATCGCTTACTTTGCGCCATCCATCGCCAGGATGATCTGGCCATAGCCGCGCGCCAATCGGGCCATATTCTCGACCGAGATCCGCTCATTCGTGCCGTGAAAGCCGGTCAGCTCGTCGGGGGACATGACCGCCGGGGCAAAACGGTAGACACTGTCGGTGATCGCGGTGGCATAGCGCCCGTCCGTTGCGCCAAGCACCAGCCCGGGCGCGGCCGGCGCGCCATCACCGGCCTGGCGCGCCACCTCCGCCAGCACGCCATAGGCACGGTTATCCGTCGGCGAGACCGGCGAGGCCCCGGTGCCGCGCACCCCGGAACGGCCCTTCTCGATCTCGAGCCCGGGAATATCCCCGGTGACCCTTCTTATATGGTCGAGAATGTCATCTTCGGTATCATTCGGATGAATCCGGAAATTGACGATCGCCGTGGCGCGCTGGGCGAGGACGTTTTCCTTGGCCGACCCGACCAGCATGGTCGGCGCCGTGGTGGAGCGGATCAGCGCATTGGCCGCCGGGATTTCGGCCATTTGCCCCTCGACCATGCCCCTGAACACCCAGAGATTGGCGAAGGCCATGCGCGAGGTGAAGCCCATGTCCGGTGCGGCGGCGCGGAACAGGTCCGACACGGGCGGCTTCGAGAAATCGGCCGGCATCTGGTTCTCGTCCAGCGCGACGAGGGCCCGGGAAAGGCGCACGGCGGCACTGTCACGCGGGGGTGTGGAACTGTGTCCGCCCTCGGCCACCGCCGTGATCTCGACCGTGATATAGCCCTTCTCGGCAACCCCGATGAAACCCATCGGCGCGCCCGTCAGGGGCGAGGGATCGACGATCATGAACCCCTCATCGAGGGCCATGACCGGCTCGACACCGCGGCTTTTCAACAGTTCGATCCCTGCCGCCGCCCCGCGCCCGGAGACTTCCTCGTCATGACCGAACAGGAAATGGATCGTGCGGCGCGGCGTGAAACCGTCCCGCGCCAGGGCGTCGGCCGCTTCCATCAGCGCGACCATGGAGCCCTTGTCGTCGATCGCGCCGCGGCCATAGACATAACCGTCAATGATCTCGCCGGCAAAGGGGGCCCCAGTCCAGTCGCCCTCGGTGCCGATATTGACCGGCACGACATCCTGGTGCGCCATCAGCAGGAGGGGCTTGAGCGTCTCGTCACGGCCCGGCCAGGTATAGAGCAGCGTGTAATCGGCGACCGTCTCGCGGCGCATGGCCGAATGGGCGGCCGGGTAATTTGTCTCCAGCCAGTCATGCAGCTCCAGCCAGGGCCCCTCATTGCCGGGCCGCGGGTCGCCCGGCGCGACCGTGATGGTGCGGATCTGCAGCGCCTGTGAAAGTCTCTCGGCAGCTTCGTCGGCGCTGACCGGCGGCGGTTCCGGCAACTCCACATCAACGCTTTCCAGTTCCCCGCCATAAGTGAAAGTGCGAAACAGCACGATCCCGGCCAGCACCACGGTCACGGCCAGCACGGCCAGAAGAATATTCCTGATAAGGGCCATCGCCCGGCCTCCCCTTTTCACATTGTCTTTTTGACAGTGTGACGACCTTGCCGAGTGTCCGCAAGCATGGCCCCCGTCCCGGCTCGGGAGGCGGCCTGCCGGCACTGGAGCGAGACTTGCGTTGCGACAAATGCTGCGCTACACTTCGCAGTCGGAGGAGACCGTGAATGCCTGAGAGCCTTATTGAAAGCCTTGGCGGGCCGAATGGTATCTGGTGGCTGGCCGGCGGATATTTTTCCATGGTGCTGGCCGAGCGCATCTATGTCGCGCTCAAGGGCCTTCGTTATGATGACGGCGACGCGCTTTGCTCGGTCGGCCTCAACCTGATCAGTTCGCTCCTGAACGTGATCTTCGCCGGGGTCCTGCCCTTCGCAGCCTATGTCCTGTTATATGACAATGCGCGGCTCTTCACCCTCGACAGCCTCTGGATGGCGATCCCGCTGGCCTTCCTGATCAACGAGCTCGCCTATTATGCCGAGCACCGCATCTCCCACCGGGTGGGCCTCTTCTGGGCCTTTCATACCATTCATCACTCCTCCAACGCGTTCAATCACACCACGGCGGCGCGCGCCTTTTTCCTGGACGGCCAGCTGAAGGGCCTTTTCGGACTGACCGCCGCCCTGATTGGCATCGGCCCGGTGGTTTACCTCGCCGTGGCGGCGGTGAAGAATCTTTACGGAATCTGGAACCATGCCAGCTATGTGGGCCATCTGGGCTGGATGGAGCGCGTGTTCGCCACGCCGCGCATCCACAAGGTCCATCATGCCAACCAGCCCAAATATATCGACAAGAACTATTCCCAGGTGCTGACGATATGGGACCGCATCTTCGGCAGTTTCGAACCCTATGACGACGCCGAGCCCCCTGTCGTCGGCCTTGTCAGCCCGGTCTATGACAACAATCCGCTGACGGCCCAGTTCGTCGGTTTCAAGCAGCTCTGGGCACGGATGAAGACCGCCGAGCGGTGGCCGGACAGGCTGGCCTATCTCTGGCGCCCGCCCGAATGGTCCCATGACGGCGTCTGCCGGAGCGATTGCCCGAAATACAAGCGCGAAATGATCGCTGCCGGATAGGCCGGGAGGTCCCGCGCGTTCACCCGCGCACGTCTCATATCTCCGCATGCATGAAGCGGCGCACGGCGTCTGCCGCAAGGGTAAAGCGCGAGAAGGACCAGCTATGGCCGGCCGAAAGCTGCTGAAGCCGGTCGGTCAGTTCCACGCGGTGGGTCTCGCGCCGGGCCATCCATGTTTCGACGCCGCCCTCATGCAGGGCGAGGCGCGTCGCCTCGAATTGCTGGGTAAGCAGATCGTCGATCAGCCGGCGCGTGGCCACGCGGTCCCAGTAATCGGCTTCGACAATCGCCTCTTCGGCCGAAGCGCGCAGCCTGTCGAGGCGCAGCTGGTCGCCGATCGCGAAACAGGCACCGGCCACTTCGGGCATGGGCCGGCAGGTCTCCTCGGCAACGGGGACCAGTGCGATGCCCTGCGCGAAATAGCCGATCGCCGCACACCAGCGGGCCAGCGGTTCGGGCACATCGCTCGCCATCAGGGCCCTTGCCCGGCGCTCGATCCGCGCGGCCGCGTGTGAGGAAGCGGTCTCCCGCAGGCTCGCCTTGAACCTGTCGAGCGGGTCGCGGTAGCGCGCGATCACCTCGCCCAGCGGGTCATGCAGGTGATGGGCGCAGAAATACTCGCTGGCGCCGGAAAGCGCGCGCATTGCATCAGCGCGCATACCGGTCAGAACGTCTTCGGGCACCTTCGTGTCAAGCGCGCTGAGCGCCGTCTCGAACTCCTCCATGGACAGGAGAACACGGGCAACCTCGAAGGCCCGGGTCACGCAGGCATTGTCATGATTTGTCGCCTCGCGAAGACGCAGAAGGAAGGCCGGCCCGCCCGTGTCCAGGATGCGATTGGCCAGCACCGTGGCGATGATTTCCCGCTTCAGCCGGTGGGCCTGCATGGCCTCGCCATATTCGCGGATCGCCGGCGGGAAATAGGCCGCCAGCGTGCGTTCGAAGGCCGGGTCGTCGGGCAGGTCGGATGCCACGATATCATCGAACAGGGTGATCTTGGACCAGGCCAGGATCACCGCCAGTTCCGGGCGTGTCAGCGGTTCGCGATTGTCCCGGCGGCGATGCATCTCCGCAGTGTCGGGCAGACCTTCCAGCACGCGATCGAGCACGCCGAGCGCCTCGAGTTCGACCATGGCACGTTCCAGCGCATCATGGTCCTGCATGGCCATGTGGCGGGCCAGGCTCAGTGCGCCGGCCTGGGCATAATTGTGCTGCAGCACATGGGCGGCGACATCCTCCGTCATCTCCGCCAGCAGCGTATTCCGCTCCCCGCGCGCCAGCGCGCCGCGGCGGATGGCTTCGGAGGCGAGGATCTTGATGTTCACCTCATGGTCGGAACTATCGACGCCGGCCGAATTGTCTATGGCATCGCTGTTCACGCGACCGCCGGCCAGAGCGAACTCGATCCGCGCGGCCTGCGTCATGCCGAGATTGGCCCCCTCGCCGATCACCTCGACGCCCAGCTCGCGCCCGTCGACGCGGATCGCGTCATTGGCCCGGTCGCCGACATCGCCATGGCTTTCCTCGCGCGATTTCACATAGGTGCCGATGCCACCGAACCAGAGCAACTCGGCATCCGCCTTGAGCAGGGCATGGATCAGCTCGTTCGGCGTCACCCTGTCGGCGGACAAGTTGGCGAGCGCCTTGATCTGCGGGGTCAGCGTGATCGACTTGGCCGATCGCTCGAAGATGCCGCCGCCTTCGGAAATCAGCTCTGTGTCATAATCGGCCCAGCTGGAACGCGGCAGATCGAACAGCCGCTTGCGCTCCTGCCAGAGGCGTTCGGGATCGCCCGGGTCGGGATCGACGAAGACATGCAGATGGTTGAAGGCGGCGATGAGCCGGATCTGTTTCGACAGCAGCATGCCATTGCCGAACACGTCGCCGCCCATGTCGCCGATACCGATCACGGTGAAGGGCTCGGACTGGATATCCTTGCCCTTTTCGCGGAAATGGCGCTTGACCGCTTCCCAGGCACCGCGCGCGGTGATGCCCATCTTCTTGTGGTCATAACCCGCCGAACCGCCCGAGGCGAAGGCATCGCCCAGCCAGAAGCCATGGGCCTCGCTGATCTCGTTGGCAATGTCGGAAAACGTCGCCGTGCCCTTGTCGGCGGCCACGACCAGATAGGGGTCGTCGGCGTCCCAGACAACTGTATCATCCGGAGGCCGGACTTCGCCATCAATGAGATTGTCGGTCAGGTCCAGAAGGCTCGTGATGAACTGGCGATAGGCCGCGATGCCGGCATCGCGCACCGCTTCGCGCGTCCCCTGGACCGGCAACTGCTTGGGAAAGAAGCCCCCCTTTGACCCCACAGGCACGATGACAGCATTCTTCACCTGCTGGGCCTTGACCAGGCCGAGAACCTCGGTGCGGAAATCATCGCGCCGGTCCGACCAGCGGATCCCGCCGCGCGCGACCGGGCCGAAACGGCAATGCACCCCCTCGACCCGCGGGCTTGCCATGAAGATCTCGCGATAGGGTTTCGGGTCGGGCAATTCCTCGACCTCGCCGCTGGCGATCTTGAAGGAGACGGACTCGCGCCGTCCTCCATCGGCAGTGGTCTGGTAGAAATTCGTGCGCTGCAAGGCCATGACGAGGTCGGCGATCCGGCGGATCACCCGGTCATCGTCCAGGGCGGCCACATTTTCCAGCTTTGCCTCGATCTCGGCGCGTATTTCCTTACAGCGCGCCTGGCGGGCCTCCAAGTCCATGTCGAGGCCGGGATCGAAGCGCGCGGCAAACAGGTCCAGGATCGCGCGGGTAAGGCCGGGATGGGCATTCAGCGCCTCGATCTGTGTCAGCCGCTCCGGGTCCATGCCGCTCTGCTTGCGATAGGCCGCCAGCGCGCGGACAAGCGCCGCCTCGTGCCAGCTCGCCCCGGCCGTCAAGACCAGCCGGTTGAACCCGTCATCCTCAGCCCGGCCGCGCCAGATCGCGACGAAGGCTTCCTCGAACTTGGTCGAGATGGCATCGATCCCGAAGGCCGTGCCGTCCCGCGTGCGCATCGACAGGGAATGAACCCAGTAGGTGTCGGGCGCATCCGCGACGGGCTTTTCATTAGGGCGGACCGGATAGCCGGTCTCGAACTCCACGAACAGGCCCATATGCTCGAAGACGGGCACGCATTGCGACAGCGGGATCGAGCCCTTGCGCGTATAGATCTTGGCGCGAATCACATGGTCGCCGTCATTATCGAGGCGGTAGGCCCTCAGACGCACGGGCCAGGTATCGCTGAGCCGGGCAATCTGGCGGACATCCTCGATCGCCTCGGACGGCTCGAACGCCTCGCGATAGGCGGCATTGAAAGCCCCGCGAAAGCACAAGGCCCCTGCGGCCGCGTCCTCATCCAGCCCGGAATGGGCAATGGCCTCCCGGAAAGCCTCGTCCCAGGTGCGCGCCGCAGCGACAATCTCGGACTCCAGCGCCGCGGAATCGGGAACGGGATGACCGGTCGACAGGCGCACATGATAGGTGACACGCGCCAGCGGTCCGGAATCGAAGCGCGGCTTGAAATCCGTCACCTCGCCATCGAAAGCGTCTTCCAGGATCCGCGTGATCCGCAAACGCAGCTGCGTATCATAGGCCTCGCGCGGCACGAAAACGATGGCGGTGACGAAGCGGTCGAACTCGTCAAAACGCAGGAACAGGCGCGTGCGCGGCCGGCCGATCAGGTGCAGCGCGGAAAGCAGCATCGGGGTCAGCGTCTCGCTGTCGGTCTGCAGGAGCTCGTCGCGCGGCCAGGTCTCGAGCAGGTTGGCGAGCGCCTTTTCGCTATGCCCGCCGCGATTGGCGCCCGAGGCTTCTATCACCTCGCGCACCCGCCGGCGGATCAGCGGGATCGATCGCGCCGTCTCGTCATAGGCGTCGGCCGTGAACAGGCCCAGGAAGCGCGTCTCGCCGCTCACCCGGCCGGCCTCGTCATAATGCTTGATGCCGACATAATCGGCGTTCACCCGCCGGTGCACACGGCTGATCATTGTCGACTTGGCGATAATCAGGGGGTCCGGTCGCTGCAGGAAGGCCCCGATTTCCGGCGTGAGCACCGTCGGCTCACTGGACCGGTTGAGGACATTGAGATCCTCGTTGCGAAGCAGGCCGAGATTGGAGCCCTCGACCATTTCCGGCTCCTCGGGCAGAACATTCCCCTCGCTGTCGCGCACGAATTCATAGGTGCGCTTGCCGAGAAAGACGAAATGCTCCGACTCGAGCCATTCGAGAAAATCGACACCATCCTGGCGGCGGGTCTCATCGATGTGCTTTTCGCCCGCCAGGCGCTGGATCTCATCCGACATGGCTTCGCGCATGGCGTGAAAATCGGATACCGCCAGCGCCACATCGGACAGTGTCGCCCGCGCGCCGGCGGCCAGATCCTCCGTTTCGGCCTCCGCGAGCAGCGGCAGGTGGATCTGTATCGTGGACAGGCGCCGGCCGTCATCCAGTTCCAGGATCGGGTGGAACAGGGTCAGCACTTCCAGCCCCTGCGCCGAGCATTCATTGAGCAGCGAATCGACCAGGAAAGGCATGTCCGGGCCGACCGCCTCGAGCACGGAGCGACCCATCTTCCGACCGCCCTCGCCCACGGCCAGGCGCACACGCACCTGCGCGCCCTCATCATGTCCGCCACCCTCGACAAATGCCCAGAGCGTCCCGGCAAGGGCCTCGATATCCCCGGACGACAGCCCGCTGACATCGCCGTTTCCGGCTTCCTGGGAGAATTGGGCAAAAAGTTGCTGCTTCGGGCTCACCGCCGCGAGATCGTCCGCTGACATCAGGTCATCCTGGATTGAACACGTTTCGCGTCATCCTAGCCCTCATGCCGACCCGGGACAATTCAACTGCGCTGACCGAGATGTGATGGCTGCAAGAGCCAAGAGCATAAATGGGCCCGCCGGACGGGGACGTGTCCAGCGGGCCCGGGTACAGGCCCCATCGCAGGCTGGGTGGGGGGACGCACGCGGAGGCCTGTCTTGTTACGCGACGCCGCGGGGCGTCACGAAATCTTCGAGGTAGGCCTATGTATGATTTGCTTCAGGTATGCAAGTGACAATCTGTTGAGTCGCAGGCGGAAATAGCAGTCAATCGCTCACTTTGCCGCCTCGGCGCTGCGGGCTCGTCCGGCGGGCGGGGCGCCGAATTTGGGCCGGCCATTGGATGACAGCAGGATCGAAACCCAACGCGTGGATTTCGACTGCGCACACAGGATCATGATCAGGACGGTGAGCGGTGCTGACAGGAACATGCCCGGAATGCCCCAGATCGCGCCCCAGATTGCCAGAGACAGGAGCACAACGAGCGCGGAGAGATTGAGCGATTCGCCCATCATGCGCGGCTGCACGAAATTGCCGATGGCGAACTGCCAGAAGCTGACCACGCCGAAAACGATCGCCGCGAACAGATAACTGTCGCGGGGCGGCTGCGCCGGCAGCCAGGCGGGCAGGTCCGGCTGGACCAGGGCAAACAGGGGCGGCACCAGCGCGGCGACAATGGAGCCAAGGGTCGGGATATAGTTGAGCACGAAGATCAGCGCCGACAGGAAGAGCGCATTCTCGGCGCCCAGAAGCCGCAGGGATCCATAGGTCAGCAGCGTGATCATCGCGGAAATCACGGTCTGGGTCCACAGATAGGTCTCGATCCCCCGACGCGCGGCATCCCCGACCTCACGCACCCGGCTGCGCCGCTCGCGGCCGACAAAGATCCGGTCGAGCTTTCGCGACCAGTTGGCCTGCGCGAGGAACAGGAACGCGATATAGATCACGATCAGGACAAGGTCGCTCGACAATTCGCCCACTTCATTGGCGATCATGCCGGCAAAACGCTGCCCGCGCTCATTGAACATCAGCTCGGTCAGGGTCGGGGCATTCTCCATTCCGAAAGCGCCATAGGCATCACCGATCAACTGATTGATCCGGCGTTCATAATCAGCCGAATGACTGCCCCCGAACTGGGCGATTCCCTGCGCCATCATGGCCACGAAGGCGATGAACCCGCTGAGCACGACAAGGATCGCCACCGCGCGGGCCCAGCCAAGGCTTACCTGGCGCACGCGCTCGGCAATGCTGGTGGCAAAGCCCTCGATGATCAGGAACAGGAAAACCGCCAGCGCGAAGGGCGCCAGGATCGACCGGCCGAGATAAAGCAGCGCGATGATGACGCCGGTGGCGATGATCCAGATGCCGGTACGCGATGCGCTGTCCATGATACTCTCGCCGCTGTCTGATGGCGCGCGAGAGTGCGTATGGTCACCGCAAGCGTCAAGCCGGGGCCCGCACCGCCTGTTCCGGCCCGTGGAGCCGGCCCCGGCGATTGCCGCGCCGGGTCACAGCTGGCCGAGCATGTAATCGGCGCTGGAGACCTTGAATTCCGGTCCGTCCTCGACATTCACCTCGCTGACAACGCCATCCTTGACGATCATGGAATAGCGCTGCGAACGCTTGCCCATGCCCAGTCGCGTGCCGTCGAACTCGAGGCCCAGCGCGCTGGCAAAGTCGCCATTGCCGTCGGCCAGCATCCGCACCTTGCCGTCGGCCCCGGCCTGCTCGCCCCAGGCGCCCATGACGAAAACGTCATTGACAGCGGTGCAGACGATATCGTCCACTCCCCGGGCCTTCAGCTCGCCTTCCTTGTCGACAAAGCCCGGCAGGTGCTTGGCCGAACAGGTCGGCGTGAACGCGCCGGGCACGGCGAAAAGCGCCACGGTCCGGCCGGAAAAGATCTCGTCGCTGGAACGCGGCTGCGGACCGTCGGCCGTCATTTCCATGAAGGTGGCTTCGGGCAGCTTGTCTCCGGGCTGGATGGGCATCTCGCATATCCTCCTGTGTTGCGATCGGCTTTCAAGATGGCGTGCCCGGCCATGTCTGGCAACGGGGTCGCGGCGCTCTTGCCAAACCGCCCCGTTTGGCACAGCCTTTCGGGAACGCAAATGAGAGCCGGAGCCGGACATGGATACCAGCCTCACAGGGCAATTGCTCATCGCCATGCCGAGTATCGGAGACCAGCGCTTTTCCCGCGCCGTGGTGCTGGTCTGCGCCCATACCGACGAATTCGCCATGGGTCTCGTGCTCAACAAGCCCATGGAGGGGCTGAAACTGCCCGACCTGCTGGACCAGCTCGAAATCCCCATGACGATCACCGTTCCCGACAGTGACGTTCTCGATGGCGGGCCGGTCGGCACCGATCGCGGCTTCGTGCTGCATGGCGGCGACTATTATTGCGAAGGCGCGACCATGGACGTGACCGGGGATATCTATCTGACCGCCACACGCGACGTTCTGCATGCGATTGCCACCGACGAGGCGCCCGAGCGCGCCGCGCTGGCCCTGGGCTATTCCGGCTGGGGCCCCGGCCAGCTCGAACTCGAACTGCGAGAGAATGCCTGGCTCATCGGCTCTGCGGAGCCGGCACTGATCTATGGCGGCGATCACGAGATGAAATGGGAACGCGCCCTGGATGCGATCGGGGTCTCGTCCGGGCGGCTGCAATCTTCATCCGGCAGCGCCTGAGCGGTCTGCCAGCCGCTCGCTGGAGCGGCGCAACCCGGCCGGCCGCCCGAAGGCGAAACCCTGCACCTGGTCGAACCCGATGCGGGCAAGCAGATCGGCTTCGCGGGCAATCTCGACCCCCTCGGCGGTCACCCGCATGCCCAGCCTGTGTCCCAGCGCGGTGACCGATTCGAGGATGGCGCGCGTGCGCGGCTCGCCGGCCCGGCAGGTCAGCGCATGGTCGATCTTGACGCCGTCGGCCGGCAGGTCTGCCAGCCAGGCAAAGGAGGAATGGCCGGTTCCGAAATCATCGAGCACGAGGCCCGCTCCGGCCGCCTTTATCCGGTGGGCGGCATTCAGGGCGGAATCGGCGTCGCGCAGCGCGGCCTGTTCGGTCAGTTCGACCTTCAGCGCGCCGGGCGCCAGGCCATGACCGTCGATCAGCGTGGCGATCAGGTCCGGCAGGCCGGGTTCTTCGAGGTCCCGCCCGGTCAGGTTGACATGCACGAACAGGTCGGCGCGCCCGGTTTCGCGCTGCCAGGCCGAGAGCGCATCGGCCGCCTTGAGCAGCATGTTCAGCGCCAGGCCGTCATCATCGAAACGACCGGTCACTTCACCGCGCCAGCGGGCCAGTGCCTCGAAGCCGACAATGGGCTGACCGGGCGAGAGCGCCAGGATCGGCTGGTAGACCGGATCCAGTTCGGGTCCGGGATCATGCTCGCCCCTGGCGGCCTCGACTGCCTCGTCGGAAAGCAGGAGTCCCTGCGCCTCGCCGGCACTCAGGAAGGCGCCGACCAGCTGCACCCGCCGTCCGTCCGACAGGCGCAGGGCACAATTCACGCTGACATCGCCCCCATCGAAACTGCGGATCAGGCGTTGGCGGCTTAGGCCGTCGATCAGACTGGCCAGCCCCTCGGGCGACCAGCTTCCCTTGAGATCGCGGACCGGTGAGCCGGGCGGCACCTCCATGTTCAGCCGGCGCAGGCGCGCATCCCAGGTCCACCGGCCCTCGCAGGCCTGATGAGCGTGATCGTCCATCATCGTACAACATCTCCTGCCAGGCGCCCGTAGACGACATGATCGCGCCGGCGTCCGGCGATTTCGAGGTAACCGCGCGCAAACCCCTCCTCAGTGAACCCCGCCGCCTCCAGAACGCGTCGCGAGCGCTGGTTTTCCGGGAGCGTTGCCGCCTCGAGACGTTCCAGGCCCAGCACACTGAAACACCATTCGCACACAGCCGACACGGCCTCTCGCATATAACCCTGGCCCAGCGCCGCCTCACCCAGCCAATAGCCGATCACCCCGCTGGCCGCCGATCCGCGCCGCACATTCGTCACCGATGCCCCGCCCAGGAGCACCGCCTCCTCCCGGGGAAAGATCAGGAAGACATAGGCCCGGTCATTGCGCCAGCCGGATCGCCAGGCCTTAAGCCGCCGGGCCCAGTCCTCGCGGCTCAGCGCATCGGCCGGCCAGCGCGGCTCCCAGGGCTCCAGATGCCCGCGCGAGCGCGCCCGCACGGACCGCCAGGCCTCATAATCGCCGCGCTGGGGCGCGCGTATGACAAGGCGGCCGGTCTCGATACGGGTCTGGCCGGCCGCTGGCAGGGTCATCAAATCACCGAGGCGCGTTCGACGGCATCGCGCACCGCCGGCAGGTCGCTTGGCACCCGCTCGAAGACTTCGCCCGAATCGAGGCGCGCCGCGCAGCGCTCCGGCAGGTTCGGGTGCCGGCCCGTGGCCGCTTCGATCGTCTCGGGAAATTTCGCCGCGTGCGCTGTCGCCAGGACGACCTGCGTGACCCCCTCACGGGCCGTCTCGCGCGCCGCGGCCATGCCGACGGCGGTATGCGGACAGACCAGCCAGCCGGTCTCTGCCGCGCTCCGGCGGATTTCGTCATGGGTGCGCGCCGCATCGATGCTGCGGGCCGACAGTCCCATGCAGCCGAGGGGACCGCGCACCCGCTCGGGCAGTGCCACCTCGCCGGACTGGGCAAACGCGCCATACAGCCCGGACACCAGGTCGCTGTCACGCCCGGACGCCTCGAACAGCACTCGTTCCAGGTTGCTCGGCACGGTGATGTCCATGGCAGGGCTCGGCGTGGCCACGGCCGGGCTGCGGCGCATTCGCCCCGCCTCCAGAGCCTCGGCCAGGGCGCGGTTGTCATTGACGGCGCAGACAAGCTCGAACCCGTCCAACAGCCCGCAGCGCGCGGCCACGTAACCGGCCAGCGCGTCGCCCATATTCCCGCTGGGCACGATGAATTGCAGCGCCCGCCCGGCGCCCAGCGCCGCCTGCGCGCGGGCATAATAGACCGACTGGGCCGCGATCCGCGCCCAATTGATGGAGTTCACACCGGACAGGCGCACCCGGTCAGCGAATTCACGGTCGGCAAACATCTGCTTGACCATGGCCTGGCAGGCGTCGAAATCACCCTCGACCGCGAGATTCGTGACATTGGGCGCGCCCGTCGTGGTCATGAACAGGCGCTGGACCGGCGAAATGCGCTCATGGGGATGCAGGATGACCAGCCGCACCCGCTCCAGCCCGGCAAAGGCGGCGGCCGCCGCCCCGCCCGTGTCACCGCTGGTGGCGCAGACAATGGTCATCGTCTCGCCGCGCGCGGCAAGCGCATGGTCATAGAGCCGGGCGATGAACTGCATCGCCACATCCTTGAAGGCCAGGGTCGGGCCTTCATGCAGCTGCATCATCCAGCGCCCGGGCCCGACCTCGACCAGCGGCGCAACAAGGCGATGGGCAAAGCCTTCATAGGCCTTCGTGCACAGGCGCAACATGTCCGTCTCGCCGAGACTGTCGCCAGCAAACGCGCCGAGGATGCGCGCGGCGGTGTCGACATAGGTCTCGCCGGGCGCCGGCGGAGCGATCTTCGGATAGGTTTCCGGCACGAAAAGCCCGCCATCGGGCGCCAGCCCGGCAAGACAGGCCTCAAGGAAATCCACGGGCGCCCCGCCGCCGCGTGTCGAGATGTATTTCAACGCCGGCTCCCGAAACTCAGCCGCCCGCGTGAGCGGTGATAGGCGAAATAGACTCCCAGCAGGGCCAGTGCGAGACCCCACCATGTCAGAGCATAGCCGAAATGACGTTGCGGCGGCAAAGGGTCGATCGGCTCGGGCGCCGCATAAGGATTCTCCGTCACGCGCGTACGGCTGGGATCGGCCGCGGAGGTGACACGCATCTCGACCGGCTCGGCGACCGGGACGGCGTCCGCCTCGATTCCCCAGCGCGCCAGCATTCCCGCGGCGTCAAAGACATACCAGGTATTTTCCTCAGGGCGGTTGCGCGGGCTCGGGCGCGATGTCGAGCGTTCGAAAATCCGTGCGGCCTCATAATCGACCCGCTCGGGCAGCGTGTCGGGGAGGCGCGGACGCGGCCCACCACTCGCCGCGATCATGGCCATGACACGCTCGCCCGTCTGCACGGTCCGGCCGGGCAGGTAGTGGCGCCAGATCGCCTCGCCATCAGCAATGCCATAGACCGATTGCACCGGCCGGCCGGCCCCGGTTTCAAGCGCGATGCTGACCGGCTCGGCCGGGATGCCCGGGGCCACATCCCCTGTCAGCTTGTCCTGGAAGCGGCCATATTGCCAGTGGCCGAGCCATAACAGGATGGACAGCCCGATCAGGGTGAAGACGGTCAGCCAGGGCAGAGGGCGAAAACGCATGGAGGCTCTTTGGCGCGAGGCGCCGGGGCGGGCGCCGGTTTCAGGTCGAGCGCGCTCGGACCCGCCAGGTGAACGGCCTCAGCCGAGCACGAGATAGGGCACCACATAGACGAAGGCGAACAGGAACAGCCAGACCACGTCAACAAAGTGCCAGTACCAGGCCGCCGCCTCGAAGCCGAAATGCTTCTGCGGGGTGAACCCGCCCACCATCAGACGGATCAGGCAGACCGCCAGGAAGATGGTGCCGATCACCACATGCGCCCCGTGAAAACCGGTCGCCATGTAGAAGGCCGAACCGTACAGCGTGCCGTCATAGGTAAAGCCGGCATGGCTGTATTCGAGCACCTGCAGCGCGGTGAAAAGCATGCCCAGAACAACCGTGAGAATGAGCCCGTTGCGCGCCCCGGACCGGTCGCCATGCTGAAGCGCGTGGTGCGCCCAGGTCACCGTGGTGCCCGACAAGAGCAGGACAAGCGTATTGATCAGCGGCAGGTGGAAGGGGTCGAAGGTCTCCACACCCGCCGGCGGCCAGTCAGCAAAGCGCGACAGGCTGTCGGCATAGATCGGATTGGCCGCGTCCCAGGTCGCTGTCCGCTCGGGCCAGAAGATGGCGAACTCGAAAAAGCCCCAGAACCAGGCGACGAAGAACATCACCTCGGACAGGATGAACAGGATCATGCCGTAGCGCAGGCCGATCTGCACGACGGGCGTGTGATCGCCGGCACGGCTTTCCTTCACGACATCGCGCCACCACCCGAACATCACATACATCACGCCCAGGAGGCCGAGCCCCATCAACCACATTGTGCCCGGCTCGAGCCCGAACAGGCCCTTTGTGTAGGTGACAAAGCCAAGGGCCAGCACCGCCACGAACAGCGAGCCGAGCAAGGGCCAGGGAGACGGGTTCACAAGATGATAGTCGTGCTTCACTTCGCCATGGGCCATGGAGGCATACCCCGATGCATTGTCTGTAGAATCGCCGCTTGTCTTAGACCGGGCCGCACGGGTGTCGCAACACCCTAGTCGAGACTGGCCTCTTTCGTCGCACCCTGCCAGTCCTCGTAGTGGAAAAAGGTGTAGGACAGGGTGATCGTGCCGACATCCTCAAGGAGCCGTCTGTCATCAAGATCCGGCGAGACGAAGAAGACCACGGGCAGTTTCTTGGTTTCACCCGGCCCGATGATCCGCTCCTCGAAGCAGAAACACTCCAGCTTGTTGAAATACGGCCCCGCCTTGTGCGGTGTCACATTGTAGCTGGCGATGAGCGAAACGGGCTGATCAGACGTATTGGTCGCCTCATAGAAGGCGAGGCCATGCTCGCCCAGCCGGATCTCGTGCGAGGTCTGAAGCGGGCGGAAACGGATCGGCACACCGGAGGTGTTGGCGTCGAAACGGATATCGACAGCCCGGTCGACGACACGATCAGGGGCCGCCTCCGCCACGCGCGTTGTGCCACCAAAGCCGGTGACGCGGCAGAAGGTGTTGTAAAGCGGCTCGGCGGCAAAGGAGAGCGCCAGCATCCCGGTGACGAGTGCAGCGAGAAGCAGGACTAGTTGTCGATGTGCCAATAGAACTCCTGATCTGGTCCCATACCTGTTTGACTCAGCCGGACCATGGTCACGGCGCCGACAAGAATGACGAAGCCGAACAGGGCCAGGGCAAGCCAGAGATTGCGCCGCTTGCGCGCGGCAATTTCCCGCTCGCTTAGTTCCACGCGTTCGATCCTGTCTTCGTCCGTCATCGCGTTACCTCACTCACCGGCCAGTGCCAGCCGGTGGCATGTTCCAGCATCAATGCTGCAAATATGAGGAAGAGATAGAGGATGGAAAAGGCGAACAGCTTCGCTGCGGCGCGATTGTCGCGCGGCAGTGCGTCACGCTCCCCGGCAGTCGAAAACGCAACCCGCCCGGACAGGGCCAGGAAGACGAGGCCGAGCAGGCCGGCAGTGAGTGCATAGATCGTCCCGCCCAGACCGGTCAGCACAGGGGCCAGCCCCAGCGGCGCGAGCACGAGCGTATAGGCCAGCACCTGGCGCCGCGTGGCGCGCGCGCCATGGGTCACGGGCAGCATCGGCACCCCGGCCTTCTCGTATTCCTTGTGCGCCAGCAGGCTCAGCGCCCAGAAATGCGGCGGCGTCCACATGAATATGATCGCGAAGAGAAGCCAGGCATCGAGCGGGGTATTGCCTGTCACCGCCGCCCAGCCGATCACTGGCGGGAAAGCCCCTGCCCCGCCGCCAATGACGATATTCTGCGGCGTCGCCCGCTTCAGCCACATCGTGTAGATCACGCCATAATAGACGATGGAGAAAGCCAGCAGGGCGGCCGCCAGCGTATTGCTGGCGAGCCACATCAGGAGGACGGAGGCGGCGGACATTATGAGGCCCATGGCCAGCGCCTCTTCCTTCGGCACGGCGCCTGACGGGATCGGCCGGGTCGAGGTGCGTGACATCACCGCGTCGATATCGGCGTCGTACCACATATTGATGGCGCCCGCCGCGCCGGAACCCAGAGCGACTGCGAGGATCGCGATCGCGCCCATCAGCGGGTGAATGGTCACGCCGGACATGCCCTGCGCTGCCACGAGCCCGGCGGCCGCGGTGAACACGACGAGCATCATGATGCGCGGCTTGAGCAGTTGCACATAATCGCCGGCGGTGGCGACGGGCAGGTCGGAACTGATCGGCTGGTCGGTCATCGCGTTTGTATTTGCCTCATCTGCAAAACTGGCCAGAGGAGTGGCGGCAGCACAAAAGCCGCTTTTGATATTGCGAAGCCCGCGACCCTCTCCGGGCCGCGGGCGTCTGCTCGTCTCGCGCCCTGCCTAGTGGCCGCCCTCTGATTTCACCACCGGAAGCGTGTTGAACTGGTGGAAGGGCGGTGGTGAGGACAGGGTCCATTCCAGGGTTGTCGCGCCCTCGCCCCAGGGATTGGCCTCGGCCTTGCGCCGGCGGACCATCGCCTCGACGAGCCCGACAAAGAAAACGGCCGTCGCCACCAGGGTGATCACATATCCCCAGGATGACACCGCATTCCACATCTGGAAACCTTCCGCCATGTCGACATAGCGGCGCGGGGCCCCGTGCAGGCCGAGGAAGTGCTGCGGGAAGAAGATGACGTTCGAGCCGACGAACATCAGCCAGAAATGCACCTGTCCGATCCGCTCATTATACTTCACGCCGAACATCTTCTCGAACCAGTAATACCAGGCCGCGAACAAGCCGAACACGGCCCCCAGCGAGAGCACGTAGTGGAAGTGCGCGACCACATAATAGGTGTCGTGCAGGATATGGTCGATCCCGGCATTGGCGAGCATCACGCCGGTCACGCCGCCGATTGTGAACAGGAAGATGAAACCGATCGCCCAGAGCATGGGCACCTTGAACTCGATCGAGCCGCCCCACATCGTCGCGATCCAGGAGAAGATCTTGATGCCCGTGGGCACCGCGATCACCATGGTCGCTGCCACGAAATAGGCTTTCAGGTCCAGGTTCATGCCGACCGTATACATGTGGTGCGCCCACACGATGAAGCCGATGAAGCCGATGGCGACCATCGCATAGGCCATGCCGAGATAGCCGAAGATCGGCTTTCGCGAGAAGGTCGACACGATGTGCGAGATGATGCCGAAGGCCGGCAGGATCATGATATAGACTTCCGGATGCCCGAAGAACCAGAACAGGTGCTGGAACATCACCGGGTCACCGCCGCCTTCCGGCACGAAGAATTGCGAGCCGAAATTGCGGTCCGTCAGCAGCATGGTCAGCGCGCCGGCGAGCACCGGCAGGGCCAGCAGCAGCAGAATCGCGGTGATCAGCATCGACCAGGCAAACAGGGGCATCTTGTGGATGGTCATGCCCGGCGCGCGCATGTTGAGAATGGTCAC
Source organism: Alphaproteobacteria bacterium (assembly GCA_009909065.1). GTDB lineage: Bacteria > Pseudomonadota > Alphaproteobacteria > Caulobacterales > Hyphomonadaceae > UBA5336. The sequence continues at coordinate 13,915 of JAAANZ010000027.1, read as the reverse complement.
GATGAAATTGATCGCGCCGAGAATGGAGGCGATCCCGGCCGTGTGGAGCGACAGGATGACGAGATCCATGGCCGGGCCCGGATGCCCCTTCAGCCCCGAAAGCGGCGGATAGAGCACCCAGCCGCCGCCAAAGCCATTACCGGCCGATCCACCGGGAACGAACATCGAGATCATGAGCAGGATGAAAGCCGCCGCCGTCAGCCAGAAGGAAATATTGTTCATGCGCGGGAAGGCCATGTCCGGCGCGCCGATCATCAGCGGCACGAACCAGTTGCCGAAGCCCCCGATCAGGGCCGGCATGACCATGAAAAAGATCATGATCAGGCCGTGATAGGTGATGACCGTATTGTAGAAATGCTTGGCCGCCTCGACCGCCGCATCGCCTTCCCCCGCGACGAACATGGTCAGCGGGCCGATGCCCGGCTCGGCCAGTTCCCAGCGGATCAGGCCTGAAAGCGCATAGCCGATAATCCCGGCGATGAGCGCAAAGATCAGGTAGAGGGTCCCGATATCCTTGTGGTTCGTGGAAAAGAACCAGCGCGTGAAGAAGCCAGGCTTGTGGTCATGCTCCTGACCGGCCTGATCGAGTGTGATTTCATCCATGGGCATGGCGAGTCTCTTTCAGTTCCTCTGGCTTATTGCGCGGCGGCGAGGCGGGTCGCCTCTTCGTCCAGCGGTTCGATTTCGGCGACAATCTCGGCGGCAGCGTCATAATCGCCTTCCATCATGGTTTCGGCCCAGCGATCGAACTGGTCCTCGGGCACCACGCGTACCTCGATCGGCATGAAGGCATGGTTGACACCGCAAAGCTCTGAACACTGGCCGTAATAAACGCCCGGCTCCTCGACCAGGAACCAGCCCTGGTTCAGCTTGCCGGGGATCGCATCTGTCTTCACCCCGAATGACGGAACGGTCCAGGAATGGATCACGTCCGAGGCTGTCGTCTGGTAGCGAATATAGCGATTGGCCGGCACCACCATCGGATAGTCCACGGCGAGATTGCGCGGCGCATCCTGAGTATGAGCGGGATCGTCCGACAGCCCGACATGCAGCGGGTTCGACACGAATTCCATCGCATAGCCGGCGTCGTCGACAAAGTCGGGATACTGGTAGGTCCAGTTCCACTGATTGCCCTGCGCCTTGACCGTCAGCCAGCCCTTTTCGGCCGCCTCGGGATAGACGTTCGGATCGTCGAGATCACCTGATTGCGCAATCTTGTCCAGGTCCGGCTCGGCATCCTGGTAATACAGGTTCGGGAAGGACGGGATCGCGATCAGGACGAGGATCACGACGGGCACGACCGTCCAGACCACCTCGACAAGCGTGTTGTGGCTGAAGCGGCGCGGCTCGTCATTGGATTTCCGGTTATACCGGACCATGACCCAGACCAGCAGGCCGAGAACGAGGATAACGACCGCGGTGAGGAACACCATGACGAAGCCATGGAAGAAATGCAGCCTTTCCATGATCCGCGTCGCGGCCGGCTGGAGGCCCAGCGCTCCCTCTTCCGGTCGGGCGGCATGGGCCGTCCCGGCAGCAAGGCCCGTCAGCAAGAGTGTCAGCAATGCGCGCACAAGCGACTCCTTCGGCAATTCTATCGGGACCTGAGTTACCGCGCGGCGGGCCATCCGGCGAGGGGGCGGCGGCAGCAATATTGTCGCAGGCGGTTTTTCAGAGGAGCGATTTTGAAATCCCGGAGCTGTGCTAATGTGCGCCGAACACGAACAGGAGGCCGTCATGTTGCGCAAAGCCCTTTTTGCCACCCTTGCTCTCGCCCTGCCCGCGGCAAGCGCCATTCCACAGACGATGGTTATCGGCGGCGGTCTGGCGAGTGACTGTTACAAGGCTGTCAAGGCCGGGGAAACGAATTTCCGCAAGGTCGATCGCATCTGCACCGATGCCCTGCGTCAGGAAACCCTCACCCGGGAGAATCGCGCGGCCACCTATATCAATCGCGGCATCGCCCGGATGCGCGCCGACAATCTCGAGGACTCGCTGGAAGACTATCAATCCGCGCTCGACCTGCGGCCCGATCTCGGTGCGGCCTATCTCAACCGCGGCGCGGCTCTGATCTTCATGGATGATTATGAAGCTGCGCGCGAGGCTCTCGACAAGGCCATCGAACTGGAAACCGAAGACCTTCATTCGGCCTACTACAATCGTGCGATCGCGCGCGAACAGTCGGGCGACGTTCCGGGGGCCTATTACGATTTCCAGAGCGCCAAGGATCTCAAGCCGGACTGGGAACGCGTCGACCGCCAGCTGGCCCGGTTCACCGTCACGAAGAACTGACCGGCCGTCTTGTCAGCGGCGCGCGCGGGCCTCATCTTCACGGTCATGAGTGACACATCCCTGCCCTTTGACCGGGCCCGCGCCACCGCCCTCCTCGCCGATGCCACCTCCGGCGCCGATGATGGTGATCTGTTCGTCGAACGCACCCGTTCGGAGAGTTTCGTCTTCGATGACGGCCGGCTGAAATCGGCCGCCTTTGATTCCGGGCAGGGGTTTGGCCTGCGCGTGGTGGCGGGTGAGGCCAGCGGCAATGCCCATGCCGCCGAACTCAGCGAAGCGGCCATCGCGCGTGCGGCCGAAACCGCCGCCCGGGCCCGGCGCGGCTATTCCGGAACGCTCGATGTCGGCCCGACACCCACCAACCAGCGCCTTTATGCCCAGATCGACCCGACCGAGGCCCCCGATTTCGGCGCCAAGACGGCGCTCCTGTCCGAGATCGACGCCTGGGCGCGCGCGCAGGATCCGCGCGTTGTGCAGGTCTCGGTCTCGCTTGCCGGCTCGCGGCGCGAGGTCGACATTCTCCGGCCCGGCGGCGAGGCCATGCATGAAGTCCGCCCGCTGGTGCGCCTCAACGTCTCCGTCACGCTCGAACAGGATGGCCGGCGCGAAAGCGCCTCGGCCGGGGCCGGCGGGCGCGCGGCCTATGATGAATGGATCGCTCCCGACCGCTGGAAGGGGCTTGTGCGCCGCGCCTTGAAAAAGGCCGAAACCAATCTCGACAGCGTCCCCACGCCGGCGGGCGAGATGGAGGTCGTGCTCGGCCCTGGCTGGCCGGCCGTGCTGCTGCACGAGGCCGTCGGCCACGGGCTCGAAGGCGATTTCAACCGCAAGGGCACCAGCGTCTATGCCGGCCGGATCGGCGAGCAGGTCGCCTCCCGCGGCGTGACGATCGTCGATGATGGCACGATGGAACATCGCCGCGGCTCGCTCTCATTCGATGATGAGGGCACGCCGAGCCGGCGCAATGTCCTGATCGAGGACGGCGTCCTGAAGGGCTATATGCAGGACCGCCAGAATGCCCGGCTGATGGGCCATGCCCCGTCCGGAAACGGCCGGCGCGAAAGCTATGATTCCGGCATCATGCCCCGCATGACCAATACGGTGATGCTCGCCGGCGAACACGATCCCGGGGAAATGGTGGCCTCGATCGGGCGCGGCATCTGGGCCGTCGATTTCGGCGGCGGACAGGTGGATATCACATCGGGCAATTTCGTCTTCCAGTGCACCGAGGCCTATCTGGTCGAAAACGGCAAGGTCGTCGCGCCGGTCAAGAATGCCACGCTGATCGGCCACGGTCCGAGCGCGCTCAGCCAGGTCGAGATGATCGGCAACGATTTCGCCATGGATGACGGGGTGGGTACCTGTGGCAAGGCCGGTCAGACCGTTCCCGTCGGCGTGGGCCAGCCCAGCCTGAAACTCGCAGGCCTGACCGTCGGGGGCGCAGGATGAGGCTGAAGGCGCTCGTCTGCGCGCTTTCAGGCGCGCTGTCTCTCGGCGCCTGCGCGGATGAGGGCGCCGGCCTGCCGGCGTCTGATCTCAGGGCCGAGATCAGCGCGGCCGAGGCCCGCCGCGCCATGATCGAGGACGATGTCATCCTGATCGATGTGCGCACACCCGGGGAATGGGCGCAGACCGGGCTCGCCCGCGGCGCAGAGCGCGTGTCGCTTCAGGATCCGGCCTTTGTCGGGGAGGTGGAGGCGATCACCGGCGGCGACCAGTCAGCGAAAATCGCCTTCATCTGCCGTTCGGGCAACCGCTCGAAAACGGCGCGCGACCGGCTGAAACGCGCCGGATACCCCCATGTCACGAGCGTGGCCGGCGGCATGCTCGCGCGCAACGGCTGGAACAGTGAGGGCTACCCGACTGTCAGCCTCGCCGATGCCGGCTGCACGGGCGCGGACATCACCGCAAGCTGCTGAAGCCGCGCCGGCAACGACGGCTTTGCGGCCCTACTCGCCCGGCGATTTCGCCCCGGACCTGTCGAGCGCAACGCCGGACGCGTCCACCTCCATGGCGCGCGTGTGGTCGTCGGACTGGCGCGACAGCTTGCGCAGCCAGGGGCTCAGCAGGATCAGCGCCGCGCCGAGGCCCACCGCCGCGGTGCCGAGTTGCAGATAGACCGCATTATAAGCCGCAAGACTCTCGGCCGTCGGCGCGCCCTCGGGCACCTGGGTGCGCTTGGCGACTTCGGCGGCAATGACATTGGCGAAGGACGAGGCGAGGAACCAGTAGCCCATCATGAAGCCGACAATCTGCGGGGCCGACATCTTTGTCACCGCCGACAGGCCCACCGGCGAGAGGAACACCTCCCCCGTTGTGTGCAACAGATACATCAGGATGATGAACAGGACCGAGATGCGCAGGGCGCCGGCCGCGTCGGGCGTCGCGGTCTGGATGCCGAGATTGAGCACATAGAAACCCGCCCCGATCTGGACCATGCCGAAGCCGAACTTGATGAAGGCGTTGGGTTCCCAGCCGCGATCGCCCAACCAGGTCCACAGCGCCGCGACCAGCGGGGCGAACACGATGATGAAATACGGATTGGCCGATTGCAGCCATGTCGCCGGGAATTCCTGGCCGCCAATCTCGTTGACCACATGCGCGCCGGCAAACAGGTTCAGCGAGGTCGGCCCCTGGTCGAACAGCGTCCAGAACAGGACCGAGGAGATCGACAGGATCAGGAGCCCGATCATCGAATTGCGCGTATCGGCATCGAGCCGCGCCAGCATGTAGACCACGATCGCGGCGGTCACCAGGAAGAAGACCGGATACATCGCCGCCGAGGTGAAGCTGGCGAATTGCAGCAGAACGAAGGCCACGGCGGCAAATCCCAGCCCTGAGAGATAGACCAGCCATTCCCGGTTCAGCCCGGCAAAGACCGGTGTCTTCAGGTCCACGCCCTCGGGCGGCTCGGCCCGGCCCTCCAGCCAGCCCTGCCCGATCACGAAGACGATGAGCCCGGCCAGCATGCCGATGGCCGCCAGCCCGAAGCCCAGCGACCAGCCATAATTCGCCGCCGCCCAGCCACAGGCAATGCCCGACAGGAAGGAGCCGAGATTGATGCCCATATAATAGAGCGTGAACCCGGAATCCCGGCGCCGGTCCCCCTGCTCATACAGCGCGCCGACACAGGTCGAGATGTTCGGCTTGAGGAAGCCGACGCCCGCCACGATCAGCGCCAGCGCCGCGAACAGGATGGTCTCGTAGAGCGGGTTGCGCACGCGCTCTACCGTGCCGGTCAGCGAAGCCGCCTCTCCACCCGGTCCGGTATAGCTCACTTCGCGAATTGGCGAGCCGTCTTCAGGCTGGACGAATGCCGTGACGCTATAGGCCTCACCCCCGACGATGATCTCTCGCTGATCGCGGGTCTCGCTATAGGTCGGCCGCTCCAGGGCATATTCGGTGCCGTCGACGACCAGTCGCTCGCTTGCCGGCGGGCCGTGAAAGCCCATCAGGCCATGGCCGGCCACCAGCAGAACCGCGCCGAAGGTCACCGCCTTGCGAAAGCCGATATATTTGTCCGCCAGCCAGCCGCCGAGCAGCGGCCCGAGATACACCAGCGCCACATAGGCGCCATACAGGGTCAGCGAGAAATCGCTGTCGAACAGGAAATGCCAGGTGAGATAGAAGATCAGCAGCGCGCGCATCCCGTAATAGGAAAAACGCTCCCACATCTCCGCGAAGAAGAGGATGTACAGCCCGCGCGGATGCTTGCGCATCTCCCACATGGAGAAGGCGAAGATCAGCGGCACGAGCGCCAGCGCGGCGAAGAGAAGGATCTGCATGAATGGCCCTGCCCGAATATCCAGTGTTGACGACCCGACACGCCCCCGGCGCGCGATTTGTGACACTTTGACCATGCTGTTTGACGCGGCTCAAGGCAGAATGTGCTGCGCGGGCCGCGGAAGGGGGGAAGGGTTTTGCGGACGGCGGCGGCGCCGGCTCTCGCGATGGGCTTTGCGCGCATCTGCGGCTTGAGCCACGCCGGATCCGGCTGACGGCGAATTCACGAATTGGCAATGGCCACGGCGCGCGCCGCGGCGTAAACTGCCGGGCGCAATGAAAGGCCCCGCCATGATACTCGCCCGCCTGCCCCTGCTCGCCGCGCTGCTTCTTGCGCTCGTCCTCGCCGCCGGCTGCGCCAGCACGCCCGGCGGATTTGACGAGAGCGAAGTGGCCGCCGATTCCCGCCGCGCCCTTGCGCGCCTGACTGCGAACAACCGCGCCGCGCGCGCGATCGCCGCACAAGCCCATTCGGTCGTCGTCTTCCCTTCCATCGTGAAGGGCGGGCTTGTCGTCGGCGGCGCTTATGGCGAGGGCGCACACCTGCGCGGCGGCGCGGTGCAGGACTATTACACCTCGCTCAGCGGCAGCTGGGGCCTGCAGGCGGGCGCGCAGAGCCATGGCTATGCGCTCTTCCTGATGGATGCCGGCGCGGCGGACTATCTCAGCCGCTCGGGCGGCTGGGAAATCGGCGTCGGCCCGACCGTCGTAGTGGTCGATGCCGGCAAGGCGGAAAACCTCTCCACCTCCACCCTGCGCGAAGACGCCTACGCCTTCATCTTCAACCAGCGCGGCCTGATGGCCGGCGTGAGCATCGAGGGCACGAAGATCACGCGGGTGCGTTAGGGGTGTCACAGGCCGACCCGCTTTGCGCTTGAGCCCCAGGGCAAGATGTGAATACCGCTCACGCCACATGCCAAGCCCCTCCCCGCATGGAATTCCGCACCAAATGATGCTATATCTGATGCAAAGGAGCCCAGCCCATGCGCACCACCGTGACCATTGATGATGAATTGCTCGCCCGGGCGAAGGAAGTGGATGAGGGCAAATCCATCTCTGAACTGGTCGAAGCCGGGCTGAAACTGCTGATCGCCCGAGATGCCCAGAAGCGGCTCGCCTTGCTGGCCGGAACGGCACCTGATCTGGAAGCTCCGCCCCGCCGTCGCTTCCCGCCCGAATGATCCTGTTCGATACCAGCGCCTGGATCGGCCTGATGCGTATTCAACCAGCGCGGCCTGATGGCGGGCGTGAGCATCGAGGGCACGAAGATCACGAAGGTGCGTTAGGGGGGACCGGCCCTTCTAAATCCGTCCGTCATTTCGTGCCTTCTGTTCAGCACGCCTGTACATCAAGTCGATGAGTTCAGCCTTCCTTAGCCCCCTCATGTCAGAGGTCGTAGCGAGCTCTTGATTCTTGAGCGCTTCTCTTATTTGAGGGACACGAGCTGCGTTCCATATTCGTTTGAATGCATCGGGCGACCATCTTTCCGCCTGAGAAACAGGGTTGGCGCCTTCGAATTGTTCTTCGCCTTCATACAGAACAGTAAAGCCCAAGGCGTCAATGAGGCGCGCCTTAAAGGCGGGATCTTCCGCGGCCGCATCTCTCACGGCTTCAAGAAATGCATTCAGCGCTGCGTCAGGCGCAACTTCCCGAGTCGTCAATTTTCACTCTCCTTTTGTGAGGAAATCAGCTCAGCGACTTCGTCACCAAGCGCTCTGACGGTTCCACGCAGCGAACCGTATTTTTCGTTGAAGCTCCGCTGTGAATCGGGAGCGATTCGTGTGGCCATTCGGAGCCCCTGAACCGAGAATGAGACCTCGGCGCGGATCCGTTGTCCATTGGCGAAAGCTGACAGCTCTTGCCTCAGGCGCATTCGTTCTTCGCGCCCGCCGGAGTTCCTGACCATCGTGAACATCGCGTAGCGGGGAACCCGATCACTGATCTTCAAGGTATCGGACAGTCCCTGATTCCAAAAAGTCTTCAGACTCCACAGTGAAACGAAGTCCACGTTCAGAGGTGACAGGATGAAATCGGCATTCAGGAGAGCCGCCTGCGCAAGCGTTGAGAACCCAGGCGGACAATCAAAGATCGCTATCTCTTCGTCCGTCAAAGCTTCCTTGAGTCCGCGGCTGATTTCTTGGGCCAATACCCGACGCGGATGCTCAAGATCGCCGTTCTGAACGTGCTCAGCGTCGAACATGAGTTCCGCAAAACGCGAATCGGGGATTGATGGCCAGATCGACAAACGCCCTTCAGATGGGTTTTGATTGAACCATCCTGGCTTGAAGTTCGTCAGTTCGGATACGTCATAGCAGATCGTCTGGCCCGCCTGATAGCGCTGCATCTTCTCTCCGTAAATCGAACGCCCGATCAGCGATTCGATCCAGGATGCCAACGTCTTATGAGACGCCTTCGCCTCTTTCAGGCCCTCGTAGCTTAAGACCATCTGACTACAATTCGCCTGTGGATCACAATCGACTATCAGGACTCGCTTTTCATGGTGGAGAGAAAGCGTGTCAGCAAGCATCATCGTCGTTGTGCTCTTGCCAACTCCGCCCTTCATGTTCGCAACTGCTATTCGCATTAATATCTTCCGTCTTGCCGACCGTCCTGCGCCCAGCCCGCCGCCGACAACCAGCCCTGGATCGCGCGCTTGGTTTGCTCGCTGAACCGCTCGGAGATGAATTGGTCGAACGTGGATGGCGGGGTTTCCCTTCGTAGCGGAGTATGCACCACCCGGTAGCTTCTTGGATCATCCGGTTCGGGGGTAATGAGAGCACCCAAACCGAACTTCTGGCACAAGTCCAAAACCCGATTGTCGATGTCTCTTTGCGCAATCGGAACCTGCCAGACCAGGTAGGAGAAATTCACAAATCGTGTATGGGCAAAGGCCTCGTAGACCGCCTCCTGCCCGATCCCATCACCTGTCTTGACCTCAAATGAATACAGGTCGGCGGTCCAGTGTGGCAGATATCGCGCCTTCGCATACACCACCGCAGCCAGGTCCGGTTGAGACCATAGTCCGCCATGTCGCGTGCCTTGTTCGGCAATATTATCTGTGAAAGTGACGGCGTTCCTAGCCTCAGCCCTCATGGCTTCGGACGCCTTGAAATCCGCCTGCAGCCAGCGGTGGACAAGCGGATAAAGAGCACTCTCAGGTCTAACAAACGGCAAAAAAGCTCCCCCTTTAGTTGTTCGTTAACCAGAAATCCCGGCGGGCTCAACCACCCCCTTCCCCTGGCCACGATCCCGCGCCATGTTCCCCCCATGGCACGCAGCAAACAGGGCGCCGCCGAGGCGCCGGCGATTTTCGATTATTCGGTTCTGGACGAGGGGGGGCTGAAGGGCGCGCCCGAGGAATGGGCGCCGCACCGGCCCGAGCGGGACTGGGAGAAGTTCGAGGGCGGGCGCCGCTTCCGGCTGGAGGCCGAGTATCAGCCCGCCGGCGACCAGCGCACCGCGATCCCCGAACTCGTCGAAGGCGCGCAGGCCGGCGAGCGCGACCAGGTGCTGCTCGGCGCGACCGGCACGGGCAAGACCTTCACCATGGCGCAGGTGATCGAGCGCACCCAGCGCCCGGCCCTCATCCTCGCGCCGAACAAGACGCTCGCCGCCCAGCTCTATGGCGAGTTCAAATCCTTCTTCCCCGACAATGCGGTGGAATATTTCGTCTCCTATTACGATTATTACCAGCCCGAAGCCTATGTCCCCAACCGGGACCTCTATATCGAGAAGGAATCCTCCATCAACGAGGCCATCGACCGGATGCGCCACTCGGCCACGCGCGCCATTCTCGAGCGCGATGACACGATCATTGTCGCCTCGGTCTCGTGCATCTATGGCATCGGCTCGGTCGAGACCTACACCTCGATGACGACCAAGCTGGAGGCCGGCCAGCAGATCGACCCGCGCGAGGTGATGCAGCAGCTCGTCGCCCTGCAATACACCCGCAATGACGTCTCCTTCTCGCGCGGCAGTTTCCGCGTGAAGGGCGATGTCATCGACATCTTCCCCGCCCATTATGAAGACCGCGCCTGGAAACTCTCCTTTTTCGGCGACGAGCTGGAGGCGATCACCGAGTTCGACCCGCTCACCGGGCGCACGCTGCACCGGCTGGACGCGATCAAGCTCTACGCCAACAGCCATTATGTCACCCCGCGCCCGACGCTGAACCAGGCCATCGAGTCCATCAAGGCGGAGCTGAAATCCACCATCGCGCATTTCGAACAGCACGGGAAACTGCTGGAGGCCCAGCGCATCGAGCAGCGCACGCAATATGACCTCGAAATGCTCGCGGCCACCGGCTCCTGCAACGGGATCGAGAATTATTCGCGCTATCTCACCGGCCGCAAGCCGGGCGAGCCGCCGCCGACCCTGTTCGAATACATCCCGGACAATGCCCTGCTCTTCGTCGATGAGAGCCACCAGACCATTCCGCAGCTCGGTGCGATGTTCCGCGGCGACTTCAACCGCAAGCGCACCCTCGCCGAATACGGATTCCGCCTGCCGTCATGCGCCGACAACCGGCCGCTGCGCTTCGAGGAATGGGACGCGATGCGCCCGCAGACAATGCATGTCTCCGCCACGCCCGGCCCCTGGGAGATGGAGCGCACCGGCGGGGTCTTCACCGAACAGGTGATCCGACCCACGGGCCTCATCGACCCGCCGGTGGAGGTGCGCCCCGTGGCGGCCGAGGGCGCCAACCAGGTCGACGATGTCCTCGCCGAGATCCGCGAGACCGCCGCGAAGGGCCACCGCACGCTGGTCACCACGCTGACCAAGAAGATGGCCGAGGACCTTACCGAATACCTGCACGAACAGGGCGTGCGCGTGCGCTACATGCATTCGGATATCGACACGGTGGAGCGGATCGAGATCATCCGCGACCTGCGCCTCGGCGAGTTCGATGTTCTGGTCGGCATCAACCTCCTGCGCGAGGGGCTGGACATTCCCGAATGCGGGCTGGTCGCCATACTCGACGCCGACAAGGAGGGCTTCCTGCGCTCGGAGACCTCGCTGGTGCAGACCATTGGCCGGGCGGCGCGCAACTCGGAAGCGCGCGTCATCCTCTATGGCGACCGCATCACCGGCTCGATGCAGCGCGCCATGGACGAGACCGAGCGCCGGCGCGCCAAACAGCTCGCCTGGAATGCCGAGCACGGCATCACGCCGACCACGATCAAGCGCGCCGTGTCCGACATTCTCGGCGAACTCGGCGAGAAACCGCGCGCCGGCAATTATGGCGAGGGCCAGCTCAAGGGCGGCAAGTCCCGCCGCACCCGCGACCGCCGCGGGGTTGCAGAAAGCCCGGCCTTGCCACTGGCGGGCGAACCGGGGCACAATATGGGCGCGCATATCGCCGACCTCGAACGCCAGATGCGCGACGCCGCAGCGAACCTGGAGTTCGAGGAAGCCGCGCGGCTGCGCGACGAGGTGAAGAAGTTGAGGGAAGCGGAGTTGGGAGTTTAATACTTGAGCAATGGCCCGTAATACGGATCAGAAACAAGCTTGGTGTGGTTAGCCATTAAAGCGTCTTTGTCTGCTTTCGACAGTTCGGTATTATTTTGAACCAGTGCAACCAGCATCATGACCTTCTCGAAATTTGCCCCTAATGGAAGTGTAGGATTAGGCGCCCTACAGTAATACTTGATCTTTTTGTCTGGTTTCTGAAATACTAAATTTTCATAGAATTCTTGGACTGTGGCACAGCCATCATTTTTGGATGCCTCTAAAGACGCTTTAAACTTCGCAAGGTAGGTCGGAGACTTCATCATTGTGGGGTAGTGGGCCGCGATATAACGACCCATTACATAATTGTGCTCCCAAAGTGTTCTTTTCGCGCCAGTGTAATGAAGGACTTCGTTTCTAGTAAGGAATCGTCCCGCAATTCGTTGCGCAAGCACCACACCAAAACCTGATTTATCAAATAGGTATTTGCAAATGTCGCGAATGGTATTTTGGACGGGTTTACTTTTGACGACACTCGCCTCTGTGAGCAGTTTTGTCAGTTGCATAAACGCGTCGTCGTCAACAAAAACTTCGTCCAGCACCAAATCTCTTAACGGGCGGAGTTCTCGCATTCCTAACCTTCTCTTGGAAAGGTGCCAAAACGCATTCGCTCTAACGCCGGGGCGCAGCCTAATAATTCGAATAATATCATCAAGCCGCAGTTCAGCCCCTAGCTTATTTGCTGTGGTTATCAGCCTCTTGAGTATCTTTTCGCCGTTCCCTCGATCAAAGAATCCTTCAGAAAGCCCGCGAGAAACAATCTTTACTACTCTTTCAGCGTGACGTTTAGTATTCTTCCCGTGCGCAATATCCTTATCCATTTGTTGCTGCCAGACCGTTAGGATGTAGTTTTCTTTGATGCATAAATGTTTTTCTGCATCTTTAGCAGTAAGTATTTTTGTTTTCCCAGAATTCAATCGAAGCTGTCGAGTCTGCAGAATCAGGTCGATATCTCTGAGTATCTTTTTTGCTTCAGATATTGAATTTGCACCGACATCAATATCATCCATGAATCTGACGTGATCCATCTTTGCAGTGTGCTCTATGTGGTTATCAATTTCGAATAACAAGGCGTGAGCTAGAAGCCTTGGTGCATCTATGTCAATTTGAGGGAGTCCTGTGAGTTGCGTCGGCATATAGTCTGGTGACCACGACAATCCAGACAAAACAAATATTAGAAGATCTAGAATACATTCCGCTTTGTCTGTTTTTGGCGATATAACATTTCTCAGATGGGAGTATTTAACAAAGTCGTAGTAATTGGCTATATCGGTTATCACGAGAAATTTGTAGTTTATTGGAAAACCAAATAGCTTATTTTGAAAATCAAGCCAGGCTTTTCGTGATCCGTATTGTTCGGCGGCAAGTAATTCAAATTTTTTATTGAAGTTGCCATCTTCGGGCTTGAAATAAGCTTTAGCGCTTGGGGCGGTTTTGGTAATTTCGTGGTATAGACAATCCGATAGAATTTGTAGAACGATACAGTCTTGCACTGTCGGCATCACTAGTTGACGGCAAAGACCCTTCGATTTCTCCACACGATAACGGTTTTGGCCTTTCGGGGCGTACTGTCCTTCTTTTACGTTCCGGCTCAAGTGCCGAATTCGAGCTTCCAATTCGATCTCGAAATCAAAGTGATCGATGGCGTCCCTCAGCGGGAAACGCCGCACCGCGTATCTGACTTTTTTCCAAACATGTTTAAGCCGAGACTCCGTGAATATCGGAGATAGCTCTTTGATGATTAATTCGAACTTCGGAGAATGCATAAGAGAACTGAGAATTGATTTGTAGAGTGTATCAACCAAGCGTAGCAAGTTGTGGGTTGGAATGCGTGTCGCTTGATCTTCCCCCTTTCGCACCCTGCCATACTCCCCAGCGTGGATTAATGTGTCCCGAAGACGGTGAACCAGTAACCATCGCTTCGCTCCGTAGGGCGCATTGAGAGCAAAGCCCGATATGCACCATCCTCCATCGCCGCCACAACCGTTGTTGCCTATTGCGGCGCGCCATGCACCCCACCCCCCACTGGAACTTCGCGCCGCCTCCCCCCACATCGCTCCCTTTCCACGCCCCGGAAAACAGGAGCCCCGCCCATGAAGCCAGCTCTTGCTGCGCTCATCGCCCTCAGCTTCACCGCCGCTTCACCGCCGCGCCCGCGGGCGCGCAGACGCTCGGCACCGTGTTCGGGCCGGAGGTGGACGCAGGCGACCGCGCCGCGGAATACCGCTTCGCCTTCGCCGATGAGGGCGAAGGCGCCACCGACAGGGCCCATCGCCTCCATGTCCAGCGCGCATTCTCCGACAGCCTGCGCCTGCGCGGCGTGCTGACCTAT